>CAJATL010000286.1 GCA_903944895.1 uncultured Bacteroidota bacterium
GAAAAAACCACTAAAAATCCGGGCACCTTCAATTTTCTTTTTGGGGGTACCCCCAAAAAGAAAATTGAAACCATCGTAATTAATTAAAATGGTATACTTTTGAAATGAAATACTGGTATACTTTTCGATTGAAATAAACACGCCCTTTATTGGTTATTATGATCAGATCATCTTGTTACTCATAAAAAAGTATTTCTCAATTTGCGAATTGCGAAATATCAAGAGCTTGTCGGGCGAGATACTACTTGCTCGTTATGGTTATCCATGTAGGCTCTTCCATTTGATACACTATGACTATAAAAATTATTTTTTTTCTAAGTCATAGACTGCTTTGTACTTATAGCTGATCTTAAAATTAGATCCCAGATTTTGAATGTAGGACTATATATTAATGTTATTGCAAGCTGAGCAAACATGAAATTTCATAATTCATCTTCAACCATTCCACGCTCTAAATTCATTGTGATTATTTTGAATTGTTATAAATTACTTTGCTGAGAGAAAAACTACATGGACTTAAAAACTTTATTTTACATTTGCTGTATGAAAAATCAAAAAAGACCGCCTTAATAATTGATAAGAAATTTGAATATTCAATTTTTACACATAATAATAAACTATTTTTTTTAACACAAAAATTACAATCCATGCAAACAATACTTAATCACAAAATTGCACTACTAGCGTGTATTTTATTAATTTCTCAGGCTGTATTTGCTCAGAAAAAAGACAAAGGCATAGCAGCAACTGAAAAATATGTTCCTAAATTTTCTTACTCTCCACCCGAAAGGAGTGCAGTAGCAAGCACTGGAATAACAATAGCTCTATTAGCACCAATTTTCCTAGATAAAGAGATTAGTCAAGCTGGAAATCCTTGGAGTGATTTGGCGAAATCTATGGCAAACGATGTAGAAGAACTATTAACCGCAAAAGGATTTAAAGTTAGAGGTCCGTTTAACTCAGTTGACGAAATGGTATTTACTGACAAGGAAAATTCAGATTTTGTTGTACAAATCTTTATTGATATGGAAATAACAAATGATAGAAAGTGGAAGTCAAAATATAATGTTTTATCTGAAAGTGTTTCATACAAAGTTGAAAAGGGGAATGTTAATGCTAATACAAAGTTAATTTTAACTGCAATATCTTGCTTCACTAGCGAAAAACTCTGGAAGAAGAATTTAGACTTACCTCAACATAATTTCACTTATTCAGGTACAGTTAAATGGGATGGTTATCCTACTTCTGTTGTTGAAATGGCGTTGGATAATAGTTTATTTAATCCGGTGAGTAAATATCTAGAAGAGATTTATCCTCAGTACTTTGAAATCTTATTTAATCAGTTTGATAAAGATGAAATGGCTAATTTAGCTAAGGAAGCAAGAAAGTCCGATGGCGACAAACGAAAATAAAGGACAAAGTCACTAACAAATATGACTTCAAATCAGCCGCAAGTTACATGCCTTTTAATGGAGCAGTTGAGTTTTAAGTCATTTTTGACAGTAAGTGAAACAGCAGAAAACGCATCAATAAGCAGAAGACTAAAGAAAAAAAAGTAAACCTTTTGCTGAAGGTTCTTTTTACAACCAGCAACTTTTGGTTTAATTATCATAGAGTCCAGTCTAAAAACTGGTTGATTTTGGGCTAAAGCCCGGTAACTGCCTGGTTTTCAATTGCCCAGACCTTAAGGTCTGGGCAATTGATGTACGTGGTATTCAGGGCTTTAGCCACATTTTTTTAATTTTTTAGACCTTTTTAGACCAGACTCATTGTATTAAATTTACAAATGGAACGTATTTAGTTTTAAATTGTAACTGATTTAGTTCACCCCACCCGTCGGGACGTAATATTAACTTTGTCGGTCAATAGTGAAAAAGAATAACTTTACGCTGGTTTTAAAAAGGACAAAAATCTACTGCAATGAAAACATTAAAATTAGCAGCCCTGTTTTTGATGATGTTGATGTTTTGGACTGACATCTTTTCGCAAACAATGACCCATGCCGAAAATTATGGTGGCAAGCCGCAACTGAAGGATTTTATAAAGGCTGAAATGGTTTATCCCGATAAGGCTTTGAAGGATAACACCGAGGGTACGGTAATTCTCACTTTTGTTGTGACGAAGGATGGTGAAATGATAAATCCTAAGGTAAAACAACCGGTCAGCCCCGAAATTGATGCCGAAGCATTGCGTTTGCTGGGTTTGCTGCTTTGGGACCCAGCCGAATATCGCGGGACGAAATTAGATGAAGACAATGAGATCGAAATCGAATTTAGTATTAAAAAATACCACCGGATGATCGAGCATCGCGGGTACAGCAATTTTATTTTACCTTTCGAACCGGTTGATCCTTCAACCAAAGTTTACGAAGCCGCTCGTCTCGACAAACAGCCAAAACCGGTTTATGACGCCAAAGGAATGAATTTCAGTAGTTTTATTCTCAAAAATATGACCTACCCGAAAGATGCCATCAAACAGAATATTTCGGGTGCGGTAAGCGTATTTTTTGTTGTTGAGACGTCGGGGAGAATTTCGAATATAAAAATCATTAATGGCGTTGGCGCCGGCTGCAATCAGGAAGCCATCCGGCTCTTGAATCTTTTGAAATGGATGCCGGGTGTAAAAAACGGCACTGCTGTCCGGACAAAAATGACGCTGACCATCACTTTTAACCTGCAGGATTTTGAAAACCAGAAATATGTTCCAGCCAATAATGCAAATCAGATGTAATATTTTATGAAGAGAATCGGGATTTTGTCGGATACTCACGGAGGTTTCCCTGAACAAACATTTACTTTTTTTAAAGATTGCGACGAAATATGGCATTGCGGCGACTTCGGGAACATTCAGGTTGCCGACAAACTGAGCGCTTTCAAGCCTTTCAGGGGAGTTTATGGGAATATCGACGGGCACGAAGTAAGATTGTCGTATCCCGAAACACAGCTATTTGAGATCGAGCAATTAAAGGTTTTTATGATTCACATCGGTGGATATCCCGGCAGATACAGCAGCCAGTCCCGCGAAATCATCCAGCGCGAGAAACCCGGATTATTCGTCTGTGGCCACTCACATATTTTAAAGGTGATTTACGATCAGAAAAACGAACTCCTGCACATCAATCCCGGTGCAGCCGGGAATTATGGAATGCACCAGGTTATCACAATGGTAAGGTTTTCGATAGATGGGACTGAGATTAAAGACCTCGAAATTTACGAAAAACAAAGATATTAAGGCTTACCTTAACCGGTCGGCCGAACGAATGAGCTTTTCATCCTTCTGGATGAAATGATTTGCCAGAAACAGCAGGATAATCGTCACCAGCGGAAACAAGCCACCAACGCCATATTGAGGCGTAATCTCATATTGTTTTTCGAGTATGGTCGAATAATAAAAGATGCCGCCAACCAACAAAACACTCAAAAAAATGTTTAAATAATTGAGCCGGATTTGTAAACTGCGATTGCGGAATTTAAAAATGGTGACAAGCGCCAACACTGCAATTATCAACTGCAAAACAGCCAGAATTGAGGTGTAAACCATCGGGAACTGGCGGGCTTGTGTTGCTTCATCGCCGAAAGGCTGGCGTGAATAATCGCGAACCGAACAGATAAAAAACTTAAAAAAGGCAATATCCGAAAGGTAAGTGGCGATGGGGAATAAAAAGATAACGATCCCCAGGATGGCTGCTAATAAAAGGAAAACAGATTGTAAACGTTGAATCATTTTTGTAAGTTTTTAGATTTAAATCGAACGGCTGCAAAGATAAAATCATTTGGTTTTGATAAATAATCATGTTGCATGAAAAATGATCTAAATTTAAGGCATCAAAAAACTTAGCTTTGTATCGAAAGAAATATTTACATTTGCATCCTCATTTCAAATGTTTGTATTCATTACAAAATGTCGTTCGAATCAAAACTCAAATTTTAATATTTAATAATAAAATTCTGTTATCCGTTTCAACTTAACTTCAAAGCCAGGACAGATTAAGGCTTCCGAACCAAATTCCAAATCATCATAAGTTTTTAGTCTGTTCAGGCGATGTAATGAATGATCATTCATGCAATTCAAAATTTTAAAAGAAAACTAAATTTAATACAAGAATAAATGTACGATATTATCGAGCTTAACGGAAAGCTACTTCAGGAATTAAAAGAAATTGCCAAAAACCTGAGTATTGAGAAATTCAATACACTCAAAAAGCAGGATTTGGTATTTAAAATTCTTGATAAACAAGCTTTAAGTGCCCCGGTTGAGTCGAAAACCGACGAATCGGAAGAAGACAGCAAATCGCGAACCAAGCGAAGGAGAATTGGCCCGGATATTCCTGTTGGTCCGGTTAAAGAAAAACTGGCGTCGAGTGCAAGTGGTGATTTTTCGACATCATCGCTCAAAGAAGAGAAAGCAGCTACAAAACTTGAACTGGATCAAAAAAATAAAATCGCAAAAAAGGCCGATCTTTTTGCAGATTTCCCAAGAACAACATTATGGGAGCCCAGAAAAGCCGAGACTTCGGAACAAGTCGAAGAGAAAAAGGCAGTGAGGGAAGAACCCAAAGAAGTGAAAAGAGAGGTACGCAAAGAGGAACGCCGCGAGGAGCCTCGTCAGGAAAAGCGTCAGGTCCCTGAAAAACGTGTTGAAGCCGAAAAAGCAGGTGGAGACGAAAAAGTAGTTGGAGAAGACAAATCAGCAAAAGATAATCAACCCAGAAAACCCTTCCAGGCTCCGCCACAACAGGGTCGTAAGCGCGATTCGTATGCTTTCGAATTTGAAGGTATTGTTGTAAGTGAGGGTGTGCTTGAAATTATGCCTGATGGCTATGGATTTCTGAGATCGTCAGATTATCATTATCTCAATTCCCCCGATGATATTTATGTTTCTCAATCGCAGATTAAACTTTTTGGGCTCAAAACCGGTGACACCGTCCGCGGCAGCATCAGGCCTCCAAAAGATGGAGAAAAATATTTCCCGCTCATCAAAGTTGAAGAAATTAATGGTCGTGACCCCGACGAAGTCCGCGACAGGATTCCTTTCGATTTTCTTACACCACTTTTCCCTGAGAAAAAATTCAGGCTTACAGGTCATCCCGGCGAAACAATCTCAACCCGCGTTATCGACATGTTTACCCCGATTGGCATGGGTCAGCGCGGATTGATAGTGGCTCAGCCAAAAACCGGTAAAACCGTTCTTCTGAAAGAAATTGCCAACGCCATCGCTTACAACCATCCAGATGTTTACATGATCGTTTTACTCATCGACGAACGTCCCGAGGAGGTTACCGACATGGAACGCAGCGTAAGGGCCGAAGTTATCGCTTCTACTTTTGACGAACCGGCCGAAAAGCATGTTAAAATTGCAAATATTGTTCTCGAAAAAGCCAAGCGTTTAACCGAATGTGGCCACGACGTTGTGATTCTGCTCGACTCGATCACCAGGCTTGCCCGCGCTTACAACACCGTTTCGCCCGCTTCCGGTAAAGTACTCTCGGGTGGTGTTGAAGCCAACGCGCTTCATAAACCAAAACGTTTCTTCGGTGCTGCCCGTCAGATCGAAAATGGAGGTTCACTGACTATTATTTCGACTGCACTCATCGATACCGGTTCAAAAATGGACGAAGTAATTTTTGAGGAATTCAAGGGAACCGGTAACATGGAACTTCAGCTCGATCGCAAGCTTTCGAACAAACGTATTTACCCGGCTATCGATATCGTTGCTTCAAGCACACGCCGTGACGATTTGCTGCTTGATAAAGAAATGCTCCAAAGGGTCTGGATTCTCAGAAATCACCTGGCCGACATGAACCCGCTCGAAGCCATGGAGTTTTTGAAAGATAAAATGCGTTTTACACAAACCAACGAAGAATTCCTCATTTCGATGAATAGCTAAGAAATTTGGGAATATAACACGGAGACATCCCGATAGCTATCGGGAGAACACAGAGGAAATTTTTAAAAAAGTAGTAAAGTTTTATCTGAAAATAAGACGAATCAAAAATAAAAACCTAACCTGCATAAAGCTGAGTTAGGTTTTTTTTCGATTGAACAATTTCTTAGAATATCTTCATGTTATCCCTCTTTTCTCCCTCTCTCCGTCTCTTTGTCTCCCCCTCTCTCCATGCCTCCTTGGTTGACCACCCCAATACTGGCTTTTACTTGTCACAAGCCGGGAAGGTTAGCAAAGCTGGTTCATTCAGATAGATGAAATACGAATTTCCGGGCATCAGCTCAGTGAGCGAATGAATGCCCATTTCGGGCCAGCAAACTTTTATGCCGACTGCTTCTTTAATAAAAATCAAATCTGAACCCAACTCCAAAATCAGTTCTTCTATTTGAAGGCCACAGGAATTTAATACCGGAATCAGGCTCCAGCCCGATGGCAGGTTGATCATGGTATTTTCTAAAACTATACCTGGAATTGTCAGGTTTGTTTCTTCGGATAGTTTTATCAGATAACCCTTTTCCGTGTTCCAGTTTCCCAGCGTATTTACGTTTTGAGATCGCCAGTAAAATCCCTCCTGATTTTGCAAAATAATCAGATTTTCGCCGGCAGCTTCAAACATCTTTTCCAATTGCGGAAAATATGGAAGCAAGTACGATGAAATTCCGCTCCAGCCTGAAGGCAGTGTTAACGTTTGTTGTGGCGCAATAAACTCCTGGTTTTCGTAACAACCCATATCCAGCAGGAAGGCCGAAATGCGGGGATTTCCGTTTAAATCGATGGCTGGAAGACTAAAACCTGTGGTATCGTAAACGCCACGATTTATTGCCGGGGAGCTAATTAACAGGTTAAAATCCGATTCGGCCGGATTTGCAAACTGAGGATTATCTTCACGATTATTTAGATACCGCGAAACATCATAGTTTTGGCCTGCTCCATCGCCACCAAAGCCTGCAATACCATTTTCGATAAGGCAATAATTAAAATACGGGTCAGATTCGGTGACGTGCAGGTAAACATTGTTTCCGAAATCATCAGCAAAATTGCCCCAAAATACCGAACTATAAAATTCCGGATTTCCAAAATCGCATGCCAGGCCACCACCACCGGTCCATGCAGAATTTCCTGAGATGGTTGCATTATGAAAGACCGGCGTTCCCGAATTTGCGAAAGCAATAATTCCTCCGCCCCATTCGGCGCTGTTGCCGCAAACAAGGGCATTATAAAATTCCGGAGATGATGCACCTCTGATAAATATTCCACCACCTTTGTTGGTGGCCTGGTTATTTTTTATGGTAAGATTTGTAAATTTCCCATCCGAATCCTGGATGTAAATTGCACCACCTTCATCGCTTGACGAATTCGATTCGAACGAAACAAAGGATAATTCTGGATTTGAACCTTCCCAGTTATACATGCCCCCGCCATTGCCGTTGAGTGCCTGGTTATTTCTGAAAAAAGTATGTTTGATGTTGGGATTTGAACCGTAAAGACAGGCAATTCCTCCTCCGGAAGCTGCTTGATTGTCCTCGATTTCACAATATTCGATGCATGGACTGTTTTCGTAATTACAGGAAATTCCGCCGCCACTGCCATTCGAAGTATTGCCTTTGATGGTGCAGTGCGAAATTAGTGGATTTGCTGAGCACGAAATCCCGCCGCCATTTGCCCACTCGCCGTTTGCCGTATTTTCGGAGATGTCGAGATATGAAAATACTGCCAGATCTGAAGAACAAGCAATACCGCCACCACTATAGCCAGCATTTGATTTTATGGTGCTGTTCTGAATGGTTGGTGCGCTGCCATCCAAAATGTAAATACCGCCGCCATTTCCGGTAACTGCCGAATTATGATGAATATTGAGATTTGAAAATGCAGGATTACAGTCGTAGCCAATAAAAACTCCACCTCCTGATTCGCTGGCAGTGTTAAACGAAATTTCGCAATCGCTAATCGAAGGAGATGAAAAATCGAGATCGATTGCTCCACCATTTGTAGCTTCGTTATTTATGAAAATACAGTTTGTGATGATCAGATTTGAGCTGAAATCAGCCTGGATGGCGCCTCCTGATCGATATGTTTCAGGTGAAAATTTCCCATCTTTAAACAGGCAAAAATGAATTTCGGAATTCCCCTGATTGTTTCCCGAGGTATTGATAAATCTGATGCCTTCCCAGCCGGTTTCAGCATTTTCGGCATAAAATCTAATCGAATCGGTTTCATTACCCGTCAGCAGCAATTTGCCATAAACCGTAATCGAAAATGGACCGGTAAAAATGACATCAACATCACCGTTGCCTGGCATAATTTCAAGCGTTTCGCCAAGTGGAACGATGATGTTTCCATCCACAAATAGCGTATCCCAACCTGCCCACAAGCCGGTTAATTCACCCGAAACATGCACTCCGCCAGATGGTTCCACCGAGCCATTTCCCGTGAGAGGAATTTCGGTATCAGAGGTTTGGGAAGAAGAAATGGTAAGCGTTCCTGTGTAGTTTTGGGTTTCCAAAGGTTCGAACATGACGTCGAAAGTAAGGTTGTCGGTTATTTCTATCGGAAAGCTGAATAACGGAATTTGAAAGATTCCTGGTTGGACTTCAATATTATCAACCACAATCGGGACTTCACTTTCGTTGGTTATAGTTATCTGCCTTGTTTGGCTTTCGCCGATAAAAACCGTTCCGAAGTTAAGGGTTGTTGGGCTTACCGAATAAAATGGTATCCCACCCTGAAATTCAAAAGCACCGATGTCAATATTTCCAATGGTGATACGGTTGTCGGCAGCATAAACACTTTCGATAGCGCCGTTTGGCGGGAGTTTGAGCGGCTGGGGCAATGGATTGGGAAATTCAAATCCGGGGAGTGAAACCGTTGGTAAAACACCGGCATTAATAAGCGGGCTGTTGGCCGATGGGAAAAAGTTTTCGTTGGCAAAATAAACGAAACCCGGATTATCGCCCAAAATTGTGCCTGATAATCCTACCGGCAATTCCCCGGTTCCGGTTTTTGTCCAGTTATTTGCCCCCGAAATGACTTCCTGCCCCGTTACCCAGTTGGCCTCCATTGTTCTTTTAAACAGAACATTGCCGGTAGGATTGTAAAACACATTATTCTGGATTTCGACCGACTCCAGAGCGTCGTACATCCTAAAAACTGAACCGGTTCCGGTGATGATGGTGTTGTTCAGAAAACGATAACGGCCAAAACTTTCGCCAGTGCCGTCGCCACCGATTCTTGTCACCGAAAAATTTGGGTCGTTTCCGGCAGCGGTTTGTTTTTTGATCAAAACATTGCCCACCACATCGCTGTCTTCCCTCGCCAGTTCCTGGTCTCCGCCACAGGCATCCCATTCGGGGCCAATCAGTTCGAGTTCATGGTAAAATGCACCTTCTATCCAGTTGTAATAAATTTCGTTTCGTTCGGCACGGGATTTTATATTATTCCCGCCGTTTGCATCGTGAATATAACAATGCTGCATCCTGAAAACGCTGCCCGGATTATTTACTTCATCGGTTGCCACATAAATCTGGTGAATGCCGCCATCGTAGCCACATCCGTAAACTTCGGTGTATTCGACCAGCAACGACCCCGAACCCTGGTCTGCACCTAAAATTCCCATACCCGGGAAATCGTGCACAAGGCAATCCCGGATAGTTAAATCCTGTGCCTGATGAAAAATGCCTCTGTTGCTGGCGCCGGTGATCTCGAAGCCTTCAAAAATATAATGGTGCGCACCTTCCGGACCAGTGTACGGCCATGGTGTGAAGAATGCCACTGTATTTACACCACCCGAAATCAGTGGCCGCTTGCCATTGATTCTGATGCCTCTGATGGTGATTTTTTCGGTGGCTGTTCCTGGCCTCGAAAATGCCACACCTCCTGGATAAGTATAATCGCCGTCAACCTCAACAACATCGCCGGGATTAAGCAGCCCTGCAACTTCCTGTAAAGTGTGGAATAGCCTTGTTGGCCCAACCTGATAGGTTGCCAATTTTGATTTGGAAGCCTGGATTGTATTTCCAAAACATCCTAAATTAACCCGGTCGCCATTGGGCAATGGCTCATTTGAGAAATCCGAAACCGGGTCACCGGCATCAATTCCAGGGCTGTGAACAGTGTCAACGATCCATTGTTCCAAATCGTTATTCCACCTTCCGCCTTTCGATTTGAGGTGATAGTCCCCGAAAGTATTATCTGCAATATACGGGTCAGCCTGGAGGCTATTGGAAATCGAAAAGGCACCATCACCAAGTTTTCCAGTCACATAAACCGAATATTCAACGGTTAGCGATGAAGTTGCATCAACAAAAAAATCGTTTTGGTTTTCGGAACACCGATTTCCATAGAAAATGGAATTTTTAGCGATAACTTCTGATCCTCCTTCAACAAAAATGGCATGGCCGTAACTGTCGCTGCCGCCGGTATTATCGGCCACCGTGCAGTTTTCGAGGATGGTTTTTGCATTGCCGTTGGCCCGTAAACCGTCAACATACAAAGCGCCGTTTTTGTTGGAGCCTGTACAGATGTTGCCCGAAATGAGTTCGTTTTTCATCCGGACATTGGCGCCCTCGTCGATAAAGACGCCGGAACCGCATGAAGGAGCCTGGTTGCCGCTATAAAAATTTCCGGTAAGTTCGATAAAAACCGCATCGCCGAATCCAGCAAACTGATTCCCGTCAACAATAAGGCCGCCGCCCCATCCATAACTTTCGAGGATGTAATTGTACCGGAAAATGTTGTTTCTGATGATGCCTTTGTAAGCGCTAACGTAGGCTCCGCCGCCATGGTCGGCATAAATCATATTGTACTCGATGGTGTTGCCTTCGATAAAAATTGAGTTTTCGGAATTCCGGAAACCAACATAAAGCCCGCCTCCTTTTCCGCACCTGTTGTCGCGGATAGTGTTATTCTTTATTTCAGGGATGAGCCCGTCTGTGTGAATTCCACCACCAAAATCGTTTGATCCGGTTAATCCGGTATTATTTTGAATAATATTTTCCGAAATTTTTATGCTGGCATTGCCACCATTGCCCCATGATTCGGCTTTAATGCCTTGCAGGCCATTTTCGATTGTAAAACCATCAATTTCGTACAACTGAAAATCTCCAAAACCACCCGAATATTCTAGCAAAACAACAGGCGAACTATTTGTTCCACTGATTTTTGTTTCAAAAAATCCTACATTCCGGTTGTTAAAATCCCCGCTTTCATAGCCTCCAAACAAGCTCAGTCCCAAAGTTTGAGGGAGAACAATATTTTCGTTGTAAATTCCCTGCGCAACTTTGATGGTGTCGCTGCTTTGAACATTATTTACCGCATGTTGGATGGTTAGCCAGGGTAAACTGACGGTTCCGGGATTAGCATCGCTGGCAGCAGGATTATTTTTATCAACGTAAAAAGTTGTTTGCTCCTCGCCCCATCCGGCCATCTTAGCCATCATCCACCAGAAAGCGCGGCCTTTCAGGTTGCAGTTGAGGGATTCGGAATGTGCGCAATCGCAACTCCGGCAAAGGTAGGAGCCGGGATGTGCAGCACACCATTCCTGCGCCCAGTTTCCGAGATAACCCCAGCCGGCACCTTGCCAATAGCTGCAATCGTCGGAGGCATAGTTAAAAAATGTTCCGTCAGGATTGTAGCTTTCGATGTCGGCAAAATCGAACAGGATTTTGTTGTTGGCAATGCAGTAATCGCGGATCTGCTGGTTTCGGGCTTTCAGATTTGCCCACGACCAGATATCCAGATGGCCTGTCATGTAAATAAAAGTTACGTTGGGGAAATCAAGTTCCAGTTGGTTCATGGCGTTGAGGTAAATGTTGATTCCAGCCACGGTGTTGTCCGATACGCCTCCGCACCACGACCACATCACAACATTCCGGTCGTTATCGGGGCTATTGAGTTGCTGGCGTGTGAGCTGTTCCCAGTAAAGATCGCCATTATGGCCAAGATCAGCCCAGCCAAGTTCCTGGTAAGATAATGCGCCTCCGGTTCCTGAATAATTAAAAGTGTAAGGTGCGCCAATGTGCGATTGCAGGTTCTCAATCCCCGAAGAAATCTGGCTGCCGTGCGAAGTATGCCCGTACCAGATTTTGAAATCAGATTTTGCCTGGTTTACCCATTCATCCGGCACCTGACTCAGATTGGTGCAGGTGTGATTGATGATGACCCCCTGAGCCATTGCAAAAAATGAAAGATTCAGCAGAACCAGGATGAAAATTGCGGTGGTAATTTTGTTTTTCATGATGTTCGATTTTTTTTCTAAATTTTTAGATCAGTAAACGTACGAAATTTATTTATTTCTGGCAAAAAAATCATCACCTCAATTCATCTTAAAGTCAGAATGGCGAACAAAAGGGCTGGAAATATTTGATTTTGAATTTTTGTAATTTTCCGGATTTGATTTCTATTCATAATTGTTCTGTCAACGAAATCTTTAACCCCAGCCCACATTTTAGTAAACCGGACATTTTGAATATTTTTCGTCGCAAAACATTTTATTCAAAATCAAAATAAATATTTTAACAATCTTCAAAATCAATAAACTTTTTACCTTTGAAAACAATTTTACCAATTTCACATTTTAGGTGATGCAAATCAGGAACAGATCAGTTATTTGGCACATATTCAACAGGATTGGTAATTTATCAGTGAATTGTTCTCATGCACAAATTTTAATACGGCCATGAATCCAGAAAAAGAACACCAGGCATTTTTTAATGCAAAAGCAGCTTACGAAGAATCAAAAACTCCGGCTACCGAAAAGAAACTTTTTAATACCATGATGCCTTATCTCAAAGAGGCGGCAAACAGCAGCGACTTTGGATATTTCGTCCAAACTTTGGGAGAAATGGATAATTATGGTTTTCTCGAAATTCCTGCCTGCGCCAACCAAATCGTGTGGACCATTGTTGGGATTTTAAATAAAATAAAATCCGACAAAAACTTCCAGATACAACGTTTTAATGAGTTGTTTGAACTGCTAAGTAAATTAAACTATAACAGGCCTTCCCTGGAACACTCGCTCTTATTGAAGTTTTTTCTCAAGCGGACCGACAATTACGATTCATTTGAACAATTTATCAGTTGGTGGGATATCAAAAACCTTCGTCCAGATGATTATCAACCAGAGCAATTTAAGGATGTCTCCTTTCCTGCCCTTGCCGAAACGCTCTATTCAGGCTTATCAAAGAGTATTATAGCCAATGCCGAGGGCAGTCAGCCTTTGGGAACCATCGAAAAGAATTATTTAAATTCCCTGGCTAAAGATTTGGATGAACTTTATCTACAATATCCACAATACAAATTTTTTCCCTATTATTCTGCTAAACTTAGGTTTACTGCCGGATTTACCAAGGAGGCGATGGATACTTTGTTTCCTTTTATCCGTCGCAACAATAACCAGTTTTGGGCCTGGGAACTGATGGGCGAGTTTTTTAAGAAGGAACCTGACATGCAAAGGGCCGTGTATTGTCGTGCCTTGTTGTGCAAGGCCGATGATAAAGGGAAAATCGGTGTCCACGCCAGGCTCATGGAGCTTTTTTTGCAAGCCAGGTTGTTTGATGAAGCGCACGAAGAACTCGACAGAATCGTCAAAATCAGAGAATATAATAAGTTAAGAGTGTTTCCGGCATTCATGGCTCATAAGCGTCGCGACTGGTATCTCAACTCAACAAATCGCAGACAATCATCCTTTTATTATCAGCGAATTGCAAAGGACGCCGATGCCTTGTTTTTTAGCGAAAAACCGGTACAAATGGCTGTTGTAGCTGCTTATTTGCCCGACAGAGGGGTGGCTTTTATTGTAACCGAGGATTTGACCAACGCTAAATTCAGGGCTTCAAAATTTGGCATCGAAAACCCGGAACCCGGAATGATGCTTGAAGTAATCACCGAAACGATCGAAGGCAGCGTCGAAGTGATGCAGGCTAAAATTTCGCAGGCACATTTACACGCTGAATTGGTCCAGATTGTTGAAGGTAAAATTAAAATTATTACAACCACTTCCTTTGGCATTGTTAACGGTGTATTTGTACCCCATGAACTGATTGAAGCAGCAGATATTAAAGAAGGCGATCCCGTTATTGCAAAAGCTTTGCGAAGCTACGATAAGAAAAAAGATAACTGGGGTTGGAAGGCCATCAGTTTAAAACTCAATATTTAAAAAATGAGTTTATCACCTTTTAAAATCCAGGCTCCATTCCATAACTTCCCAAAATAATCCGGTTTTGTTGCTGAATGAATATTTTCTCACGGTTAGTTATTGCATCTTTTAATGAAATTCTTAGTTTTTAAAATTATAGCAGATGAATATTTTTGACGTTTCCCTTGCCCAGGTTTTGAGTGATAAACAATCAGGCTCTGTGGCCGTTTTGCAGCAGTTGACCCGAGCTATTTTGTCCTATCTTATCCGCGAGAAAAATTTCCACGAAAGCCTGATTGTTCTCAAATACAGGCTGCCAACAATCAAGGCTTCGCTAAGCCATTTTGCAGTGGTCAATCATTTTCTTTGTGAACTCGAAAACCAGATCAACATCCTCGAAGAAAATCCTTCCGATCATGATCTGCTTTTTAATTTTGTAAACAACTACGACAATCAATGGAAAGATGCCAATAAAGATGTTGCTGATCTTGCTTCAAAAACGCTGGATTGTGATGGGAAAACAATTCTTCTTCACAGCAACAGCAGCGTAGTGAGTACTTTTTTCAGGAAACTGAGTAATACCGGGATATTCCCGAAGGTCATTCAAACCGAATCGCGTCCGGAGAATGAAGGGCGTTATCAGGCCAGATCGATTGCTGAACTTGGCTTTGACGTGGATTATGTTGTGGATTCGGCCGCCGGCTTTATGATGAAAAATGTTGATATGGTTATTACGGGAGCCGACCAGATTCATAAAAATTATTTCGTGAACAAGATCGGAACCTTTGTTATTGCTTTGATGTGCCGCGAATTTAAGGTTCCGCTGATTGTGCTCGCCGATAGTCGAAAAATTTCACAAATACCCGGTAATCCTGATTCACTTAATCATCTTATCCGTCCTTCAGCAGATATCTGGAATGTTGCCCATGAAAAAATCCATCCGGTAAACTATTATTTTGAACCGGTTCCCAGCAAGCTTGTTTCGATAATTATCACCGAAAAAGCAGTAATTCACCCGGAAGAACTTTAAGAAATTTCGAAATTATTGATGGTGGAGATGCAAATTCCTGCCTCAGGATATAGTGGTTTGTAGATCATAAGCCGGAAAAAAATATCCGGAATATTCATAAAACCCCAGATTTTTGTATCAACACTTTTCCAGCTTTAATCATTCAACGATTTGATTTTCAAATTCAATATGAAACTTTTTGATCTTTTTTTAAAATATTATGAAAGAAAGTTGTTCCTTTTGAATAAAGTTTTTACTTTTGCAGCCCTAAAAAATTCAGAGGAATTATAAAATGGCAAAGAAATCAAAAGAAGCAAGAGTTCAGGTAATCATGGAATGCACAGAGCACAAAACCAGCGGTAAGCCAGGAACTTCGAGGTATGTAACTACCAAAAACAAAAAAAATACTCCTGAAAGACTGGAGTTGAAAAAGTACAATCGCATCTTGAAAAAAATGACGGTTCATAGAGAAATCAAGTAAAAAATTTAAAATATGGCAAAGAAAGTTGTTGCTACGCTGCAATCTGCAGGCAAAGATTACGCTAAAGTAATCCAGGTAGTCAGGTCAAAAAAGACAGGTGCTTACACCTTTAAGGAAACTATCGTTCCAAACGATAAGATTGAGGAATTTGTAGGAAAGAAATAATTTCGTCAGAAATGATTTCATCTGAAAAGAGGCCTTTTCCGCCATTGGGAGAGGCTTTTTTTGTATTGGTGCTCGTTAAGTTTTACGTTCGGTACAAGATTTTCTACCAAATTCGATCAACCTAAATCATTTTTTTACCAAAATAATAAAAGTTCAGAATGGGAATATTCTCTATTTTTTCAAGAAATAAAAAGGAAAAGCTCGACGAAGGTCTCCAGAAAACCAAGCAGAGCATGTTTTCCAAGATTTCGAAGGCTATTGTCGGAAAATCAAAAGTTGACGACGAAGTCCTCGATAACCTCGAAGAGATCCTGGTTTCGTCAGATGTTGGTGTTACCACCACTTTAAAAATCATCGAACGTATCGAGGCAAGGGTTTCACGGGATAAATACCTGGGTACTTCTGAACTTAACCAGATCTTGAAAGAAGAAATCGCTGCCCTGTTATCTGAAAATGATAAAGGCGATATGCTTGGTTTTGATTTCCCAAAACGCGAAGTACCTTATGTAATCATGGTTGTAGGCGTAAATGGCGTTGGAAAAACCACCACCATCGGAAAACTTGCCCATCAATATAAAACTTCAGGAAAATCGGTTGTTTTAGGCGCTGCCGATACTTTTCGTGCCGCCGCTGTAGATCAGTTGAAAATCTGGGGCGAAAGAGTTGGCGTTCCTGTGATTACCCAGGGAATGGGTGCCGATCCTGCCTCTGTTGCTTTTGATACGCTCAAATCGGCGGTTGCCAGTAAAGCTGACGTTGTAATTATTGATACGGCAGGTCGCCTTCACAACAAAATCAACCTGATGAAGGAATTGACCAAGATAAAGGACGTAATGAAAAAGGTTATCCCTGATGCACCTCATGAAATTCTGCTGGTTTTGGATGCGTCCACCGGTCAAAATGCCATCGAACAGGCTAAACAATTTACAGCATCAACTGATGTTAATGCGCTTGCACTTACAAAACTTGATGGTACCGCCAAAGGAGGAGTTGCCATCGGAATTTCGGAACAGTTTAAAATTCCTGTAAAATACATCGGAATCGGCGAGACCAAGGAAGATCTGCAACTGTTTAATAAAACCGAGTTTGTTGATTCGCTTTTTAACGAATAATTCATCCTGACAACTTTGAAAGTAAAAAGGATAACAAAAAATGTACAGGTTGTAACGCTGGGATGTTCCAAAAACCTGGTCGATTCTGAGGTTCTGATGCGGCAGCTTGAGAGTGATGGTTTCAGGATTATGCCTGATCCTACCGATGAAAATGTAAACATCGTTATCATCAATACCTGCGGGTTTATCAACGATGCCAAGGAAGAATCCATCGAAACCATTCTCAGGTACGCCAAAGCCAGGAAAAGCCACAAAATCGAAAATTTGTTTGTTATGGGTTGCCTTTCGCAACGCTACAAAAAAGAGCTGACTGATGAAATTCATGAGGTTGATGGTTTTTTTGGAGTTGCCGAACTACCTCAAATCTTAAAAGCGGTTGGTGCCGAATATAAAAAGGAGTTGCTTGGCGAGCGGCACCTCACCACACCATCTCATTTTGCATATTTAAAAATTTCTGAAGGCTGCGACCGAACCTGTTCTTTTTGTGCCATCCCGCTCATTCGCGGAAAACATCAATCAAAAACCATCGCAGCAATCGTTGAAGAAGCAGAATTTCTGGCTTCAAAAGGTGTTAAAGAACTTTTGCTGATCGCACAGGACCTGACGTATTATGGACTGGATATTTACAAAAAACGGAGCCTTTCGTTGCTGTTGCAGGAATTGGTGAAAATTGAAGGCATCGATTGGATCAGGCTGCATTACGCTTACCCGGCGGCTTTCCCCGAAGATGTTCTCGAAATTATGGCTTCGGAACCAAAAATCTGTAAATATCTCGACATTCCGCTTCAGCATATCAGCGACAGGATTTTAAAATCGATGCACCGAAATCACGATGCAGCCAAAACCCGAGAGCTCATCACCAAAATCAGGGAGCAAATCCCCGGAATAGCGCTTCGTACCACCATGATCGTGGGTTATCCCGGCGAAACCGAAAGTGAATTTGAGGAGTTGAAAAAGTTTATTGTTGAAGTAAAATTTGACCGGTTGGGGGTTTTTACCTATTCACCAGAAGAAAATACAACTGCTTTCGGTCTGCCCGACGACATTTCAGATGAAATCAAGCAGCAACGGGCAAATGAGCTCATGGAAATTCAGGAGCAAATTTCGATGGATCTGAATCAGAAAAGGGTAGGAGAGACGCTGAAAGTGATCATCGACAGGCAGGAAGGCGGGTTTTGGGTTGGCCGCAGCCAGTTCGACTCACCCGAAGTTGACAACGAAATTCTGATTCCGGAGATAAATCAACTTGTCTGTGGTGATTTTTATACTGTGAAAATTACCCGGGCCGAAGCCTTCGATCTTTTTGGAGAGATTTACTCATCAATTGGATAAACATTTTACATTTGCGGTGATTTCTGCGAAAGCAGTAAAATCGGCATCTGAAAATTAATTTATATAAAATAATCCGCGCATGAGTCTATTTGGAAATTTGATCTGGTTGCTTTTTGGAGGAATTATCATCGCCATCGAATATGTGATAGCCAGCATTCTTTTGATGATTACGATTATTGGAATTCCATTTGGCCTCCAGACCTTAAAACTGGGCATGCTCGCATTATGGCCTTTTGGGCAAACCGCCATCAGCCGCCCTGCTGCGAGTGGCTGCCTTTCGACCCTGATGAACATTATCTGGATTTTTGTTGGAGGAATCTGGATTTCGCTTACCCATCTTTTGTTTGGTGTGCTGCTTTCGATCACCATCATCGGGCTTCCTTTTGGCAGGCAACATTTTAAATTGGCCGGTCTTGCACTCACTCCTTTTGGTAAAGAAATTGTAAGTTCGAGATAAAAAAATCCCAACAAAGCTTTGTTTTTTGTTCATCGCTCAAATTTGATAAAATTATGATAAAGAAAATCATTCTGTTGATGTCAATAATGCTCGTAACAGCCTTTTTCAGCATTGCTCAGGATTTATCTGAAATTCCTTCAGATATGAATAAGACCGATTCACTAGGGCTTAAGCAGGGTTACTGGCAGGAAATGCAAGGTCAGTATAAGTTGGTCGGCTCTTATGTTGATGATTTAAAAGATGGCACCTGGGTTACCTATCATGCAAACGGAATCATCAGCCAGGTTGAAGGCTATAAAAAAGGCAAAAGGGAAGGTGCTTTTGTTGAGATGGATAAAAAAGGGTATTTGCTCAAAGAAAGCTTTTACAAAAACGGTCTCCTCGATGGTTCTGTAAAAGCCTACGAAAGAGGTTCCAGGTTAATTCTTGAAGAAACTTACAAAAACGGACTTCTAGATGGAATCCGGCGCACTTTTTACGAAGATGGCACCAAACAGGAGGAATCTTATTATAAAAGCGGTCTCAAGGAAGGCGAATCAAAATGGTACAACCAGGCGGGTCAGCCTTTTGCATCGTATTTTTATAAAGAAGGTAAATTTGAAGGAATTCAAAAAACCTTTTATGAAGATGGTTCCCTCAAAACCAGTGAAATCTATGTTGACAATATCCGGACCGGCGAATACAAAGAATTTTATCAGGATGGAAAAGTCAAAACAGAAGGCCTCTTTTTAAACAACCTGAAAGACGGTATCTGGAAAGAGTATGACGAAACCGGAAAACTCATCACCCAAACAAAATTCAAAAACGGCATACCTAAATAAAATGTCAGAAAAGTTCAAAAGGGTCCGGAATCCTTTTGCAGGCTCTCCCGGCTATAATTGTTTTGGTTGCTCACCGGATAACGAAATCGGGCTGCGGCTTAATTTTATTGATGAAGGCGAGTATTTGCTTGCCGACTGGACACCGACTATCCATTTTCAAGGCTACAAAAATGTTTTACATGGTGGCATTCAGGCAACCCTCATCGACGAAATTGCAAGCTGGTTTGTGTATGTAAAAATGAAAACTGCCGGCGTGACTTCAAAATTGGAGGTGCGTTACAAAAAGCCCGTTTACACCGATAAGGGAATTATTAAACTTCGTGCAAAACTTCAGCAGCAGCGGCGGAATTTAGCTGATATCGAAGTTGAACTTTTAGATAACGAAGGCCAGATTTGTGCTACAGGAGTAGCTCAATATTTTATTTTTTCTGAAAAAGTCGCCAAGGAAAAGCTTTATTATCCGGAGCACAAGGAGTTTTATGAAGAAGGGTAGGCAGGTGGGAGTGGGCAGTCGCCAGTGGGCAGTTGCCAGTCAGGAGGCGTAAGTCATAAGGCATGAATAGTAAGTCACCAGTTGGCAGTAGGCAGTTTTCAGTCGGAAGTCAGAAGACGGAAGAAGCAAGTCGGCGGTTACAGTAAAATCTGAAACTTATTTTTTTGAATTATAAATCCGAGCAAATCAGTTCCATAAATTGAGGCCAGTTTATTCCATCAGTTTTCTTACCTAACCTCACCATAATGATGTTTTTCTCAGGAAAAACATAAATAAATTGTCCCAGCACCCCTTTGGCAAAAATGGCTCCGTCTTCTTTAACCCGCCAGCTATAATTGTACGCATAGTTTTGCGAATCTTTGGAATTGTTGGTTATTGCCATGGTTTTTTTGATCCATTCTTCCGGAATAATCTGCTGTTGGTTGTATTTTCCGTTGTTGAGATAAAGCCGCCCGAATTTTGCAAAATCCCGTGTCCGGGCATTGATACAGCAAAACGCCTTAATTTGATTGTTCTTTTTGCTATCGATGCTCCAGGATGCTTCAAACTCCATGTTGAGCGGTTTCCAGATTTTTTCTTCCAGATACTGGTTGAGTTTTTTGCCAGTGGCCCGTTCAAGGGCAATTCCAAGAAGCAGTGTATTTACACTGAGGTAATTATACTTTTCGTCAGGTGGGGTTTCGATTTTTAATTGTGTTAAATATTTGTTCAGGTTCCGGCCATAATAATATTTGGCCATATCGGCAAATGGGTTGCTGTATCCTTCGTTAAACCTGATGCCGGAGCGCATGTTGAGTAAATGTTCCAGCGTGATATTTTCAAAACGCGGGTCATTCTGCTTTAACTCGGGAATAAAATCGGTGACGGGTTGATGCACATTTTTAATGAAATTTTCATCAACAGCAATTCCGATGAGCGCTGAAATGAAGGATTTTGATAATGAAAATGACGGTATTATCGCTGAATCATCATAACCCGAATAATATTTTTCGTAAAGAATGCTGTCGTTGCGGATAATCATGAAAGCAACGGTTTTGTGGTTTTCATGAAATTCGTCAAAAGTTATGACGCCAGATTTTTCCTCAAATATCTGAGGGACTGTGAGGTTGGTTGTTACAAATTTTTCTTTAAACGAAAATTCATCAGAAGCCTTTTCAATGGGCAGAGATGGAAATTTTTTATAATCGTTGATATCGGCAAAATTCCAGAAAAAATAGCGCCCCACATGACACGAGGTCAAAGTGAGACTGATGAAAGCCACCAAAAGGAGGTGGAAGGCTGGTGAAATGTACTTCAATTGATCATTCATTTTAATTGCCGGCAAAAATAGACATTTTAAGTTTTATGAAAAGGAGGTTAAAATCATCAGCAATTTTCTAACCTTGCTGTTCATCAACCTGGGTTAGCTATTTATTATGAATAAAAATTAGATGTGTACCGTTTTAAACCTGATTATAATTGAAATGATTAATTATTTTTGTTTGATAAAAAATTATTCAGCATTAATTATTGTTCAAGCAAAATCAGCAAATCATGGCAGATCTTACCACCAATTACATGGGTTTTAAGCTCAAAAATCCAATCATTGCCGGCAGCTCAGGATTAACAAAATCGCTCGACAACGTGAAATTGCTCGAAAAAAATGGCGCCGCTGCGGTGGTGTTAAAATCGTTGTTTGAAGAGCAAATAATGCATCAAATCAATAAGTTGTATTCCGAGAGCAGTAAATTATTTTCATATCCTGAGGCTGAAGATTACATCAGCAACTACTCCAGGGATAAAGATGTTGGTGATTACCTTCAGCTCATCAGCGACTGCAAAAAGGAAGTTTCAATTCCGATAATCGCAAGTATAAATTGTGTTTCGGCATCTGAATGGATCCATTTTGCCAAGCTTATCGAAAACGCCGGCGCTGACGGTATTGAGCTGAATATTTTTATTTTGCCTTCGGAACCCAAACGGGAAGGATTTCAAAATGAACAGATTTATTTCGACATCGTAAATGAAGTCATGAAACAGGTTTCGATTCCTGTTGCCATCAAAATCAGTTATTATTTTTCGGGTTTGGCCAAGATGGCGCTAAAACTGTCCTGGACTGGTGTAGCCGGGTTGGTGATGTTTAACAGATTTTTCTCACCTGACATCGACATCGAAAATTTTGAAGTGAGTTCCGCCAACGTTTTTAGTTCAAAAGATGAGCTGTTTACCTCGCTTCGTTGGGTTGCCATGCTTTCGGACAGGGTGCATTGCGACATCGCTGCTTCCACAGGAATCCACAATGGCGAAAGTGTTGTAAAACAATTGCTCGCCGGTGCAAAAGCTGTTCAGATAGCTTCGGTATTATATAAAAGCGGGTTTCATGTGATTGGAGAGATGACTGACTTTTTAGAAAAATGGATGGAAAGACATGAATTTGAGAAGACCAGCGATTTTATCGGAAAAATGAGTCTGAAAACCGCCGAGAACCCTGCTGCTTACGAAAGAGTCCAGTTTATGAAACACTTCTCCGGCATCGAGTAAAGAAAATCACAAAACTCAAAACTCATTCCCCCGATAGCTATCGGGGCTATCGGGACAAATCACAAAACTCAACTGGCCACTGCCTATTTCTGACTGACTGGTAACTGCCAACTGCCAACTGCCAACTGCCAACTGGCAACTGCCGACTCCCGACTCCTGACTTCCGACTTCCGACTTCCGACTTTTTTTCCTCCCGAATTTGTGTATTTTTGTCAATCAGATTAAAAAAACGAATAATCATTTAAAACTCAACCGATGCCTATTTTTAATTCGCTGTTATCCTGGATGATGAAGAAACGGATTCATCAGATTGAGTTGTTCATTAAATATCCTCACGAGGTTCAGTTGGAGTGGTTTAAAAAACTTACAACGGCTGCAAAAAACACCGAATGGGGCCGTAAATACGATTATTCCGGCATAACACAACTCGAACAATTTAAGGAAAGAGTTCCGCTTAACGATTACAACAGTTTGCAACCTTACATTGAGCGTCTCAGAAATGGTGAGCAAAATTTACTCTGGAACAGCGAAATTAAATGGTTTGCTAAATCATCGGGCACCACCGGCAACAAGAGTAAATTTATCCCGGTAAGTGCCGAAGCCCTCGAAGAATGTCACTTCAAAGGTGGCCGCGACCTGCTTTCGATATTTTTTCACAACCACCCCGAGAGCACCATTTTCGACGGCAAAGGTTTGATGATGGGAGGTAGCAGCAGCGTTTCCGAAATCAATAATGAATCCTACTACACCGGCGATCTTTCGGCAATCCTCATCCAAAACATGCCTTTTTGGGTACAGTTTAAAAGTACGCCAAGTTCGTCGGTTGCCCTGATGGATGAATGGGAAAGCAAAATCGAGAAGATGGCTGAGATAACCATCGAACACGATGTCACCAGTATTTCCGGGGTTCCTTCGTGGACGCTGGTTTTGATTAAACGGATTCTGGAAATTTCAGGCAAGCAAAACCTCACTGAAGTCTGGCCCAACCTTGAAGTATTTTTTCATGGAGGTGTTAATTTCAACCCGTATCGTGAGCAGTTTAAACGCATGATTCCTTCGCCCGGCATGAATTATATGGAAACTTACAATGCTTCCGAAGGGTTTTTCGGCATCCAGGACCGCACCGATCACAACGACATGTTACTAATGCTTGATTATGGGATTTTTTATGAGTTTATCCCCATCGAAAACATTCATGATGAAAACCCGCAAACCATAGGCCTGGAACAAGTTGAGATTGGAAAAAATTATGCCATTGTCATTTCGACAAATGGCGGATTGTGGCGTTACCTGATCGGTGATACGGTTAAATTTACCACCCTCGACCCTTTCCGCATCCAGATTACCGGAAGAACCAAAAATTTTATCAATGCTTTTGGTGAAGAACTTATTATCGAAAATGCTGAACAGGCACTCTCGATTGCCTGCGCCAAATGCCAGGCCACCATTACCGAATATACTGCGGCTCCGGTTTATTTCGACAACAATAAAAAGGCTGCCCATGAGTGGCTTATCGAGTTTGAAACCATGCCCGACAATATCGAGAAGTTTATCGATAGTTTTGATAATGCCCTCAAATCGCTTAATTCGGATTATGAAGCCAAAAGATACAAAAACATGATTCTTGGTGAGCCAATCATCCGGCCGATGCCGGCACAAACATTTTATAACTGGCTCAAAAAGCGCGATAAACTTGGAGGTCAGAATAAAGTTCCACGGCTCTCGAACGACCGCCGGTATATTGATGAAATCCTCCTGCTGACTGACACAGGAAGCAAACTGTAAAAGAAAAAACTTATGAATCGCTTTTTATTGATTTTCCTGTTTGGGTTTTTGCTTCCGCAGAATGAAGACTATTTTCAAATTCTTACCATCGCCGAAAAGGCCGGTATTGTTGATGTTGACGACCTTGGAAATATCTACACCACCTCCACCGGAAGGCTCACCATGTTTAATGCAGCCGGCAAACAGATTCTGGTTTTTGATGACCGGATGATTACAAAAAACACCGCCCTCGACATCAAAGACCCTGACAGGATATTGGTTTTTGCTAAAGATTTTTTCAAGATATTTATCCTTAACGATTTATTCAGGATTGCCGTTGAATTAAACCTGAAACCGGAAGCCGGTTTGAACGATCTTACCCTGGCTTGCCTTTCGGCAGATGAGAACATCTGGGTTTACAGCAAAAGCGAAAAGAAGCTGATGAAGATTTCTGATAGAGGCGATTTTATTACTAAAAGCGCCATTATCGACGATATCACAGGAACTAAAGCGGAACCCAATTTTCTGCGCGAATTTCATCAGAAACTTTACCTCAATATTCCCCGCACCGGGATTCTGGAATTTGATAACCAGGGTAATTTTTTACAGATCATTCCACTGAAAGGCCTCTTAACTTTTTGTGTTGCTGATGGGAAAGTCTGTTACGTTTCCGGGAAAAACATGAAGGTTTATCACATCGACAGCGGTGTTGAACAAATCACCGCGCTGCCTGATCTTACTTACATCTACACGATGCCCGACCTTCATGGCAGCGAACTTTTTATGTATTATGCCGACCTAAATACGGTTGGCGTTTTGTCGGTTCATACCACTCAATAGAAATTAGCCTGAAAGTAAATTTTGATCATTTCATTGTGAATTTCTTTTGTATTTTAGCCGTCGGGTTGACTTAGATTTTTTATTAAAAAACTTACAAATATGCACATTGCAGTAGCCGGAAATATCGGATCTGGAAAAACAACGCTCACAGCGTTATTGTCGAAACATTTCGATTGGGAGCCTCATTTTGAATCGGTTGAAGACAACCCATACCTTCATAGTTTTTATGAAGATATGCAGCGGTGGTCGTTCAACCTGCAGATTTATTTCCTCAATAACCGGTTCAGGCAGATTGTAAAAATCAGGGAAAGCGGTAGGAAAGTTATCCAGGACCGTACAATTTATGAAGATGCCCACATCTTTGCCCCGAACCTGCACGAAATGAACCTGATGGCCACACGGGATTTCGACAACTACCGCTCACTTTTCGATTTGATGAGCACTTTTATAAAACCACCGGATTTGCTGATTTATCTCCGCGCAAGCGTGCCAACCCTGGTTCGCCAGATCCAGAAACGTGGCCGCGATTACGAAGAATCCATCCGGCTCGATTATTTAAAACAACTCAACAATCGTTACGAAGAATGGATCGAAAGCTACGACCTGGGTAAAAAACTCATCATAAATGTTGACAGCATGGATTTTACAACCAATCCCGACGATCTCGGCTTTGTGATCGACCGCATCAATGCCGACTTACACGGCTTGTTTTAGACCTCTTTTTTAGAGCAATTTCATCCGCAGTTACCCCAAACAGCCTGATAAAAATTTCGGGTATTTGGGTGTTTCGAAACATACTTCCCGGTTTTCTGACTTCCTGCAAATTCGTGCAGTTTTTAACCTGACATAAACAATTTGTTTTGCTGTTGCTTTTGCAATTGTTATCGTTTACATTTGCACTTGTTATTCGGCCTTTTTATGTTGGAAGTGAATCATCAGACTATCCTAAAACCATTTCACGCCTGCTCGCCAAGGCAGTTATTCATTGCTAATAAAGCGGGTTTTCTCGTGGGAAGTCATTCAAAACGATCAACCAAAAAACAATTTGATATGAAAAAACTTACACTTCTTTTCATTTGCTTTCTGACACTTAATTTGGTGCGGGGACAAATCATGCTGGAAACGGTTGATTTACAAACCGTCAATCCGGATTTAGTTGGGAATATCAGGAATGACTTTTTGTTGGAGAACAGCAGCCTGGCAAACATCAGTTCACCGAAAACGCAGGAATATTATGAGCGGCTTTTTTATACCTGCAAAGTGTGGGGTTTTGTAAAATATTTCCATTCCGAAACTGCAAACTGCTCCATCAATCTCGACAGCATTTTTATCCAGAAAATGCCAGCTATCGAAACAGCAGCCGGTAATACGGAATTTAACCAAATCCTGCTCGACCTGATCACCAGCCCCGGTGAGCCGGCACTTCCAACAATCCCGTTGCCGGTCGTTCCGGATAGTCTGAGGTATAATTTGAATCTTGACTGGTTTCAGGATGAGGTCTTTTCACAGCCTGTTAAAGATGCCCTCGATACGATTCGTTCAAGGTTCCGGCCAAGGCCACATTGCCTGGTTGGCGAAGCTTTTTTTAACGGAAATCCAACTTTTGATAACGATATTTTATATAACAGCAACACTGTTCTTTATCCGGAGGAATCGCTGCGGATTCTTGCCTTATTCCGCTACTGGAATGTCATTAACTATTTTTACCCTTACAAAAATATTATCGATCAGGACTGGGATGAGACTTTAGCGGAGATTTTACCTTTGGTTACCGAAGCCCAGACTGCTACCGAATATAACCTTGCATTGCTGATACTTGCAAAACGGATCAACGATTCGCACGCATTTACCACTGGTGGGCTGCTTACTCCGTTTTTTGGAACCTTTTATCCACGTTTTACGGCTGCTGCCGTCCAAAAAGAAACGGTTATTACAAAGGTTCACTCTTCGGTTTCAGGAATAAAAGCAGGAGACATTATCCGTTCAGTTGATGGAATCCAAATTGCTGCTTTACGCGATAGTATTGCATTTTATACAAAAGGTTCAAATGAGGCCGCAGTTTCTGCCAATGTCATCGAAGACATTTTACTTGGGCCAAATAATAGTTTTAATGTTTCGGTTGAAAATGAAAACGGGATTTCCGAATACACCCTGCAAAGGAACTGGTCTCCTGCAAACTTCTTTAATTTCCAGCAAAACACCGGCCCTGTATGGTTTGACACCATCATGGCCCAGGGCTGTAATTTTGGATACGTTGATATGGCGCGCCTGACTGCAACCCAGGTTGGAAGTATGATGACCGATCTCTGGAATACGGATGCCATTGTTTTTGACCTCAGGAATTACCCACAGGGAACCTTATGGACGTTGGTAAACTACCTTTTTACAAAACCAATACATATTGCCAGTTTCACAGTGCCCGACCGCCAGTACCCGGGAGTGTTATATTGGTACGATGAATTTATCGGCAGTTATCCTCCCGAAGTTTACACCGGTAAAGTGATTATTTTGTTTGATATTCGCACCATCAGCCAGGCCGAATATACCTGCATGGGGCTTGAACAACATCCGGGTTCCATAAAAATCGGAAGTCAGACCAAAGCTGCTGATGGCAATGTTTCGATGATTTATCTTCCAGGCAATATCACAACGTATTTTACCGGATTAGGTACTTTTTACCCGGATTATTCGCCAACCCAGCGGATCGGAATCGTTCCCGACATCGAAATCAAGCCAACAATTGAGGGCATCAGACAAGGAAAAGACGAAGTTCTTGATTATGCTTTTAATTGCGCCTTGGTTGGGATAAACAATTTGACTGCCCCCAACGAAGGCCTGAACATCTATCCAAATCCAGTTTTAACATCAGCCAGGCTTGATTATTCCTTATCTCAAAATTCGGAAGTTACCATAGAAATTCATGATATGAGCGGAAAAATTATCTCAACGCTGCTTAAAACGACACAACCGGCAGGAAAATATACTGTCGAAGTTGATGGTTCAGAATTACCAACAGGTGTGTTTTATTGCAGGCTAAAAACAGGAAACCAGGTGATAACAAAAAAAATAATAAAGGTCAGGTAATTTAAATTGTAACATTGGCCGGATCAATCGGGATGAGTTTTGACGGCTAATTCTTTGCCATAATTTCATCCACCGTTTCACCAAGCAGCCGGTTAAACATTTCAGGGTTTTCAATCATCAGGAAATGGCCATAACCTTTCATAATTTTTACATCAAAACTCTTGGCATATTTTCGGTTTCCTTCAACATCAGTGGGCCAAAGGTCGGTACTGACGGCATAAATGGGAAGTTGTAGCGCTCTTAGATTTCCTTCCACTTTGGTATTTCCATATTCGAACATACTTGTAAATGCCTGCATAGCCACTTCCTGTGGCGCCGACGACATATCTGTGGCAATTGTTTCGACCAGGGTGCTGTCGGCGCCCAGCGGCAACATGGTTTTTACAAAGGCTTTGGCGCTGCTGGCAAAATCGGTATAAAATGGCGCTGTCAACTGGTCCATCAATTCCCGTGTAAAGGTCGTGTCAACCAATCGCTCGTAGGTGTCAATTCCAATCAGGGCTTCTACTTTGCCGGGAAGTTTGGTGGCTGCATCAATAATCACAAGTCCGCCCATCGAATGGCCGATCAGGATTACCTTTTCGAGCTTCAGGTCGTTGATCACGGCTGCAACATCGTCGCCAAAGGATTCGATGGTAAAATTATCGCGGTTTAGCCCCGATTTGCCGTGTCCGCCGTAATCGACGGTTACAACGGTGTATTTTTTCGAGAACTCAGGAACCTGTTCCCTCCAGTAGGTTTTATCGCACGACCAGCCATGAACGAAAACCAGTGCAGGTGCTCCCGCGCCCTGAACGGTGTAACTGATTTCGACGCCATCGGCCGATTTTACAATACGGTCAACCGGTTTGCTGCAACCGGCCAGCACAAATGCCAACGCGGTAAAGTAAAGGATGTAAGTTTTTACTTTCATAATTTTTAGATTTTTGATGAATTCAATTTGGAGGCGAATTTACGCATTAAAATCCCATCAAAATACTGGCTTCCGATTTTTGTGTCTTTTTCAAGTGTAGCAAGGGTTTCGAAGCTTTTCTGCTGGTAAAGTTTTACTGCCGGGAAATTATCAGCACGAACCATCAGATAAACGATTACGATGGATTTTTTACAGTCAAATACATTTATTTGGATGAGGAAGTGAGCTTAGTCTCTTCATTTTAGTCTTAACCACAGTTTTTCTCCTTAATATTCGCAAAACAGGAATTGAAAAACGCTACAAAATAACCCAGGAACCTCATTTATCAGAACCTTTCCGCATTTGATGTCAGTTTAAGCCCAGGATTCAGATTTTCCATAGCCCAGTCCGCCAGTTGGCGGATTGGGATTGTTAGAATCTCCAACGCAAAGATGGCAGGGCGTTTACGTCCTTCTGTCCAAACAGCGATCCTTATCGGTTGAAGGTCGTAAACGACCTGGTGGTTCATAGTTAATAAACACTTAACCCGGCGCTGAAGCACCGGGCTAAGGATTCTTTTCCAAAATAAACTTTATTATCATCTCTTTACCTGACAGTTATAGGAAGTTGCCCCTGGTTCCAGAAAATGATTTTATGGTCGTAAACGCTGATTTTTATTGGTGTGTTACCGCTATCGAATTAATGATTTACAATTCCATCAAAATGGCAATAGAAACCAGATATTCAAAGCAGCCCTGCCGCCCGCAATAATTCAGCAAAAACAGGGTCTTTTTTGGCTTGTTCTTTTGAAATATGTTCAAGTTTCCTTACCCGTTCTTCGAGAATAATTGTTTTAACCTGGATGGGATTTAATGCTGTACGTCTGTCCCAAATGATGTATCCCAATAAGAAAAGCATAAGAGCGACAAGAATTCCTATTCCCCAATTTAAAGTTTCAAATCTTTGATCAACCGCTTCAAACTTCGCATTCATCTCATTTCGCAATGAATTTACCTGTTCTTCAGTCCGGATAATACGGTCGCGGTCGTCTAATGTAAACGGTACTTCATTTACCTGAGAAAAAGTTGGAAACGTGGCCGACAAAAGCATCAACAGAAGAAAAAACTGTGTTTTCATAATTTTAATTTCCAATGATTTAACGCGCTCAAAAGTAAGAAATTTTTTAAAACAGAAAGTAATGTTTTACTGCTTTACAATATCGGAAAATTAATAAACAAAGATGAGATCAGTTTAAAAAGGCAACAAAATTTTTATTAATGTGGCTCAAGCCATGAATATCACGTACATCAATTGCCCCGCCCTTATTTTCGACAAGTTCAACTACCATGGTCGGAGCTATTGAAAACCTGACAGTTATCGGGCTTTAGCCAAAAATAATCCAGTTTTTCGACAGGACTCATTATTTTCGATGATCTTAAAACTTCAAGCGAATTTACGCATTAAAATCCCATCAAAATACTGGCTTCCGATTTTTGTGTCCTTTTCAAGCTTGGCAGCGATTTCGAAGCCTTTTTGCTTGTAAAGTTTTACTGCCGCTAAATTATCAGCACGAACCATCAGGTAAACGATTTCGATAATATTTTCGGACTGGATTTTCTCAAAGGCGGCATCAACCAGCATGTTGCCTATTCCTTTGCCGCGATGATTTTCCAAAACTCCCATATTCAGCCAGGCGGTGTGTTTTAGTCGTGAGGCTTGTTTGGGTTCGATGACGAGGTAAGCGGCAGGCTGATCATCCGAAAGTGCAACATGAAAAAAAGCCCCAGTGGTTTTATTGATATTTTGAAGAAAATCCTGAAAAGCTGAAAACGATGGAAATTTCTCCTCAAAATCCTCGCTCATGAAAGGGGAGGATTGATAAACTTCACGGATTAGTTTGAATAACGCGCTTGCGTCAACCGATGTATGACCGGCAATCCTGATTGTTTCTGGCATAAAATTCCGATTTTTAATACTCCGGGTTTAGTTTACCCTTGTGTTTCGATTTCGAGCAATTCTTTAACGATCTCCTCCCACTCAGCGGCGATGGGTAATTCCGGCATTCTCCTTCCGGCCGAGGCGTACCAGAACGACGCATTGGTCAGGTCGCCTTCTTTACGATGCAAAAAAGCATGTACCCACGCAGCACTGGTGTTGCTCCGCGCCTGCACAATCTGATGTGCTTTTTCCCAACGGCCGGAGGCTTCATGCCAAAGCGCTACAAGCTCCTTTTCGATGCTGGCAGGCGGTTTTTCAAGGGTCAGGGATGTTTTAAATTCATGCAAATTCATAGCTTAAATGTATTTAGTTTGATGATAGATTAAGGGCTTAACCTTGTTTCTTTCATCAAAATTCGATTACTTTGTAAAGTTATAAAAATAAACATTTTTTCAGATCATGATCACCATTTATCACAATCCAGGCTGTAAAAAATCGCGTGAAGGCCTGCAATATCTTCAACAAAAAACAGGGGAAATCGAAATCAGAAATTACCTCAAAGATGGAATCAGCGTTCCGGAACTGAAGGATTTGCTGATGAAACTTAATAAATTGCCCCACGACATGGTTCGCACGCAGGAGTCTGATTATAAAACAAGGTTTAAAGGAAAGAATTTTACGGATGATGAATGGGTAAAAATTATGACCGAAAACCCCAGGCTCATTAAGCGGCCCATCGTAATCAGAAATTACAAGGCTGTCTGGGGTGACCCTGTGGCAAATATTGATGTTTTAATCTGACGATAAATTCGAATTTCAACATAATTCTCTAACCAAAAAATTAATAAAATGGAAAAAAGTATTAAAGGATCGCGCACCGAGCAAAATTTACTGAAAGCCTTTGCCGGTGAGTCGCAGGCACGAATGAGGTACGATTATTTTGCCAGTCAGGCCCGCAAGGAAGGCCTCGAGCAAATTGCAGCCATCTTCGACGAAACGGCATTAAATGAAAAAGAACACGCCAAGAGGTTTTTCAAGTTTCTCGAAGGCGGAATGGTGGAAATTACGGCCAGTTATCCTGCCGGAAAAATCGGGACAACCCTCGAAAACCTGAAGGCTGCCGCCGATGGTGAAATGGAGGAATGGACAGAACTTTACCCCGAATTTGCCCGCATTGCCGAAGAAGAGGGGTTTAAGGAAGTTGCCACTTGTTTCAAAATGATCAGCCGGGTCGAAAAAGCCCACGAAGAACGGTATCGCACGTTGTACACCAACCTCGACGAAGGCAGGGTGTTCGAACGTGACGGCAAAATCGTATGGAAATGCCGCAACTGCGGTTACCTGCACGAAGGAACTAAAGCTCCCAAGCTTTGCCCTGCCTGCCTCCATCCGCAATCGTTTTTCGAAATCAAAGAAACAAATTATTAGAAGTGTTTCTTTCCTGAAAATGCAAAATGTAGAATTTGTTACCAGATTCTACATTTTGTTTTTATGGCTTTTCTGTCACTGCAATCGCCCTAATCTAATTCTCCAACACCGCTTTAATTATCTGGTGCTGGTTTCCGGAAGTAAGATGTATGAAGTAAATTCCTGATGGCAATGAGGAGGCATTCCAATGATAATGATGAATTCCTGATTCCATTTTTTGCCACTCTTTGGTAAGAATTTTATGGCCGGATTGATCAAAAATCTGCAACATCATATCCGAAACTTCAGATAACTCAAAACTAATTGTTGTAAAAGATTTAAATGGATTCGGGAAAACCGGTTTGAGCGTGAACGGCTTTATTTGATTTTGAACAGTGATCGCTGAAACAATCCGTTGGTTGCGATAATAATTAAACGTGCCGTTGTATTGGCCGAGGATGATGTCCAAATCACCGTCGCCATCAAGGTCGGCAAAGGCGGGAGTGGTGTTTTGGTTGCCTGTGATACCTTCGATAGGTTCAGGATTTTCAACCCAGCTTTCGCCAAGATTTTCGAAAAACTGTACTTCCGACCACAGATTTCCGGTGATGATGTCCAGGTCGCCGTCGCCATCAAGATCACCCAAAGCCGCGACGCAATTGGTGCCCACATCTATTCCGCCAAAAAAGCCGGGAATAATCACCCAGGCCGGCGAAGCTGCTGATCCCTGATTTTCGAGATAAGTCAGATTCCCAGCCTCATTTCCGGCAACAATATCCAGATCTTCATCATTGTCAAAATCCACCAGGCGTGGTGCCGACCAGCCACCCAGATTCACGGTTGACAACACTTCAGTTTCAAAGAAAAATCCCGAGCCGGTGTTCCGGTGATAATAAAGTTTTCCGCTTAAATCGCCGACGATGGCATCAAATAGCCCGTCATCGTTCACATCGCCTATGGCTACAGCGCTGTAAATGGAGTGTTTGAGTGAGGTAAAATAGCTACTGTTTTCTTCCCAGGCCGGACCGCTGGTTGTTCCGGTATTTTCGAAATATTTTATGTCGCCAAGCTGACTTCCGGTAAACATGTCCAGGTCGGCATCGCCGTCCCAATCTATAAAATTAGGATTGCTGGCGCCGCCAACATCGAGTACACCGCCAAAAAGTGTGGTGTTCAGTTGCCAGGTTGGCGAAGTTGGTGTTCCTGAGTTGAGGTAATAATTCAGCGGGCCGGAGGCAGAACCAAAAATCAGATCGAATTTGCCGTCGCCGTTCAGATCGGTTAATTCGGGTGAATTCCAGTAAGTTTCGTTTCCGAGTCCCGCAAATGTGTTGATGTTAGTTTCCCAAATTGCAGTATTTGGAGTACCGGTATTTTGATAGTAGATAAAGCCATGTTCGTCGCGGCCAACCAATAAATCCAGGTCATTGTCGGCGTCGAGGTCACAAAAGTTGGGATAAGCGTAAAGTCCAACATCTCCAATTTCGATGGCGCTGGCTTCGGTAAACTGCGCCATAACCGGAGATCCGAGGTTTACATATAATTTCACCATGCCGCTTTCGCTGAGACCAACCACCATGTCCAAATCACCATCGTTATCCACGTCGGCCAGGTCAGGAACAGGATTTGAGCCTACATTCAGCCCGTCGAAAAAACCTTCCGTTTTCTCAAAAACAGGTGAGCTGATTGTTCCGGTATTTGTAAAAAGATTCAGGCCAGTGAAACCTCCGGCAATAAAATCGAGGTCACCATCACCGTCGATATCTGCGCAAACGCCCATTTCGGCGTCGAGGAATGAAATCCCGGCAAAAATGTCGGCGCCAATCGTAAAAGCAGGATTGGTGGCACTTCCCGAGTTTTCCATAAAGTAGGGTTTATCCTCGGTGTTGCCGATAATCAGGTCGGGATCGCCGTCGCCATCAAGGTCGGCAAAGCGGGGTTGGGAAAATGGCAGGCTGGGAATTCCGCTGGGATTGAAAATCGCATCGTTCTGAACCCAGGGCTGAGCATAAGTTTCCAGAGTAAATATCCAGAGCACTGGCAAAAGAAGACAAATAATTTTTTTCATAAACAGGTTTTTAAAAGTATTTTGATAGTATTTAGTTAAAATTTACCACGGAGGCACGGAGAACACGGAGTATAGTAAAAATTAATCCGATAAAAACCTGACAGTGTTTTGCTACAAAACAAATTCAATTATTCAGGTGCTTAGCCATTGGACAAAGGTACCTCCAATTTTCGAGCAATCAAACTTCCCACTGCCAACTGGCGACCCCAGATTGCTATCGGGGTTTCCGGCTTATCCCTTTTTCCTAAAGCAAAATAACCGGTTTCCGTTTTGGAGCGCGCAAAAAGTCGCTGAATTCCGGTGGGCCGGTCAGGTATTTTCCGGTAAAATCGTCGAGTTCGTCGAGGGTTTGCTCCGATAAAATGCTTAAAATCTCGTCGCTAACGGCTCCACTAAATAAAAATGGTGGTGAGTCTAACGTCATAAACCGGCCATAAAAATATCCCAGAACCTGGTATTCGTCTAATTCTTTAACCGGTGTTCCTTTTATCGAACATTTCGACAGGAAAAAATCTGGTTTGTTCCACGCTTCCGGGATTTTCATCAACTCGCTACGTTCCCGCCTGACAATATTATCGTTAAAATATTCGGTGATATTTGCCATTGATTTTTTCGAATAACTTTCGGTGAATTTTGAGATGCAATTCCAGCAAATGGCATATTCAAAAATGATCTCCTTTTTTCCGTTGACAGGATTTTTCCGGTAGGCTTTTTCGATCAGGTAAGTGGTTGGATTCATTAATAGATGCCGGTTGCACATCAGGCAATTTGTAAAAGGGGCATCGTTGAGCGAATCATAAAAAAGCTTTGGAATAATGATTCTGTTGCTTTCTTCGGGATTTTGATTTTCCATATTTGTGTTGCCGGGTTTAAGGTTCAAAAATAGATAAATCAAACAATTCCGGATAAATAAAATTGAATTAGTTTTTCCGGCCGAATCATCTCATCAGCAGTTTAAATAAGTCGTTGAAAAGTTTCTGGTCCCGAATAAGTCAAAAATTGGTTAATTTGCAAAATCTTGATTGTCGAAAAATGAAAATTTCAATAGATCCGAAAGCTGGTTTTTGTTCCGGGGTAAAGCGTGCGATTAGTCTAGCTGAAGAAGAACTGCAGCGATCCGGGCATTTATTTTGCCTGGGCCAGGTGGTTCATAACGAGCAGGAAGAAAACCGCCTGACAAATCTGGGGCTGGAAATTATTGATCAGGATGATTTCAGGAAGCTTCAAAATGCGGTGGTGCTCATCCGGGCGCATGGAGAACCTCCTGAAACTTACGAAATCGCTGTCAAAAACAACATCCGGCTCATCGATGGAACCTGCCCCATCGTAATTAAACTTCAGAAAAAAATCAGGAAATCATTCATCGAAAATTATGAAGCAGGTGGCCAGATTGTAATTTTTGGTAAAAAGAATCATCCCGAAGTTCTTGGTTTGAGTGGACAGACCGATAATTTGGCCATCATAGTTGAAGAAGAAAATGACCTGACAAAAATCGATTTTTCACAGCCGGTCAGCCTTTTTGCACAGACAACCAAAAGTAAAGAGGCATTTAATGAGATTTCATCGAAAATCAGGCTAAATATGGAGCAGGAGGCAATTTCGGAAAGAACTGAATTTTGTTCCACCGACAGCACTTGCCGACAGGTGACCGGTCGTGACCAAAATCTTCGCAACTTTGCTAACGAAAACGATATTGTAATTTTTGTAGGTGGTAAGAAATCTTCCAACGGCCATTATCTTTTTGAGATTGTAAAATCCGAAAACAGCAACGCTTTTTATGTGGATTCGCCCGAAAAGATTGTAAAATCCTGGTTCGATGGCGCTGAACAAATCGGCGTTACAGGCGCAACTTCCACACCCGGCTGGCTATTGAATGAGGTAGCTGCCAACATCGAGAAACTGATTTTAACAGCATAAATAAATGTATTTAAAGCAATTAAACCTTCACAATTTTAAAAATTACACATCGGCCGAACTCACGTTTTCGCCCAAGGTGAATTGCTTTATCGGCGACAACGCTTCAGGCAAAACCAATATTCTGGATGCCATTTATTATCTTTCGCTGAGCAAAAGTTATTTTAATCTTGTCGATTCGCAGAACATCAGGCACGGCGAGGAATATTTTTCGATTTTAGGAAAGTTTGAGATGGGCGGTGAAACTACAGACACCATTCACTGCATCCAGAAACTCAACCAGAAAAAGAGTTTCAAACTCAACAAAAAGGAATATCAGCGGCTTGCCGATCACATCGGGCTTTATCCGTTGGTGATGGTTTCGCCCTACGACCGTGACCTGATCAACGAAGGCAGCGAGGTGAGGCGTCGGTTGATCGACAGCATCATTTCGCAGTTCGACAAACTTTACCTCGACGACCTCATCAATTATAACAAAGCACTGGCCCAGCGAAATGTGCTGCTTAAAACTTTCGCCGAAAGGCATTTTTTCGATCAGGCTTCCATCGAAATCTGGGATGAACAGCTCATCCAGCTTGCACAGAGTATTTATCCCAAAAGGCGGGATTTTCTTCAAAATTACCTTCTCATTTTTAATCATTATTTCGGCTTGATTTCGGGTGGTAAAGAAACGGTTGACATTGTTTATGAAACGCAGTTGGCCGGTCAAAGTATGGGCGATTTGCTAGCCGCAACGATCGGGAAAGACAGGATTATGAGATACACGACCACCGGAATTCACAAAGACGACCTGGTTTTTAACCTGGAAGGTTACCCTGTAAAAAAGTTTGGCTCGCAAGGCCAGCAAAAATCCTTCATCCTCGCCATCAGGCTCGCACAATACGAGTATATCAAGCAATTGAAGGGCTACAAACCGGTGATGCTCCTCGACGATATTTTTGATAAACTCGACAATAATAGGGTAGAACAAATTATAAAACTTACCAGCGAAAACAGCTTTGGGCAGGTTTTTATCACCGACACCCAGCGCGAACGAATCAGTCACATGCTTCACGAAATCGACATCGACCACAAGATATTCGAAATTAAAAGCGGGGAAGCTTTTGAACTTCAAAACCATGACCTCGAAATATTATGAGTTTTAGAAAAACAAACGAAATAACGCTGGGCGAGGCTATCAAAGCGCTCATCGACACCTATAACCCAGGCAGCAGGCGTAAATTGAGCGAAGCCGGGATGATGGGCTCGTGGGATAAAGTTGTGGGAACCATGATAGCCGGGCATACCAAAAAAATGTGGGTACATCATCGCAAGCTTTATGTGGAGGTCGATTCGGCTGCTTTGCGCCAGGAGCTTGTGTATTCGCGCGAAAAAATCAAAAAATCCCTCAACAAACTGGCCGGCGAAGATTTGATTGACGAAGTGGTTTTCAGGTAGCAGAGCGCGGAGCGCAAAGCGCAGAGCGAAAAAAACAAAATCCAAAATCCAAAACACAAAACACAAAACACAAAACACAAAATCCAAAACCCAAAAGACAAAATCCAAAAAATCAGGGACTCAACTAATAAATGAAAGCTGTCGACTGCCAACTGCCAACTGCAACTGCCGCCTGCCGACTGCCAACTGCCGACTGGCAACTGGCAACTGCCGCCTGCTGACTTATGCCTTATGCCTTACACCTTACGCCTGTCCGCCTGCCGACTTCCTCCTAACGCCTAACGCCTAACGCCTATTTTTTTCTTCCAAATTTAAACCCTCTCTAAATTATCGAAAATCGTTCATCAATGATTGCAAATGAAATGGAACATTCTAATTTTGTACCCTTATGTTAACGAATTAATATCTAAAAAGTTAAATTAATACGATATGTCAAAAAGAACAATTGTTGCGATGCCCGGAGATGGCATTGGAAAAGTAGTTTTACAGGAAGCAATTCGCGTGCTTGATGCAGCCGGCTTTGAAGCTGAATACGTAAATGGCGACATTGGCTGGGATTTTTGGTGTAACGAAGGCAACCCATTGCCTCAGCGCACCCTCGATCTTTTGGAAAAACACAAAATCGGCCTTTTTGGTGCGATAACTTCAAAACCTAAAGATGCTGCTTTTGATGAACTTTCGCCAGCATTAAAAGAAAAAAACCTGGTTTATGCAAGTCCGATCGTTGGCCTTCGTCAGCATTTCGGACTGGATATCTGCATGCGCCCTTGCCTTACCTACAAAGGCAATCCGCTCAATTTTATCCGTCGTGGCCGCGATGGAGGAGTTGAGGAACCGCAGGTTGACGTGGTGATTTTCCGTCAGAACACCGAAGGCCTTTACGGAGGCGTCGAGTGGAGTGACCCGCCACAACAGGTTTATGATGCCCTGATGACGCATCCGAAATTCAGAAAGAATTTTGGCATGCATCCTAAAGATGAAGTTTCGGTTTCGACCCGCATTTTTACGAAAAAATATACCGGACGCATTCTTCGTGCAGCTTTCGAACACGCCAAAAAATACGGCTATAAATCGGTTACGCTTTGCGAAAAACCAAACGTCATCCGCGAAACAAGCGGCATGATGTACAAAATGGCCAAGGAAATGCAAAAAGCCGATTATCCACAAATCCCACTCTGGAATACCAACATCGACGCGCAAATGATGTGGCTTACCAAAAATCCTGAAGATTACGGTGTAATCGTTGCCGGAAATATGTTTGGCGACATTGCCTCCGATGGCTTTGCCGGTTTGATTGGTGGACTTGGATTTGCAGCTTCAGCTCAGTTCAACCCTGATTCGGGCATTGGCGTTTTTGAGCCTACCCATGGTTCAGCTCCAAAATATGCCGATTATGCGGTTTCGATCGTAAACCCCATTGCCATGGTAGAATCTGCCTGTATGATGCTTGATTTTATTGGCGAGAATGATCGCGCAAAACATATCCGCAAAGCTGTTGCCGATGTAGTTTCCGAAGGAAAAGTACGTACTTATGATATGCTTAAAATGACTGGTAAGGCAGATGTAGTCGAAAAAGGCGCTGCCTCAACGACTCAAATGGCCGACGCAATAATCGCTAAATTATGAAAAAGGAAGTTTTAGAACTCTGGCCTGAACTCGACTGGATTAAGGATGAAGGCCTTCGCGAAAAAACCGCCAAAACCTGGGAAATTGCCCTCGAACGCAGCGTGCTTACTGCCGGTGATCTGAATATAATCCCGTTTACGCTGTTGTGCGGTCCAAATCTCAAGGTAACCTTTATGGATCACAAGCGCTCGGTGGTGCACATTGCCCGTGATGCCGGGAATAAAATGAACGACATGTACCACGGTGAATTGCCGGTGAATATGGATGTTCTGATTTCAGGCGCCATCCTTGCCGATGTTGGTAAATTGCTGGAATATGTGCTCGATGCCAACGGAAAAGCCGTTCAGGGAACTTATGGTAAATACCTGCGTCATCCATTTTCAGGAGTTTCTCTGGCCGAAGAATGCGGCGTTCCTGCCGAAGTGTGCCACATCATTGCAACCCATGCCGGCGAAGGAAACCTGGTAAAAAGAACCACCGAGGCTTTCGTTGTCCATCATGCCGATTTTATGACTTTCGAGCCTTTTCGTGAACGGCTGATCGTCTGATAAAACAATAAATCAGTTTAAACACAAAAACCTCAAAGGTGCAAAGCTTTTGAGGTTTTTTTTGATTTAAAGGTTTCACCTTTTCAAAAGGTGAAACCTTTCAAAATCAGGGGGTAATAGATTTGTGCTAAGGTTGAGGAATGAAGAATGAGGTTTTTAATGAAAAAAATTGGTTTCATTCAGTGCATGAAAAACCTTATTTCTTCAAAAAGCCAGACCTTAGTACAAAAGCCCGCCACCTCCCCACCAAAACCTTATTAACCTTATTTTTCAGGCTTTCACCAAAGGACGTGTATTAAAGGTTTCACGTTTATAAAAGGTGAAACCTTTTCGAGCGTGGTTTAAAGTTTTCACCTTTCCAAAAGGTGAAACCTTTTTCTAAATTTTCAGGTGAACCACTTTTCAATTTTCAATCGAAATTAATAATTACGTTTGGAGGGGTCTTGCCTGTTGTCCCAGAAGGAAAGTAAAACAATGATCTTATTTCGATCATCAATTTGGTAGATAATGCTTGTTTGCTTTGTAATAATCCCCATTCTGATTTTCATTTTTGATGAGGATTTGAACATTTCAGGATTCTCTGAAATTTCGATTAACACCTGATTTGTTTGATTAACGAAATTAACAATTTCGCGGTTGGTCCAGCGATTTTCGAGGTATTCGATAATCTTATCAAAGGTTTCATTGGCTTCCTTTGTCCACCTTATTTTATAAGCCATTTCTCGTATTTTTTCATCACCTCGTCATGGGCAGTAGTCTCACCTTTTGACGCTTGTTCGAGTCCTTTTTCGATGCTTTCTTTTTGTGATGGCGGCAAACTATCCCAAAAATCGTGTTTCGTATTTTTTACCAGCATGATTTCGATCTCCTCCAATAGCTGCAAATCCTCTGTTTCCGCTATTAAGGCATACAAAGCAGTTTTAATTTGTTGATTTTCCATCATTAATTTTTTTTACAAAAATATCCAATTAAGTATTCAACTCCTTCATTCAAAATGGACTTCTTTCGAAAAAAAATTTTCATGTTTTGTAAAGATGAGGCCTTTTTGCACGGACAAGTTAAAACCTTTTAAAAGCTTATTTCTACAAAAAGCCAAACCTTAATACAAAACCCGGCCACAACTCTATTCCAACCTCATCAGAATCGTGGTTTAATCAAGGTTCCGAACTATTCAAGAGTTCGGAACCCTGCAAGACAAAAGCGTTGGTTTAAAGGTTTCACCTTTTTATAAAAAGTGAAACCTTTTAGCCCTGACAAATGCGAAATCTTTATAGCACGTCAAAACTTCCCTCCTTCATCCAGATCAATTATCTTCTACCTTTGCAAATCAAAACTCAACGAAAACAAACATCAAAAATGGACAATAAATTTAGCGTTAACGTAAATTCGGAAATTGGCGAACTTGAAGCTGTAATCATCCACAGCATGGGCAGCGAAGTCGAAAATATGACTCCTGATAATGTAGAGCGGGCGCTTTACAGCGATATTTTAAACCTTTCGGTAGCCCAGGAAGAATACGCTCAGTTTCGTGGTGTCCTGCAAAAAGCTACCCAGGTTTTTGAAGTAAAGCAGTTGCTTTCGGCAATCCTGAAAAATCAAAAAGTTAAAACCGACCTGGTTGGAAAGGTTTGCGAAAATTGTTTCAACCCGCACGCTCACGACTTTTTGCTGGATTTGGACAATGAAACTCTGGCGAGCCATCTCATCGAAGGTGTTGAGCTGCAACGCGACAGCCTCACCCGTTTTTTGAGCAACAAACGTTTTGCCGTGAAGCCGCTGCATAATTTCTTTTTTACACGCGACGCTGCCATTTCGATGTACAATGAAGTTTTGGTTGGCAAAATGGCTAACCAGGTCCGTGAACGCGAATCGCAGATTATGGAAGCCATTTTTGATTATTATCCGGCTTTTCAAACCAGTACTTTCAACGCCAAATCAAACAGCCACGATTGCGATAAAATAAGCATCGAAGGTGGTGATGTGCTTATTGCCCGTGATGACATTCTGCTCATCGGCATTGGTGCCCGCACCACGCCTCAGGGCATCGATGTTGTAATCGAAAAACTTAAAGAGCAAAAAGATGTTCACCACATCATCGTCCAGGAATTGCCCACCGACCGGGAATCTTTTATCCATCTCGACATGGTTTTTACCTTCCTCAACACCAGCGAATGTATGGTTTATGAGCCTGTTGTGATGCACCCGAATCGTTTTAAAACCATCCACATTGCCATCGATAATGGTGAAGTTAAGATTGTGGAGGAGAAAAATATTATCGAATCACTTTCAAAACTGGGCATGGAAATGAAGCCCATTTTTTGCGGTGGAACTGCCGATCCATGGAGTCAGGAACGAGAGCAATGGCACAGCGGTGCGAACTTTTTTGCACTTGCTCCCGGAAAAGTTATGGGCTACAACCGAAATGTTTACACCATCGAAGAATTAAATAAAAATGGGTACGAAGTTTTAAAAGCCAGCGATATAATGAGTGGCAAAACCGACCTTTCCGGTTATCAGAAATATGTTGTAACCATTGATGGATCTGAGCTTTCACGCGGAGGTGGCGGTGCCCGCTGCATGACGATGCCTGTAAGGCGGAAGGCGGTAAACTGGTAGGTTTATAGAATTCA
>CAJATL010000287.1 GCA_903944895.1 uncultured Bacteroidota bacterium
CTTCGCCGCCACCAACCCCCACCCTCCCAAAATACTCCAAATACCTTGTCATTTCGACCGTAGGGAGAAATCTAAAACGTTTAACCAGACACCAATGATTTTTTTGCTTTCTTCACTAATAATTTTATTGCAAGGCTGCTGCGTTTGATGTACTTTTAGAACTTCATTTTCCTGTTAACCCAAATCATTAACATGAAATTCTGGAATTCATATCCGCTTTTCCGGTTTTTGCTCCCATTTGTTGCTGGGATCATCATTACTATAAAATTCCAGTTATTCCTGAATCCTTATCTGCTTTTCCTGCTGATCATTCTTTTGATTCTGTTGACAATCCTCTCGAACCGGTTTCAAAAATATTCGTTCAGATGGATTTTTGGCTCACTTTTATACCTCCTGATTTTTGTTTGTGGAGTGGCATCCACAATTCTTCATACGCCAAAATATCATGAAAACCATTTCCCGAAACTGCAAAAACCGGGCGATGTTTTTATCGTCCGGTTGACCGAAACGCCCTCCGAAAAGCCCAATAGCCTCAGGGCTTTTGCAAATGTGGAGTATTTGAAGGATTCGTCAGCGATGAAAAACGCAGGCGGAAAAATCATGCTTTATTTTGAAACCGATTCACTGGCAAAATCATTAAAATATGGTGATTATATCCTCTTCAGCGGAAACCCGAATGAAATTTCACCACCGGCAAACCCACATCAGTTTAATTACAGGAATTATCTATCCAACGACGGAATTTACCACCAGATTTATCTCAGAAGCAACGATTGGATCAAGACAGCAAAAAACGATGCCAATCCGGTTTTCAAATTTTCGGAACTGGCCCGGTTGAAAATGCTTAAAATTCTTGAAATTAACGGACTCGCAGGTGACGAATACGCTGTAGCTTCCGCCCTGCTACTGGGCTATACCGAAAATCTCGAACCCGAATTGCGTAATCAATACGCCGGGGCTGGCGCTTTGCACATTTTATCGGTATCGGGCCTGCATGTCGGGATTATTTTTGTAATTGTCGGTTTCATGCTTAAATTTTTCGACAAAATCAGGAATGGCCGGATTTACAAATTTACAATATTGCTCCTGGTTATTTGGCTTTACGCCTTCATCACCGGCCTTTCGCCCTCTGTTCTACGGGCAACGGTAATGTTCAGCCTTTTTGCGATAAAGGAAGTCCGGAAGCAACAGTCGGATCCATACAATACGCTGGCAGCATCGGCGCTTCTTCTTATAATTTCCGATCCTTTTATCATTACAAAAGTTGGTTTTCAGCTTTCGTATGCTGCTGTGCTTGGAATCATTGCGCTGTACAAACCCATTTATGAACTCTGGATTTTAAAAAACAAAGCCGGCGATTATATCTGGCAGATTATTTCGGTTTCATTGGCGGCACAAATTGGGACTTTCCCGATTTCGGTGATGTATTTCCACCAGTTCCCATCGTATTTTTTACCCGCTAACCTTTTCGTAATTCCGCTTTCATGGCTAATTATGGTGGCCGGCATTGCCGTTTTGTTTTTCTTTTTCTGGCCCTGGATGGCAGGCATTTTGGGAATATTGCTTAAAAACCTGGTCTTTGCACTCAATTATTCGGTTGGTTTTGTTGATGGCTTGCCCGGTGCCAAAATCGAGGGAATGGTTTATTACCTCCCTCAGGTAGTTCTGATTTACCTGATATTCATTTTTATCACGCGTTCTATTATCATGAAACGAGCTAGTTTGGTGGTTGCAACGCTGGTAGGTTTGGTGCTTTTGACGGGTTCCTTTATTTATGAACGATCAAAAATCCTGAAACAAAAACAACTCGTCATTTATTCGATGCGCGACCAAACAGCCATTGATGTTTTTATGGGTGATAAAGGCTATGCATTGGCTGATTCAGCTGTGTTTTCCGACAAAAAAAGCATTGGTTTCAACCTGAAAAACTCACGGATTTTTGCCGGTATCCGTCAGATGAATAATCTGGTCATCGAAGATTTATCCGGCAAACCAAATGAAACCTTAAATGAGGATTTTACGATCAGGAATTCTCATTTTATGAAGTTAGGAAAATACCGGCTTGCCTTGATTGACGATGATTTTGACGAATATTTCCCTGAAATTCCACTCAAAGTTGATTATCTGATTTTAAAAGGAAATCCAAAAATTTCGATTTCGGCGCTGAAGGAAAAATTCGATTTTGATAAGTTGATTTTTGATGGGTCAAACAAATTTTACTCAACTAACCGCTGGAAAGAGGAATGCGAAAAACTGGCGATCCCTTTTCATGATGTAAAAAAAGATGGCGCTTTTACGGCAAACCTTTGATTTTATTGAATCTTAGCCTGATAAAATCCGATTTCAACATCATCCAGGTAAATCACTTTCTTTTCGGCGTTCCAGACATAGATTTTTAAAATATCATCCGGCGACAAAATTTCGGGTAACTCAAAATTAAAAAATGCCTGTCCCCATTTTTGCGGTTCGATAAAATTCTCGATATGTGAACTTGACCATACATAGCCACCTTTCTCCTTGTTTTCGATGCTGATGACGATGGGCATGTTTGTCAACGAATCCGACGAAAAAGCCATCAGCGAAACTTTAATCTGACCGGTTTTTCCGATGTTCAAATCAGCTAAAGTACCCGTAAATGCAGGGCTGTATTCTGTTGCAGTATCCAGTTTGTAACTGAACTTTCCGGAATGAACAATGTTTGAATCTAAGTTTGCCTCGCTCCCATCCCACATCAAACCTGCCTCAAAATTATTTATGATAACATTAGCCGGTAATGGCATTTTAATGCAGTTTCCGGAAACATTTTTCGAATAAAGCGTTACTTCTGAAAGGCCTGAATAGTTAATCTTTTGCAGGATGCAAGGGTATTTTGTAAGGATAATATCCTCCAGATCGGCAGGACAAGGTTTTGTCCAGGCATGAACAAAATAAGGTGTCTGGCTTTTGTCAACAATTTTTTTTAGCTCAAGCAGATCCTTCCCACCAAGGTTTTCATATTGTTTAAAATCAATCCCAACATTTTCTTTATCAAGATAATAATGGATGTAAAACGGTCCGTTGACGATGATGGTGTTGGTCACATTTTCTTTTCCAAACTCCCGATTCCATTGGGCTATTTTTGCAGCAACATCTTTAAATTCCCCAAAATGCTGCTGCTGATAAAACTGATTGATAAAAACCGTCTGAACCGTCCCAAATAAAGTAAATACAGCTAATACAACGATTTTTAATTTGTTGTTGAGATTATCAGCAAATGAGAAGAAAAACAAAATCAGGAAAGGAAATGAAAAAAGTAAAATCGAATATTGCAGGATTGGATTTCGCCAGATCGAATAAAAATACCCGATAAAAAACATCACCAAAAACCAGGAAAGTGAAAGCCAGTGAAAAGGTGTGAATTTCCTTTTCCCCAAAATTAAAGATCCTGCAAAAACCGCAATCATCAGGACTAATAAAATCCATGAATCGTTAATAGCATATTTCAGAAAGCCGAGAATCCAGTCTGGTTCAGGCTTTCCAAGCCAACCTTCGCTTCCACCAACTCCGCCAATCCCAAACTGGTAAAGGAAAATTTTGAGATGAGGAAGATACAAAACGCCAACTGCCATAGCGGAAACCAGGTAGTTTTTCCATTCGATTTTACGATAAAAAGCAAATCCAGAAAGCCCGACAACAATCGCAAATAAAAAGCTGTAATGGTGCGTGTAGGCCGATAAAGCAGCGAAAATCACAAATCCGGCATAATCCTTTACCCGCCTCTTTTCATCAAAAACTATCTTCGTCCAAAACCAGATTGTGGCCAATGAGAAAAGTAAACCTGGACTATAGGGTCGGGCAAGCTGGCTGTACAAAATCGGGAACTGCAAAAACGCCATTGCAGATGCCGCGAAAAGTCCACTTGCCGGACTAAACCAACGTTTTCCTATCAAAAAAACCAGATAAACCGACACTATCCCAAAAACCACAAAAGGCAGGCGAACGGCAGCAACGCTACTTCCAAACACTTTAATCCAGAACCACAGAAAAACCTGGACACCAGCAGGATGAAAATCGCCGAGCATCACACCCTGCCTGATCATCTCACCAAAACTCTCAAACTGCAACCTTGCCAATGCGCTCAGTTCATCGTTGCTGAGCGACCATCCCGCAAAGTTGTAAAACCGCAGGAATGCTGCAAGCAAGAGGATTATCAGAAGGATTATCTGGTCGGTGGTGAATTTTTTAAGAATCATTGTCAGGAAATTGAAGGTACATGGTTTTCAGTGCTACCATAAATGAATTTTAGAATTTCAACATCATCTATTGGTTGTTCAAAATCAGGTAAGTAAGAAAGAAAAATGACGCTTTCAGGCAAAATCCAATTATTTCTCTTGTTGCTTAATTCCAAGTTCGAAAGTTAACGCTTTTCATATTAATATTTTAGAGTGGTGATGTCATGATAAACTGTTGGTTTAATGTTATTTACAAAGTCCAATTTTCAATTATTAAGTTTGGAATCCTGTCAAAGTGTTTTTGGTTATTTGTTACAAGAACTATTTCATTTTCGATGGCAACACCGGCAATTAACAAATCAATATCATCAACAATATTTCCTGTTTGCCTCAGTTTTGCGTACAATTCGGCTGAAATTTTAGACGACTTTTCGGACAATGGAATTACTTTGTTTTCTTCAACAAACCGTTCAAAAACCTGTAATTGATTAAAACCATTTTTTGCAAGTAAACCGCTTGCTATTTCATAATAAGTTATAAGACAAATCTCAATGGAATCGAAAAAATCAAGATAAGATTCGAAGTGCTTGATTACTATTGGATTGCCTTTGAAATAATAGGATAAAATATCTGTGTCAATCAGCGCTCTTTTCATTGCTTCTCCTTTTGTTTTCCTGTCGTCTGACGACTAATTCTTCGGTAAATTCACGAAAAATGTTTTCGTCAAGGTCTTTCCAAACTCCTGCATACGACAACACTTTTTTTTTCTTTGTTGCCTGTTTTTCAAGTTTCTTCAAATATTCATCCAACGCAGAGAGTTGCTCACTTGAGATGCGTTCAATCCGCTTTAAAATCCGGTTTCGTATTTTGGTTTCTGTCGTCATTTGATTTACTATAAAATTTTGGCTTAATTATTCAACTTTGTTCCTATTTATTAGTAATGATTTTTATGAATGATATCATTTTAGGACAATCAAAAGTATAATTTATTTTTAAGACAAACTTTATTATTTAGGGCAAATTCATCCCATAAACCCTGTCGGGATTTGATGCTCTGCCAGGTTTAGAAATATTTTCAATAAAACTCAAAGGCTTCTTTCAACGATAAAATCTCAACTTTCAGATTATCCACCATGAAAAACTCATCCTGACGGGTATTCATGAAATAAACGCGAAGCATGTCGTTTTCAGTTTTCAGTTCGGGTAATCGGAGTGCAAATTCGAGGTAAGTCCATCTATTTAACCGGTTTACCTCGCTAAGATAGAAAGGTCTATAAAAAACACTTTTGCCTTCCGATTCGACATCAATGATCATTTTTGCCTGTGAATACTTCCGGTCAGAATAAACCTGACATGAAACTTTTACCCAGCCAAAATCAGTCGAAAGGTGCCTCCTGATTGGTTCGTAGAGGCCAATGCTGTATTCATTTGCCAGGCCTGCCCGGGATGAATATTTTCCTTCAAAAGCCAAAGTGTCTGTAACTGAGGCGTAATTCAGCCAGCCATAATCTTTCTCAAAATCATTGGATAAAACATCACACTTTTCGATTTTATCCTCCGGAAAAAAAACTCTTGGAGCTGGAACCAACCTGGAAAACGAGTCTTTGTATTGTCTGAAATCGATGGTTCCGGGAGGAAAAACAAAAGTATAATGCTGGTAAAACTGTAAAAGATTTAAGGCAACCAAAAAGGCAACTATCGCGATTCCAGCTAACTGAATGATCTGATGCTTCTTTATCAGCAAAAAAGTAAAACCGAGTAAAATCGCAATGAAGGGGTAAATATCAATAAAAACCCTTTGCCCAAAAGTTGAAGTGTAGTGCCAGGCCCACCAACTGGAAGCCACGTAAACAAAAAGGAGCAGGAAAATCAGTCCCAAAAAAAACTGAAATCGATTTCTTAAAAACAAATAAACAAATCCGGCCATCGCCACCAAAGCCAGCGGAGTATATACAAACCAGCCTTTATTAAAGCTGAAAAGTATCTGAAAAAAATGTGGCTTCAAAAAGCTAAAACCTTCTTCACCGTACGAATAAACAATCCAGTGGCCACACTGCAAATACCAGATGAGCATGGTCAAAAATGGAAACACCGACAATGCAGCCAAAACCATTAATATCCCGGAAGGTTTTTTAAACAAACCTTTAATAAATTGTCTCAGTGTGGAAGCATCACCAGCCACAAACGGAGCCAACAAAATGATAAGGCCGTTCGTAGGTCGCACAATCACAATCAATCCATACAAAAAAGTGGTTAAAATGAGCGGTTTTAAGGTTTTTTGAACGAAAGCTTTTTGTAAAAAATAAAGAAAAGCTGCCACCAGCGCAAAGTTGTAAACATGCACCATCGAGCCTTCCCTCAGGGTGTAATAGATGATGTTGGTACCAAAAGCGATAATAAAAAGAATGGCTGTGACTATTTGCACTGAAAATCCAAATGCTGGCAAAAGTTTTCTCAGATATTTCAATCCTGCCCACAGATAAAAAAGCGCCGCAAAACCAATCGAATACTGGTAAATGATGGAGTAGCCGTCGGTGGGAAACCCAAAAATAAAACTCAGAAAATGTGCGATCAGAAAGAAGGGCAGAAACAAGAATGCCAGCCCGGAAAAGCCTTTAATTACGGTTCTTCCATCGATTTTGAACCGGAACTCTTTAAAAACTAAAGCATCGTTTGCGTAATATTTCTGCTCATAATCTTCGACAAATTTGTAGTCGTGGTCGTGATAAATAAAAAAGTTGGGAAGATAAGCGTAGTACGATTTTCCGTCGCTCATGATGACCCTGTCGAGCGGGTTGTCCGGATTTTTGACGATCAGAAAAAGGATGATGTACAGAAAAAGGATGATTTCCGGAGCAAACCGGTAAAACCAGTTTTTAGAAGCGGGTTTTTCGTTTTCAATCACTGCTATCAAAAATTAATTCCTAATCAAAATCAGGATATAAAAGGTACTTTTTGCGGAACTGTTTAAATTTCTCAAGTCCGGGCTGCCAGGATTCCCTGATCTGTGCCTCGCTCCAGCCATCTTCGATTTGTGTGCGGAGTTGTGCTGTCCCCGCAAGTTTTTCGAAATAATTATCAAAAAAACTACCTTTATCTTTCAATGCCTTCCAATATTCAATCAACCACGAAAGATGCATCTGCCCCTGAAGGTTTTGTGAACTTTCAGCAAATCCGGTTAAGTTTTGTCCAAAACATTGCACACCTTCATATTTTGGTTTTGAGGCCACTCCCGGAATCGATCTTGGGATAAAACTATCACTTCCGGCCTTGAATTCAGGATGACCTATTACCTGGAAGGGCAAATCGGTGCCGCGGCCAACGCTGACAACGGTGCCTTCAAATAAACACAGCGAAGGATAAAGGAAAATTGCATTTTTATTTGGGAGGTTTGGAGATGGCCTTACTGGCAATTCATACAAATCGCTGTGCGTGTAATTTTCGACAGGAATTACGGATAACTCACATTTTACACCGTTTTCGAGCCAGCCTTCTGCGTTGACCATTCCGGCATATTCGCCAACTGTCATCCCATGGACAATCGGCACAGGATGCAGGCCAACAAACGATTTAAACTCACTTTCGAGCACGGGGCCATCCACATAAAACCCGTTTGGATTTGGCCGGTCGAGAATAATCACCGGAATTTGATTTTCGGCGCAAGCCTCCATCACATAAGTCATCGTAGAAATGTAGGTGTAAAAACGGGCGCCAACATCCTGGATATCAAAAATCACAAGATCAACCTCTGCAAGATCAGCAGCTTGTGGCTTTTTATTTTTCCCGTACAACGAAATAATGGGAAGTCTGGTAACCAGGTCAATTTTGTCGCCAATTTCCTGTCCGGCATCGGCGTTTCCACGGAAACCATGCTCCGGACTGAAAACTTTCACAACTTTAAATCGGGCGCTTATTAAAGTGTCAACCAGATGAACGCCGTTAATAAGCGAGGTATGATTGGCTACCAAAGCGATATTTTTGCCTTTGATTAACTGGAAATATTCGCTGGTTCGTTCAGCGCCAACGATAATTCTGGCCATCTGCGGTTGACTGCAGGCAACGAATGACTGGAATAAAATCACAAAAAGACAAACTGGATATTTTGAAAGTATTTTCACAACAGAATTTTTCGATTTTCATTTACTTCAGAAAATGCAAATATAATCCACAGCTACAAAATAATGCCTCTTTTATTTTGGTTACTTTTGCCGCATAAAATCCTTCATAATTTGAACTTCGAACTTTTTATAGCCAAAGGAATACTTTCGAAAGATAAGCGTAATTTTTCACGTCCGATAGTCAGGATTTCGATCATCAGCATTGCCCTGGGCATTGCCGTGATGATTATTTCGGTGGCAGTTACAACAGGCTTTAAATCGGCTATCTCCAACAAAGTAATAGGTTTTGGATCGGATATCCAGATTACCAGTTACGACCTGAACAAAAGTGCTGAAACCGCTCCAATCAGCCGAAACCAGCAGTTTTATCCGGTTTTGGAAAAAATGGAAGGCATCAGGCATATCCAGGTTTTTGCAACAAAATCAGGTTTAATAAAAACTCCCGATCAAATTCAGGGTGTAATTTTTAAAGGGATTGGCAACGATTACGACTGGTCGTTTTTTAACGATAAAATTATCCAGGGTAGCCCGATTATTATCGATACAGCAAAGCGAAACGATCATATTTTGATTTCAAAAAAACTTGGAAGCTTGTTAAAAATCAAGCTGGGCGATGAGGTGAGAATGTATTTTGTGAATGAAGGCGAACTGCAACCCCGGGGGCGGAAATTTACAATTGCAGGAATCTACGAAACCGGACTTGAAGAATTTGACGATACTTACGTGATTGGCGATTTGCAGCACATACAAAAACTCAACAACTGGACCGATGATCAGGTGAGTGGTTTTGAGGTTTTTATTGATGATTTTAAAAATATTCAGCCCATGACCGAGAAAGTACTTGATGAAGTGGGTTACGACCTCAACGCAACTTCCATCAGAGACCTATATCCACAAATTTTTGAGTGGCTCGATCTGCAGGACATCAATGTGATTATTATCCTGATTTTGATGGTTGCGGTTGCCATCATCAACATGATTTCGACGCTGTTAATCCTCATCATCGAAAAAACCAACATGATTGGAATCCTCAAATCGCTTGGAGCTCAAAATATGTCGATCCGGAAGATTTTTCTTTATAACGCTGCTTTTATCATCGGACAGGGCTTGCTTTGGGGGAATTTTTTCGGGATTGGCCTTGCAGCGATTCAGTACAAGTTTCACCTTTTTAAACTCGCGCAGGAATCCTACTATGTGCCTTATGTGCCGATAAATTTAGATATTTTACCCATTATTTTGCTTAATGCCGGAACCTTGCTGGTTTGTGTCCTGTTTTTGCTGGTTCCTTCTTTTGTTATCACCAGGATTAGCCCGATAAAGGCTATCAGGTACGAGTAAACGTAAAGAGCAGAGCGCGGAGAGCAAAGCGTAAATTACAAATTTCAAAATTCAAATCTCAAATCTCAAATCTGAAATCTCAAATCTGAAATCTTAAATCTTAAATCCTAAATCTTAAATCCTAAATCTTAAATCCTAAATCTTAAATCCTAAATCTTAAATCCTAAATCTTAAATCCTAAATCTTAAATCCTAAATCTTAAATCCTAAATCCTAAATCTTAAATCTCAAAAAAACGGATTTTCTTTCCTGCAAATTATAAAAATCACTTTCCTTTTCTGGCGCCGGCAGCCAGACTATGGAAAATCGAGTTGCGCTCTTTTTTCTTAAAAACCCCGTAGCTGACCGATTTCACCTCTTCGATCGAATAAAACGCCCTGGGATTGTACTTGTTGATAATCGAAACAAAATCGCCAATCTGCTTTCGGGGAATAATCGAAAGTATCACCTTTACTTTTCCGCGGCTTCCTTCTGCATCCATGATGGTAAGCCCGTAATTTTGTGATCTCAGATAGTTGATCAGTTCGGTGGTATCTAGTTTTGGGATAATCCGAACAACCACGGTGCCAAGCGAAATCTTCTCTTCGAGCAGAATGCCAACGAAATTTCCTGCGGCAAAACCTGCACCATAGGCGATGTAGTATAAAAAGTTATCCAGTTGTTTAAAAATCTGTCCAACGGCAATCAGCCAGATAATAACCTCGAAAAAGCCCAGAAACGGCGCCAGGTATTTGTACCCTTTCGACACAAAAATCAACCGCAGCGTTCCGATGCTTTGGTCGGCAATCCTCGAAAAAAAGATCAACAGTGGAAGGATAACCCATACAAAAATCTGTGAGTCAGTTTCTAAAAATCCAAATTCCATAAAATTATGATTTTAAATTTCCGGCAAAAATACGATTAAACACTACGATAAAACGACTGAAAGCTCTTACAGTTTTGAACAGGAGGTAATTTGGCAATTTGATAATTCGACAATTCGACAATGGAAGAATGGAACCCCGATAGCTATCGGGGGGAATGTTGAGGCGTTAGCCGAAATCCCGCATCAGCGGGAGAAGATTGGAATGATGGGAGAATGGGAGAGTTCGACGATTCGACGATTCGACAATGGAAGAATGGAATGATGGAATGTTGGAATGATGGAACCCCGATAGCTATCGGGGGGAATGTTGAGGCGTAAGCCGAAATCCCGCATCAGCGGGAGAAGATTGGAAGGATGGGAGAATGGGAGAATTCGACGATTCGACAATTCGACAATTCGACAATGGAAGATTGGGAGAATTTGATAATTCGGCAATTTAAAGAATGGAAGATTGAAACCCTGATAGCTATCGGGGGAATAAATGGAAAATTGCAGGCGTCGCTCTGCTCAATGCGCTCTGCGCTTTGCTTAATTGTATTTTGACTGTTGATCTTTGGAATTTGACTGTTAATCTCCCAACAAATAATTAATCAACTGCCTCATGGCCCTGGCGCGATGGCTTATTTTGTTTTTCATCACAAGATCCATTTCTGCAAAACTTTCGGAATAGCCTGTGGGCATGAAAATCGGATCGTAGCCAAAACCATCGGCTCCATGTTTTTCGGTCAACAATTCACCTTCTACAAGACCCTCAAAAATTAGTTCCTGCCCGTCGATAATTAGCGCAATTACCGTCCTGAACCTGGCAGCCCGGCTTGTTTTACCGGATAACTCAAAGAGTACTTTTTTAATATTCTCTTCTGAATTAGCAGGCTCACCGGCATATCTGGCTGAAAACACACCGGGGCGTCCGTCCAAAGCATCGATCTCCAGCCCGGTGTCATCAGCAAAACAATCCAATCCAGTTTTTTCGTGAACATATCGTGCTTTTTGAAGTGCGTTTTCTTCCAAAGTATCAAAATCCTCGGGAATATCTTCGTTAAAACCAATATCTTTCAGGCAAACGATTTCGACATTTAAGCCTTCGATATGGCTGATTTCATTTAATTTATGATGATTGTTTGTGGCAAAAACCAGTTTTCTTTTCATTGCTAAAACTCTTTAAAACGATTTCAAAAATAAAAAAAAGGGCAGAACCAACCGACCCTGCCCTTTTTTTTCAATACTTAAAAATATTATTGGTAATAGTAAATTCCAGGATAAAGCCTTGGGCTTACATGCTTTATTACTGAACCATATTTTGCATTAATTGCGTCGATAAAATAATTGGCTGCCAGTGCATTACCTTTACCTGTCATGTGCACTCCATCAAGTGAAAATGAATTTCCGGTGATAAATGCTGTTGTAAAAGGAACGCCATCATATACGACGCCACCTTGTTCGATTTCAGACAGTTTTGCGTTCATATCAACAAATGCAATGTCGAACTGCTGTGCATAATTTTTTATAACCGTATTAAATGCAGTGGTTGCAGTTTTGATCTCGTTGATTTCACCAGTTGAAAGAATGTACTTGTCAGGAATTGGTGTCTGACTACCATATCCATAATTTTTTATCGAATCGGTGGGTAAGGTTAAGAGAAAGAGTTCTCCGCTTTTCATCTGGCGCATACCCCAAAGCACATCATTCTCGGCAATAACAAAACCATTCTGTCCCAATGCAAATGCAAGTGTATCGGTACTGCCAATTGATTTAATAAAAGCATTCAGTGGGGCATAACCCGCATTTAACGCATCTACCTGAGCTTGTTCTGTGAGTACTAACCCATTGTAAGGAAGGCGGGTATTCATAAAGGTAAAATATGGAATACTTGTGATGTTTGGAATATTGGCGATTATGCCTTTTGCTCCATTTTCTGTAAGTTTCTGCAACATTGCGCCAATAGATCCGGCAAAATAAGGCATTGGAGTGATGCTATCAGAAGATGCTCCGGTAAGTGCATAGGCCAAAACATCATTGTTACCAATCCAGAGGCTGAAAAATGTTGGATTCTGAGCAATCGCATCTGCAAGCACCGAAGTTGTTGCTGCACTGGCAAATCTTCCAAAATATGGATTGAGCGTGCCATAACCTGCTATCCCAAGATGAAAAGACTTTGCACCTGGAACGCCCATATTGTTAAATGGCCCGTCACCAGCAATCGATTGAAAATTTCTTTCATCCGGAGCTACACCTGCCAAAACAGGACCTGGAATGCTTGCATCAAGTAAAAAACGTCTTCCGAAACCATATTCGTCAAACATCAATGGTTGCTTAAATTCGCCACCACCTGCAGCTTCAAATTGGCCGGCAAGAATTGCAGGGTAAGAATTTTCCTGACCCGATTTGTAAAGATCGCCATCAGCATATCCGGAAGTTAATGAATTACCCAGTGAAACATATTTCGAAAAGTCTGCTTCGCCTGATGTTGTGGTAAAAGTGTCGATTTTTGGTTCGCAGGCAAAAAGTAACCCAAGCGCGAACAATATTAAAATATTTTTGATTTTCATATTCTTCAAAATTTAAGGTTAGAATTTATAGCTTAATCCGATTCCTGGAATCATAGTCCTTGTCTTGTAGTTTCCGGTAAAATATTCCGGAGTGTACGACTTTGTAGTTTCCTGTGTTTCGAGATGCAGATAACTTAAATCGATAGCAAATTTTTTGGTAGGATTGATTGATAAACCAAAACTCATCCCGTAGGTATCCAAACTCGGTGTTTCGGGATTAAAGAAGTTTTTATTGGTTGGAGAAGGGTCATAATATGCACCAGCCCTAACGGTAATCAGATCATTAACAATGTATTCACCACCAATACGGGTAATCAGCCTGTTGGTGTATTCTCTTGGATTGCTTGAATTGAGCGCTGGATTGCCTTTAAAGGTAAACTTTAAGGTGTCGTAGGTTTCCCATAGCACATAATTGAATTCAACCGAAAACAAGAATTTTTCTGAGCTGCGATAAGCAAATCCAAAATCAAGATTTGCAGGCAATGGAAGGTCGGCATCGAACTTATCCTTAGATAGGGCACCAGCAAGCGAAGAAGGCACTGTAAAAGTGGCATCGCCATCCGAAAGCGCCATGGTAACTTCACTGCGGTAGCTGAGTCCAACACTCCAATCCTCGTTGGGTGTGTATAAAATCCCTGCATTAAACCCGTAATTTGTAGTTTTTCCCTGAAGATTGGCTTGTCCCTGAACTGTAGGGCTGCTGTATGGAACAGCCTTATTAAGTTCTACGTCACCAGTGGCATAAACAAAGCCAGCTCCAATACTCAATTTATCTGAAAATTTATAACCAACAGTAGGCTGAATGAAGAAAACCTTCATTGAAATGTCCTGGATAAGGTTTTTTCCTGCCCAGTCATCGCCCCATTTGGCCGAACTACCATAAGGTGTGTACACACCTAAACCCAAACTCCATTTTTCGCCAAGTTTTCCAGCGGCATAAAGGAAAACCGGCGTTCCCATGGGATTATCAGTTTTTGCCTGATAGGTGGAATTTTCGAGAGAAAAAACGGTATTGTTAAAAATACCACTTCCTCCGACAAGGAAACTAAACTTGTTGTTTGTTTTTGACATAGCGCCGGGATTGTAAAAAATAGTGCTTGCATCGCCAAAAAGCGATACACCGACAAGCCCCATTCCTGTCTGGCGGTGCCCCTGCAGCCTAACCTGATAACCGCCTGAAAATACAGAGGTCGCAGAAAGGCACAGTACTAAAAGTAATAATGTAGATTTCTTCATAAGCTAATTTTGATTTAAAATAAAACGGCGCAATATTAAAATTAAAAATTCATATTCAGACACATACATTTAATAAGATAAGTTAAATATTTTTTAATCTATTAATTTTCAATGCTTTAAAAAAGCAAAGCAAATTTTCTATTTTGTCGGAAATCTTTAAAAGAGAAGTGATTTTAAGCCTTACTAAGATACCCGGTCATCAATTTTGCAGCTTTTGCTGATGCGCCGCTACCTCCAAGCCGGGATTTTAAAAGTTTATAATTATTCAGCAGCGGGGTTCGGTTTTTCTCATCAAGAATTTTGGTAAGTTCCGATTTCAAACGTTTTGGATTGAAGTCGTTTTGGATGAGTTCGGTCACAATCCGGGCGTCCATGATGAGATTTACCAGCGAGATGTATTTGATGTCAACAATCCGTTTTGCAATTTGATAGGAAAAATAACTGCCTTTGTAGCAGACCACTTCAGGCACGTTCATCAAGGCTGTTTCGAGGGTTGCAGTTCCGGATGTTACCAACGCAGCATAAGCGTTTTGAAGCAAATCATGGGTAGCACCAAAAACGATATTTGCGCTGGTCCCGGCCAAAACTTCCCTGTAAAATTCCTCGGGCACCGATGGCGCGCCGGCAACCACAAACTGATAATCCTGAAATTCAGGAACCATCGAAAGCATCACCCGGAGCATTTTCGAAATTTCCTGCTTCCGGCTTCCAGGCAGAAGGGCTATTACGGGCCTTTGATCAAGCTTATTCTTAATCCTGAAATCGTCAGGAGAGGTTAATTTTTCAGTTTCATTTTGAATGGCATCGAGCAACGGATGTCCCACAAAATCAACCTCAACGTTGTACGATTTGTAAAAATCTTTTTCGAAAGGAAGGATCACAAACATGCGGTCAACATCGCGCCGGATGGCTTTAACGCGTGATTTTTTCCATGCCCACACCTGAGGCGAGATATAATAAAACACCCTGATGCCATGCTGGCGGGCAAATTTGGCAATTTTCAGGTTAAAACCCGGATAATCAACCAGGATCAACACATCCGGTTTAAAAGTCAGAATATCCTTCTTACAAAAATCAAGGTTCTTTAAAATTGTCGAAAGGTTGGCAATAACTTCCGCAAAACCCATAAAAGCAAGGTCGCGGTAATGTTTCACCAATTCACCACCTTGTTTTTGCATAAGGTCACCACCCCAAAATCTGAAATCAGCGGCTCCGTCTTCCTTTTTAAGTTCCTTCATCAGGTTTGATGCATGAAGGTCGCCCGAAGCCTCCCCGGCAATGATGTAATAATTCATCAGATCGATTGTTTGAAAATGAAGTAAAGCATCATTTCAACAAAACTCATGACAATAACGCTATGACCGGTTTTTATCATTTTAATATTAACCAGGTAATATCTTATCCAAAGTAAATTTATGGCCAGTCCAAGCAGGTAAAGTTCCCGGATTTCGTAATTCCTGAAGTGTAAAATACCAGAAAGAAATCTGATAAAGTAAAACATCATGTAAAGAAACACCACCGGCGAAACTAACGAAAGCAGCACTCCAAAAGGATATGAATCGTGGTTAAAGATTTTTTTCAGAAAATTCATGGGCAATCAATTCAGTTCATTGTCAAGTTTAAAACGTGAAAATTAGTTTTTATTGATTTCCGGCTCAGCCTTCATTTCTATGGCAAAAGGATAATCGAAGAGTTTGTCGATCATGCCATAATCGGTAAAATCAAATTTCATAGGAACGACGGCAACGTAGTTATTATCGAGCGCCCAGGTGTCGGTTCCTTCGTGGTGATCGGTGTTGCTGAAAACACCGGTAATCCAGTAATAATCGCGGCCCCGTGGATCGACTCTTTCATCAAATTCTTCAACCCAGGAGCCGTTGGCCTGCCGGCAGATTTTTATTCCTCTGATTTCGGTTTCCTGAATTTTCGGGATATTTACATTCAGGCAAACACCTTCGGGAATCCCTTTTAAAAGAACATCCCGCGAAATCCTGGCGATAAAATCTTTCGTATGGCTGAAATCGGCATGGTGCGAATAATCGTCCAGCGAAAAACCGATGGCCGGAATTTTGTCGATTGCAGCCTCAAAAACCGCGGCCATGGTTCCCGAATAAATTACGTTTATCGAAGCATTCGACCCGTGATTAATTCCCGAAACGATTAAATCGGGCTTACGGCGCATCACGATTTTTACCCCAAGTTTTACACAATCGACGGGTGTGCCGGTGCAGCTAAATTCGCGGTAGCCTTCTTCTTCATGAATTAATTTTACGCGCAACGGCGTTGCCACAGTTATGGCGTGACCCATTGCCGATCGAGGCCCATCCGGCGCAACAACCACCACGTTGCCAATGGTTCGCATCACTTCAATCAGAGTTCTGATTCCGGGAGCATCAACACCATCGTCGTTGGTGACCAGGATTAAAGGCTTGTTATTTATCATTTTCAAAATTTAAAGGATTATAATTTTGTTACCCCGGCCGAGATGATGTATTTCATCACATCGGTTGAAGATGCGTCAATTTTTGTAACATAATCGGCAGGAACAATAAACAGGTTACCTGACCATGCGTAGGAATGCGGCAGGTAAACCGCAATTTTCTTTTCGGTAATGCCGATGTCGGATAAGTCTTCATTGGTAACAAAACCGATTTTTTGTAATGCGCCATCTCTGGAGATATTCACCAGCACCGGTTGATTAAATCGTTTTTTTTGCCCTACAAAAGCCGTAAGCAAATCTTTAACCGAAGTATAGATGATTTTAACCAGCGGCGCATTGCTGATCATCTTATCGATCTTTGAAGTAAATGGTTTAAAAAAGAATGATGATCCCAGAAATCCAACAAGGGTGATAAAAATCAGAATGGTGATCAATCCAAGACCTGGAATTTTGACGCCAAAGTAGGCCTCAAAATACTGATACAAAAAGCTGTCGATCCACAAAAAAGTCACTTTTATCGCGTAAATTGTGATAGCCACGGGGCTGATAAATAATAGTCCCTGGAAAAAATAATTCAACAACTTCCGGTAAATACTTTTAGAATTCATCTTTTTAAAAAATTAATGCCGCAAAAGTAATGATTTCATTTTTAACGATTAATCCGTTTTCGGGGTGGTTGGCCTGGTTTAACCTGACCCTACATTGGTTGTGGGGATATTATCATTTTTCAAACCTACCAGGTCTTAAAGACCTGGTAGGTTTTCGATAAACCTTTCATGTGGCAGAAAACGGTTTAAAAATTCTTCAATGCTTCAAAAATCTTTTCGGTAGGAAAACCAACCACATTAAAATAGGATCCTTCGATTTTTGTGATGCCCACAAAGCCGATCCACTCCTGAATTCCGTAACTTCCAGCTTTGTCGAAAGGCTGAAAAACATCAACATAATACATAATTTCTTCCTTCGACAGCTCTCTGAAATATACCTGTGTTGAAACGGCAAATGAGGTCATTTTTTCTTTCGATCTCAGGCAAACGCCGGTAATCACCTCATGCTTCCGGCCTGAAAGTTTTGTCAGCATTTCGATGGCATGTTCGCGATCATTAGGCTTGTTAAGGATTTCATCACCCAAACAGACGATGGTATCGGCAGTAATTAAAAGTTCGTCTTCTTCAAATTCAGCAGCCAAAAAAGCTTTGGCTTTTAATTCGGACAGGAAAATGGCAACCGCCTCTTTTGTAAGTTCCGGTGGAAAAATCTCGTCAACAGGCTTAACGCGCACCTCGAAATGGATGCCCATTTCGTGCAACACTTGCTGCCTTCGTGGCGAATTTGAGGCAAGAATGATTTTATATTTTCTGATATTTTCGGGAAGCATTGCCTTCGATTATTTTAACATGCCTTTAACCCGGGTAATTTCACCGTCGGTTTTGGCAGGATTTAATTTCAAAACTTCGCACATCAGCACGTAAAGGTCGGTATTCGGGAATTTTGGATTTATAAAACCTTGTTTAAAGGCTGGACCTGTGGCGTAAAAAATAGCGTGCATGTCGGTGTTGGCGTTATCAAAACCATGTGCGCCGCCGTTGTAGCCATCATTATTTCGATAGTCAACGCTCCATGAACTATCGGAAACAACCACAAAATCGAGTGTCCGGGGATTGGTTCCAAAATGCAGTCGTTCGGGAAGCTGGCCTGTACGCCAGGATTTCAGGTGTGGGATTTTTTGCAGCGCAACTTCAAGCTCATCATCAAAACCCGGATTTGCTTTAATTGTAAAAACCGGGTTGTTTCCCTGGATATCGGCAACCCAGGCCGAATCGATAAAGTTGGATAGATTTATGAGCCGGTCAGCCGAAATTGGGCACATGCCGTGATCGGAGGTTACAACAAAATTTACTTCAGATGCAACTGGCAGTTGTCGAAGTTTCTCGATGAAAACTCCCAGCAAACTATCCAAACGTTCCACACCAGCGACAATTTCAGGGCTGTCGGGGCCAAAATCATGGCCTTCGCCGTCAGGCTCATCAAAATACCACATAATCAGGTGTGGACGTCGTTCTTCCGGCAATTGCAGCCATGAAATAATGGTATCGATGCGGTTTTCGTAAGGCATTTTATGTTTGTATTTTTTCCAGATTGAAGGCCTTACTCCTTTTATGGCAGCTTCAGAACCCACCCAGAAAAGCGTTGCCGATTTAAGACCCTGGTTTTCGGCTGTAACCCAGATGGGCTCCCCTCCATAAAAACTACCATCCTCCACAGCTTTTCTGTCGCTTACAGCATAATGGGATTTTAACTCAGGATCGTAAAACTCATTAAGCACAATCCCGTGATGGTCGGGATAAAGACCAGTAGCCATGGAGTAATGATTTGGGAAAGTTTTTGTTGGGAAAGAAGGAACAATCGCCTCAGCTTTTACGCCGGAAGCAGCGATTTTGTCGAGATTTGGCGTATTGGCTTTATCGGGATAATCCCACCTGAAGCCATCCATCGAAAGAACCACCAGGTATGGCTTTTTATCAATTTTCCCACCTGACGGATTGCAGGATGTAAGTCCCAAAAAAGCGGGAACAAATAACACCAGCAATCCTAATCCAAAAAATCTCAGACTTTTCAAATTCCATTTTTCCATAATACAGTTTCTAAAATCAAATTTCCGAAAAGAAAAAAGAGGTCCATCGCTGAACCTCTTTTTTATCAGGTAAAGACCGATTAATTAAAAGTATATCTGATCCCGATCTGTCCCTGCCATCTTGAGCTGTTAACACCAGAATCACTAATGTTGTAAATATC
>CAJATL010000288.1 GCA_903944895.1 uncultured Bacteroidota bacterium
AGCCGCGCCATCACACTGGCCAACGCTGGCTTCTGTATCGCTTTAGAAGGCCCTTACAATAAGCCTTCCCTCGAAAACAACGGAAATTTTTATAAGGTCATTAGGCTGACGGGAGAAATAATCATCGTTATGGTAATCAGGTGGTGTCGTGGTTTTGGTGCAGCCAATATGGCGGTGCGCTTCCAAAAAATAAAAGTTTGTTAGTTAAATCGGAAAAACCTTATCACCTGTCTCAACCTTAGTACAAATCTGAAATCCCTGATTTTTCAACCTTATTAGCTTATTCCAGTAGAATGGCCAAATAGCCCATGAAAAAAAGGTAATAAGGTTTGTGTGGCGGAGTAGTGTGGCTTTTGTACTAAGGTTTTTCTTTAACAATAAGGTTTATGTTTTCATCTGGAATATCTTATTATGATTGACTTGATGAAACTTTTCTATCAATATTGCGGTGCGCTGCACCTTTTAAATCAACTTGACGATACTTTTCTATCAATATTCCGGTGCGCTGCACCTGTAATTTGTTGCATCATAAAACCGCAAGGCACAAGCCACAGCGTGGCGTAATATTGATAGTAAAAAATGATAATCGTGGTTTTGGAGGTGCAGCGTACGGGAATATGAACTGGTATTGCTGGTGAATGGGTTTGCAAATGATCATTGTTTGTGGTGGTTGAAAAAGTCCGAAGGACTTTAATTTGAATAACCGCTGGTGAAACCGGTGGTAGTGATGGTAAGGTTATATTGACAGCCCTGAAAGGGTTGAATATGAGTTTGTTCAGCCCTTTCAGGGCTGGGTATACTAATGCGCTGTTAACCCTGCACTTCGTACAGGGTTATTCAGATTTAATCCCTTCGGGATATTAAGGCAAGGCGTGGTTATGTTTCGCTGCGATGCAGCTTTTAAAAGGAGTGTTGGCTTATTTGCTACAAACATTACGGTGCGCTGCACCTATTGATCATTTTTTTGGGAATAATGGAACAATGGAACAACAATGGAACAATGGAACAATGGAATGGTGGAATGATGAAAAACCGAAAGGCAAAGCCACAGCGTGGCGTAATATTGATAGGTAAAAATGTTGGCCGTGGTTTTGGAGGTGCAGCGCACCGGAATATGAACTGGTATTGCTGGTGATTGGGTTTGCAAATGATCATTGTTTGTGGTGGTTGAAAAAGTCCGAAGGACTTTAATTTGAATAACCGCCGGCGAAGCCGGTGGTAGTGATGGTAAGGTGATGTTGACAGCCCTGAAAGGGTTGAATCTGCTTTTGTTCAGCCCTTTCAGGGCTGGGTATGCTATTGCGCTGTTAACCCAGCACTTCGTACAGGGTTATTCAGATTTAATCCCTTCGGGGTATTAAGGCAAGGCGTGGTTATGTTTCGCTGCGATGCAGCTTTTAAAAGAAATGCTGGCTTATTTGCTACAAACATTCCGGTGCGCTGCACCTTTTAAATAAACAAAGTTGAATAGAATTGCAAAGGCTGCTAACTGCGGTGTATGCAAATAAGTTTGGCTGTTGTTTTGTGTTTTTATTTCATTCATCAAGAAATGTAAAGTAAGGATCTCTTAATTGATATTCCTGTATTCCTTCCATGGGATTGTTTGATTTGAAGGATTCGATATAGAGTTTTTTAGTGACTTTTGATGATAGGGTAAGTTTGCTTTTACATTCATAAAGGCCTGCCTTATGTCGTGTAAAAAAGCCTGCTTCGATAAACATTGGAACAACGCTATCAATAGCATTTGCGGTGGCTCTGTTACCACCGTAAATATTAGAAACCTGCTTACTTACTGTTTCGCGGTTAATGATTTCCTGTACCGAAAAGTATTTACCGAAAATCCGTAACAGATCGAAAGAAAAAACAAATGCACTATTCAGAAGTGCGATGAGAATTACATCTCTGTCAACCTTATTTTTGATTGCATTTTTTAGTTCTGCTTTGTTTTCGATAATAAAGTCGTTGGAAGGATTACGCTGAATAATTTTACTGACGATGCGCTGCGCTTTTTTTAGCCGGTTTTCTCCCTCAAATTCCAATCTCAGTTGTTCCAAAACATAATCGTTGCTGTAATTGCCATCCAGGTAACTTTCGAAAGCTGCATACAAGGTATCCAATGGAATTCGCTGGTTGATATCTATTGATTTGTTATCCATGTTTAATTTCGACAAATGGGATTAATACTTCCAGTAAATGTGCTCCGCCATGGCTCACCAATGTTTCTCTTCGCGAAAAGCTCAAATCGCTTTTAAAATAAATGGCCTGGTCTTCCATAACAACATCATCTCTCAAATCGGGGTTGTTTGTCATAAACTCATCCGACAACCACTGATCGGTATATTCGATGTGCCGTTCGCTCCTGCTGCCCGATTTATTGGTGCCCAGTTTTTCACGTCCATTCAAACTTCTCCAGCCTTTTGACTGAATGTTTCCGTGGTCGGAAGTTAAAAATACGTTAAACCCTGCTTGTTGCAGTTCATTAATCACTAAAATTATTTTGCTTCTTTCGATCCAATTTTCGGTAAGCTTTGCTAAATCATTGTAATCTGTCGAACTGTGCATTTTTTCGTCAAGGTCTTTAAAAACGAGGGCATATTTTGTTATCGCTTCTAAATTTGAAAGTACACTGTTTTCGTGGCAATACTTTATTTCAAAATCGTTTGCTCCTTTGGCTTTCCAGTAATTTTTCCATAGCTTTTCTTCGTTAACCGGACCTTGACGATATTCTGTCAAAGGGGAATCACCCCTGAAAATAGCCTGACGCGACAGTTGGGTTATTGACGGTATCCATGAATAAATTACCTCCTCATTTGTTTTCAAATGCAAGCGGTCTTTCAATAATTCGTATTGCCAAAATGCCAGACCATCAATAACAATCAGGGCAATTTTATCGTCACTGTAATTAAAACTCAGGTAATCGAGGATTTTGGAAACGATTTTTGGCTTCTTTACAGCGCTCGAATTTTTTGTTTGTTGGTAAGATAATTTAAGGCTTTCCTGAAACAGGTTATTTGCCCGATTTGCGTGAATAAGCAATTCGTTAAAATGTACAGTACCAATGGTTTTTAAGATTCCGTTGGAGATGATGCGGGATATTACAGCCCAGTTTTTATTTGTCGCTTCTAACTGGCTGTTAAGTGATGCAATAAATTCGGCTATATCAAAACTACTGGCAGGTTTAGCTGCCAAATCATTTTTAATTTTAATGATAACCCGTAACGTGTCTTTTTTGCTTAGGGCAACCAATTGCTTATTACAAAAAAGGCCATCCAATACTTGTAAATCGAGGCTTATAATCGTAGGCAGATGGTACCCGTTTAAATATTTGTCAATGTGAAATTCGGTTGAAATTGATTTTCGTTTTATATCTTCCAAATATGTCGAATTATCCTGACTCAGTAAAACCAGAATTGTTTCAAACTCTCTTAACTCGAACTGAATGCGTTGTTGAATAGCTGTACCCTGCACTACATCAATGCCGTGGGACTTTAGTTGCAGCGCCACATCAGCACGGTACAAAAACCTGTCGTTGTTCTCAACAAGCAAAACATCCGACTGATGGCTTTTTAAGTCGCTTACAATATTTCCGGTAAGTGAATTCATTTTGTTTTACACCCTCGAACTTGCAATATCGTAAAACTGAAGCAAAACCTCATCTTCCATGAGCAAGTTGTTGGGAATCCGGTCGCCGATGGTTACAATGGTTTTGAAATCCTTGTCGTGGTAACATTGTTTAAAACCTGCACGCAGCGCTTCTACCCGCACTTCTTTGATTTTTGACCTTGGTTTGGCTGCTTCGGTTTTATAGGTTTCAAACTGCCTGAGCAGACGTTTGTTGCGGAGTTTTTCAAGGTCGGCTTCGTTTTCCGGGTCGGGAACGTACCATTTGCCATGGTCGTCTTTAAGGAAGTTTTCTTCGAGGATGGTCCTCATTTCGGGCAGCACATCGCCGCTGCGCATGTTGCCGGCTACTTCTTTCATCCAAAAAGGATGGATGTCCTGTTCGGTTTTGGGTTCCTTTTCCAGAAGCGCCCGCAGCCAATAAATGCTGTCCTGTTCGTTGGCAACAAAGATGCTTAATTGGGTAAAATTGGGTACCGCAGCTTTTTTGGTATCATACTCCTGCACCTGTTCGTTGGTAAAAAACATTCCATCACGTTCGATAAAGCGTTCGCGCAAACCTTGTTGGAATTTGCCTGCATCAATAGGAACGGGTAAACCTTTTTGAATATAAAAGGCAATCAGACGGTCGAAGAGAATTTTGGGGCTGCGTTCAACAATTGCAATAGTAGAATTTCTTACCATCAAGTGAATAGGTAGGTGATGCAAATGCTCATCAATAAAATCCCATACTATCACAGGTGAATTTTGATGTTGTTTAAGTTTCTCATCAAAGATTGAAGAAGGTTTATAACAAGAAATAACTAAATCCTGTGTTACCGCAGTCCCTGAATTAACTGATTGAAATGTGCCTTGTTTTTTGTCTAATGCTGTGACATTGCTCAAGACGAAACCTGCATTTTGAATAGCAGTCCTAATACCATTCCAAATTTCAGCTTTTGTGTTACTAAACTCGACCGTCATCCATTTACCGGGTTTCAATATTCTATAGTTCTCCTTGAAACACTGAAACATCAGGTTTTGGTATTGAAAAGAAGTTTTTAGCTTAACCTTATCTACAATGGCCTCTGGGATGCTATTACTAATTACCCGATGCCAACTCTCCAGTAATAAATTTAAATCAGAATAGTATATGTTTTCCCCAAATGGAGGATCTGTGAATATATAATCGATACATGAATCGTCCAATGGGATTGACTGATTGGCTCCGACAGAAACTAATGATGTCCCATTATTTGAGTTTAAAAAATTATATGCTTTAATAAGTCTATTCAATTTCCCAGTTAGAATATACCATGGGGAAACCTCCGAAACATGAGCAGCAACATAAAAAACACCTGATAGAGCACGATTAACTTGAGAAAAATGAGTAGGGCTATATCTGTTTAGTAAAGACATTCCCCAAATAGTCTGTTCAACAAAAAAAAGCATGGCATTTTTCATTCTAGTATCTTCAATTTCAATGGACTTTTCCCAAAGAGCAGAAATTAGAATCAGTTGTCGTTTCATAAAGAAATGGTGCAAATGGCTAATCTTAGTGGGTTGCATTCTGCCTACTTTAATCATTTGCATCTCAGGAATTTTTCCAGATGGATAATTATAATTTAATACAATATTCTCAACCCTATTTAAAACATCAAAATCCTTTAAATCAGGTTTTTTCTCAAACTTACTACCGTTATAGGTGTAGTTTATTAGAATTGGAACTCGTTTTGGTTTTTGAAGAACACTGTTTAATTTAGCATCATAATATGATTCATAAACTATACTTGAAGAACTCTTAGAAAGAGCAGCAGCACAATGAGGACATGATGGACTATCATTGTATTTTTTTGTACTCTGGTTCATAAAAACTGAACTAAATTCAAATTCAGAATTACAGTTTAAACAAGAATGTATTTCACTCCAAACAGTGAAATTAATAATCCCAATTTGGCCATTAGTTTCATGTATTGTTTCATACATCCATAAGTATTCTTCTGATAATTTATTAAGTAAATTATTGGCTAAAACATGAAATTCAGATTTCCTTAGATTAAGAGTGTAATTTGATGCAATAAAACTTGAAATGGGCGAAAGGTCATTCAATATTGATTTTCTTTCTCCCCACTGCGGGATTTTATTCTGCTGTTCAAACTCCTGTTCTATTTTATATTTCGTTTCTAAATCTGGTTTACCACATAAAGAAGCTGCTACGCCTAGCATACCAGTCCCAGAAAAACCATCGAAAAGAATATCCTGTGGCTGTGTATAATGAAGAATAAATCTCATAATCGCAGGATGCGGAACTTTTGTATGATAACTATGTGCGGAATATACTGGATTGTTCTTTCCCTCACTCACATCAGTCGCAAAAGGTTCAGTTACTTCAAAATCCGCTTTTCGCTTTCCTTGTTTTTCAAGTTCTTTTTTTTCTTCTTCCCATTCGGCAATAAAATCGTTGAGCCAGGGATTGGGGCAGGCGGTGTAGTAGGGCGGGTCGGAAAGGTTGAGGATATCTTCATCTTCACCAATGGGGAAGCCTTCCATTTTTTTAAGTTCGGGAAGTTTCCTTCGAAGCTCGTCGCGGAACCAGGTCCGGCGCTCGTTGTCGGAGTTGAAGGTTTTGCCTAAAACAGTAATTTTACTGGTGGTAGCTGTTGTATTTTCACTCATCATGTTGGGGATTTAAGTAAGAAATGGTGCTTTAAGCTTTGGAGTTAAGCATTTTATGTGGCGAAACAACCGGTATAATCACATTTGCCAGGCCTGCATTTTGTAATTTCTCGAAAATAATACCTCTGCCCGTTGATAAACTTATTCCCAGCAAGGTGGCCACCAATTGAACCCAAAAGACAGGCAGCTTTTCATCGTTCAATTGATAAAAGTTCGACAGATGTTCGACATGGAAATGGAAATCAATTTGAAAAAAAAGCAGCGGCTCTTCGATACCTGCGGCATTAAACGCAAACACCAGTTCCATTTTGATGCGTTCATCATCAAGGCTGTGCATCATTTTGTGCCCCACATTCAATTCGTGCTGCTTTTTAGATTTGAAAGCTTTAACGTCAATTTTCTGCTGAACTACATCTATTGCCTGTAAGTGAATTTCTTCAGGAATTATGGGTAATTGTTTCTGTTCCATTTTACATTGCTAATAAGTATTCATGCATTTCGGTTGTTTCGGAATAATCGGTGGCTTTATTTTGTAGTTCGTCATGATTTTCGATCAACCCTAAATAAACATATTCAAATTCCTTTACAGGCTCGGTATAGATTAAAACGATACCTAAAGCCATTTCCATTTTGACAATGCTTTTTAGGGTGAGATTGTGCGTACCGGTTAACCACCTGGATACTTCAGATGGTTTTTTGCCAATTTCATCGGCAAATTTTGCCTGCGACCAATTTCTTTTACGAAGTTCGGCATTAACCTTAACAGCAATTGCCAGGTTCTTTTCGATAAATTTATCAATTTCAGGATCTCCATGTTGGTCTAACCAATTGGTGATCATATTTTCTTCTGTTTTCATATTACCAGGTTTATTTCAAAATCATTATCAAATACTATGTCTGTCAGGTCATCATTCCATTTGATGTCCTTGTTTTTAAAAGCATCGCCAATAGTTTTAGTAAGTGCATTAGCCATACGAAAATGAGGTCGTACATTATCACAATCCTGGGCTTTGAGGGCTGTTTTGATATCTCCATTAAACAAAAAAACAACATTTTCATTTGCTCTTAAGCAGTACAAGCGCAGGTCGTTTGATGTATTTTCATCATGGCCTGACATTTCATCGAATTCAACGTAGGTTGGTTCTCTGTTTGCCCCAACCGGAGGAAGGGCAACTGTATCAGCAGTTTCTGCCTCATTTCTGAAGTATTCAGGATACGCTCCCACTTTGTTTCCGATTACCTGTAACCAAGCCATAATATGATTCAATTTCCGGGTGTTTTTGTAAGTATGTTTCTTGAGAAATTGCTGGAAAAGACTGTCCTCACCTTCAATCTGCACGGTATAGTAACACACTTTACTAAAACGCTGAACTAATATTATTTTTGCAAAAGTATTCACTTTGAACTTAATTTACCAATTAATATTCACATTTAAGTTAATTTAATGTTATTGTCATTTAAGGATGATTCTGATTTTATCACGCTCTTTACCATTTGTAACCTGGTTTATGTAGGCCCTGAATGCTTCGATGGCTTCATCAGGTGTTAATGGTTTGTTAAATGTTGACTTCATGCCTTCGACGCTCAGTTCAACTTTTTCCAGACCTTTGTGCAAATCCATCAGGGCATTGCGGATACGCAGGGCATTGCCTTTTGCCAAAGCTATTTTGCCTGATTTGAAATCAGTCAACAGCGTTTGCAGCGATTGATCCAACAGGGTCAAATTCATTTTCACCATGGTATCATCCAGGATGTCTTTCAGCGTGTCAATCCATTGCTCCACCAGATCGTTTAGTTCACTTTTGATTTGTTTTATGGATAGAATTTCAACGCTGACAAAATCAATTGGGTTGAAATCCTGATATGGTGCCGCAAGGATTGTACTTTTATTTACCTTGGTATCGGCTGGTTGCAGTTTATTGATTTTGGCAAGCCATTGCAAATACTGGCCTGTTGATAAGAAATCAGCATCTTTTAAAATGTCGCAAATGGCCTTGTTATCTGAATCGAGCAACGCCTGTTTTTGTGTATTGTCGGTTTCACTTATCCGATGCTTTAAGTACAATTGAAGATACCAACCGGCGTACAGCTCTTTATATCTTGAAAGTTCGACTTTGTAAGCATTAATTTTTACAGCGTCGCCAGATGAAAGGACAGTTGCCAATTGATTAACGACATTGGAAATTTCTTCTTTAAATACTGCATCGGTGATGTATTGCCGGCATTGCTGTAAATAGGAAATATCGTCATTGAGCAACGCTATCTCGGTTAGTTGTTTTTCGACCTGGGTAATTTCGGTTTTGGCAGGCAGAACCCTGTTAATATCCTCAACCGAAAAAGGGAAGTTTTTAATTTTGGCTTCTGAAGTATAGCTGGCCAATTTATCGCAAAAACCTGAAAAGGCTGTGAAATCACGCCTATATTTCGATGCTTCATCAGCCGAAACTATTTCGATCCCTCTGAAAACCAAACCTCCCTGTACTTTGTTAAGCGCCGTTACAGCACGTTTAGCCCAATCGTTTGCGGCACTTACAAGGTGGGTGTAAGTTGAAGGATCACTTAATCCGGAACTTAAATCCCTCCCCAACAAACCTATAAACATGACTTTTAAAGCAGCCAGATTCAAGCCTTTGGGTGGTTTAATGTGTGAAAATAAATAAAAATCCTGCTTTTGAATATCTTTCAGTTCATTCAGATTGGTTGAGTTAATGGTTTTGCCTGAGTTCAGGGTAATTTCAATTTCACCGAGCGCAGCCAGGGTTGCCATCACCACAAATTCCAGTTCAGCTTCGATATGGAAATCTTTTGACAACCACAGATTGTCGCTTTTATCGAGGTATTCGATTATTTCCTCACGATTCAATACTTTGCCTTCACCTTTGTCGGTTAAAAGTTTTAACAGGCTTCTGGCATAAGGAGAATTACTGTAATCCAACTTGCCGGGTACCATCAGGCCTAATCCTGACAACATACCTTCACCATCGCGGTTTGGTTGTTCCGGGGTAGCAATTTTTAGTAATGCTTGTTTTACTAATCTATCGAAGTTATCCTTAGCAACAGCAGCATTTAGTTGTGTGAATTTAGGATAGTTTGGACGTTCATTTTCAAACCATGGTTCAAAAACCATTGACGCAACATTGGAAAATATCTGCTCTTTGGTAGAACCAGCACCTGGCAAAGGATAACCACTTAATGGCAGTTCTTTACCCTGGTAATCCACTTTGGTTATTTTAACATATTCTATGTCGAACAATGTCCTTGCTTTTTTATTTATCTCATCAATTTTTTGAAGATAGATGGCTTTTTGAGATGAATCAGCACGTACTTCCAATGATAAAGCTGCGCCATACAAGGTAACTGCATCTTTGAATTCTTTTGATAGTCCATCAAAGATGAAATACACTTCATCTTCTTCATGATTCCTTGTTTTTTTTGTAGCATCAAAGATGGGCATGAAGTACATGTAAAAATGCTGCCGGGGATGAGTGGTTGATTTTTCGTTTGGGTTGCCAAAGAAAATATAGCCATCGCGGTAGGTTTTGTGCGATTTCCAGTCGATTTGGTGTGGCCAGATATTGAATCCAGTTCTGCAGGTTTCCTGCTCAATAGGCAGGTTTTTAAATAAGAATCTAAAAAAGTATTCGTCCTTTTGAGCATCAGCCATTGTCAGGGTATAGTCTTTAATTTTTTGGTCGAAATTAATTCCTCCCTCAATTCTCAGGTGATATTCGTTGTTCGCGGTATTCTTGTCGAAGTATTGTCCTGAAGTTGCTGTAATTATTTGTTGAGCAGCCGAGTCTATGATGTCAATCAGGAAATCCCTGTCGGTTGCCAGCTTATCGGTTAAACATAAATCATCCACCAGGTGCTCGGTATTTGTTCCGTTTTGCTTTGTTAGCTCGTGTTGCAATAATTTTATGGCACAGGCATTTGTAATTCGTTTTGCAATTAACTTCTTTTGGCTTCTGACACCGGTAAAGTAAGTTTCGATTTTATCAGTTATGGTTTCTGTGATGTCTTTAACCCTTCTAACATCAGGAATTGCCATTAAGTCCTGGCTTTTTTGAATGTCATCCCAATATTTGTCATAAGTCAACAGACCCGGATTGTCTTTAGGAACGCCATGTTCCAGGATTTCAGAAAACTGATTGGATAAGGTTTTCAGGATTTCTCTCTGACTTTTGCCAATTCTGATTTTTTCGAAGTTTTCGAAGTATGTTGGATGAACAGGGAAAAGTTCGACATAATCTTGAGTACGCCCATGCATATCAGTAAAAAGGTTAAGAAAAGGATCGAGATGATTTCTGATCTTTTGCTTTTGGTGTTCATCTTTCTTTAGCAGGCGGTTCTTTACGATGAAAGCAACATCTTCTTTGGTTATCATGATGTCTTTATATCTGTTATTCACCTTTTGAAGCATTTCGGCTGCAAATTGAAATTCCGGTGAATGATAAATCATTTCCTGTACACCAAAAATGAATTTAAATTTCGACTTATCACATGCCTGCCCCAAAGCTTGCAAGACAGCAAGATCCTGGTTGAGTTTGTCCGGAGTGCTTCTACCCTTCAAATAGGCTAACATTTCGTCGATGACAATTAAAAAGCCTTTGTCGGGAAATTTTTCCTCAAACTCAGCCATCATTAGTTGAAGTTTATCAAAGTAAGGCTTAGGACCGTGACCATCAAAAGAAAACTTTACTCCCAGGCTGTTGATGTAGTTTTCTATTTGATAGGTAATTACTTCCCAAAGGCTTTCGGTATTACCCAATTCAAATCTCAGAACTTTAAACTTACCAGCAATTGCTTTTAAGTCTTTTTTGGTCTTTTCGTCGTTCAGCAAATTTAACAATTCATCATTTTCGGCAATCAATGAAATTAGCGACATCAAATGGGACTTACCTGTACCATAATTACCAACAACCTGCAAACCGAATGACTCTCCGTTGTATTTCAAATCCAAATTCCTTATCATCAATGGAATCAGGTGATTTTTAAAAGTTTCAGAGAAAACAAAGGTTTTAACCAATGAATTCTGGTAGTCAGCTTCGTTTGTGCGGCTAAATTTTACAACTTCGGTAATTGGTTCAAAGTTTAGTAGTTCTTTATACTTCATATTGAGATATGGCTTAAGTTATTGATGTTTATTTTTATTCCGTTTTCTTTTGAGAGAAAATACAGATTTTCATAGTCTGTTTCACCTTCCCATTTTACAAAAAGCACATTGTTGTTCGAGTACTTTTCAAAAAGTCTGTTGATGTCTTGTTTTAAACCGGATTCTAACAAAATGCCAAGATTAGCTATGGCTAACATTTTACCGTATTTACTATGATCAACAATTGCTGCGTTTAGTATTGCATCCAATTCCGCCGAAACCTTCATTGGTAGTTTATTTTCATCTTTCAAATTAAAAACTGCCTGAGCTAAAATACAACCCAAATCAATGGCATCAAAGTCCATGGGCGTATCACTATAAAGGACAATCTTGTTCCGTGATTGGGACTTTAAATATGCTAAAAGTTGATTTTCAGTTAGTTTATCCATTTGATGGTTTAGATTTTGTCAGTTATTATTGGACTGTTTTTTATTGACTGAAAGTTGGTTTGGTGTTGCGTTCTTTCAACCATTTCTATCGTTTGGCAGATTTGCGATGAGCGGGCTTTTCACCACAAATGTTGATGCGGAGAACTAAATTTTCGGATACCACAAAACTGTCTATGGAGCAAGAAACCGGGCCTATTGCAAATGTGTTATGTGCTGTCATTACTCTCATTGTATCAGCGGTTAATATCAACAATTGAGTCCAAAGGAGTCCAAGCGATGTAATTATTTTCTGTCAAATACTCCTCAGACTTTGATTGTAACGCTGCTGAAACTTTCTTTTCTTCTTCTGTCATACTCGGTTTGTAAATCTCTCTTAGACCTTTTCCAGTGTAGTGAACCAAATTATTTTCAGCGATTCTAATTGTTCCTGCATTTATTCTGCTTCCATCCGAGAGAGTCAGAATTACAGTGTCGTTCGATTTAAGTTTAGCAATGATTTCTGGGTTTATGTAACCTGAAGCTTCTTTTTTGAAATTTGGTCTTGAACCAACTTCTGGTTTTTCAACTTCTTCTGAAGTCATTTTTTCAAATGTTGGTTTTTCTCCCAGTTTTGGTTTTTGGATTGCAGGTTCATTGTAAATTTCTCTCAGTAAATCAAGATAGCTATTCTCAAAATTCTCATCGTTCCTTGTGTCAATGTGAATGAACTGTTGCATAAACGCAGGAATACTATCTTCTTTACTTCCAGCTCTCAACACAGGAATTACTTTTTCATTGTCAGTTTGATTCACGTACAGGTCAGCGTTCATAATTGAATATTCATAGCCAACTCCGCCTGTTCTTTTATCTGCTTTCAATTTATAGTTAGGGGTGAAAATAATAATTATCCGTTCTGCTTTTTCAATTGATTGTTCAACGAAGTGGGGAAGATTTTTCCCTGCCTTCAAATAAAATCTATCAAGTATCACATCAATTCCGTTAGAGCATAAACGGTTTGCCAAATTTAAAACCCACTCTTTATGTAGTTCGTTATCCCAAGAATAAGAAATAAAAACTATAGGGTTTTCTGATGATTCTTTTATTACTTTGGGAGTTGCAACAACTTCTTTCTTTGAAATTGGCTTTCCTAAAAGTTTTTCAATTATTTCAACTTTTTCAGTTTGATGTGGTTTTAATATTTCAAGAATTCGATTAACAACTTTAAATCGCATTTCTTCTTTCAGTCCAAGAAGAATGTCGTAGTAGAAAATTTTTCTGCTGGTGCTTTTACCTTCTCTGTTACGCTGCTCAATGAACTGGTTGTAGTCAGGAAAGTATGGTTCAAATTCTCTTATTGTGTTAATAAACCTTGGTCCAGTGTAATATGTAGCTGTGTCACCTTGAATATTAATCAGTTCAAATAGTCTGTTATATATTTCTATCCAATTCATTGGGATGTTTTTTGGTGGTGTGAGTCTGAAACCTTCTTCTTTTGTTTTTAGCTGTTCAAATTTATTGATTGTTGTCTTACAAATTTCTTCGTCTGGAAAATGTGTTGCATAATTAACCGCTTCGGTCAGCGTTTTCCGTTTTACTAGTTCAATGATAAGGGTTCGGTAATTGTCGTTTGCAAGTCGGTAAAATTTTCCGTGGTTAAGAATGTATAAAGTATCAAGATTATCTTCAATATCTTTTTGTTGAATTGGGTAGTCGATAATTTTCTTAAAAAACTCTTGTTCAAAAATCGCTGCAGCTTGTTGCAATAATGTGTCGCTAGAAATTTCCTTTTTTTTAGTATAAAGCAAATTTAGAATTTCCGTCCATTGCTCTTTAAAAATGAGTTGGTATATATTTTCTTGGTTTAACATTTTTGTCTTTTCACTTTTTAATTTTGTCTGTCAAAGTTGGTTCTGTCCTACAGGCTCGCACATAACATGTAAATAGCTGCAAAAACTTGTTACTTCTTGCCGTTTCAATTTCAAAATTATCAATGATGGAATAAAAACCCCGGGCACAAGGTACCAACCCAACACCAGGTTTTGTTGAAGAATAGTTTAGAATTTCGGTTCCGGTAAAAGCAGTAACTGGCTTGTTGGAACTTTCTTTTTTGGAACCAACAACCACACAATCACCGGTAAAACCAAGGGTGGTGATAGGATTTGGCTCGTTTTGGTAAGCATTTTTATCATACCCGGAACTGATCCCGGTAAGGAAGAGGTTTCTAAGCGCCATTTGATGAACTGTAAGCATTGGGGCGGATTAATTGATGAACGTTATTTTTAATGAAGTGGCAAAGCTAAGTTTGATTTTTGTGAATAGCAAGGTTTGTTTGTAATAAAATGAAATGAATGGGGGAATGGTTTTTTATGGGGTAAATTGCAATGGTGATCGTTATGGCGGAAACGTTATTTTTGCGCGTAAATTTAAGACGGTCGTTTTAACAGGGAGGTGAGCAGGGTTATGAATAATGCTGTATCTGGTTTGATAAGAGAGGGAAGAATTTAATTGTTGTTGTTTTAACGCTGTCAGGTCTAACGACGCTGACAGGTTAACCGGTGGCGACTGATTTTAAGTTGAAGAGGTAAGGATCATTTATTGAACAACCGTGAATTTGGATACTGAATGAGTTTTTTTCTTCTTAATTTTGATGGTGTTTGAATATTAATCTAAAACTATTATGGCAAGGTTAATTAGCGGCAAATTATTAAAGGTTTCAGGCCGGATTGGTGATGTTGTAGTTTGCAAGCGATACGGTAAGACGTATTTACGATCGCTTCCCGAAAAGGTGAATCATCCCAACACCGAAAAACAGTTGGCACAACGGATGCGATTCGCGATGATTCAACAGTTTCTGCGGCCGATACTCCCGTTTATCAAGGTTGGATTTGGGGGCCTGGCTGTTGGGAGGTCAGCATACAATGCGGCGGTGTCGTACAATCTGCAATTTGCATTAAAAGGGGATTATCCTGACATTGCGCTGGATTATGTGAATTCGCGGGTAAGCCGCGGGAATTTGCCTGGTACAAAAAGTGCAAGCTTACTTCGGGATGGGGAAAATGCTGTGTGTGTGAAGTGGGAATGTAAAAGCAAAAGCCGAAAAGCGAATGGGGATGATGTGGTGGCTGTTTTGTTGTTTTTCCCATCAACCGGTTATTGTTACTGGTCGTGGGATGCGGGAAAACGTTCGGATGGCATGGTAACGATTAAATTACCGGATGAACAGAAGGGTAATACGGTGACTGGCTATCTTAGTTTTATCACTCAAGAGTTTATCGGTGCTAAAATGAAGGTGGAGCATATTTCGGATAGCTGCTGGTGTGGGGAATTGGTGTTTCATTGAGAAATCGGTGTAGGTGAGGTTATGTGGTTCAGGTTTCAACGCCTGCCAGATTTCTGCCGAAGGCAAACTGGTAAAAACCTTTACCATAACCGGAATTCAGACCCAGTTAGACGTTCAGGATTTACAACCTGGTGTTTATATTTTGAGGATTGAGAATGCGGAAAATGTGGTTGTTAAAAGGTTGGTGATCCAGTAATTTTAAAACGCTGTCAGGTCTTACGACGCTGACAGGTTTTGGGAAGTAACCGACCTGTCAGCGTGCGCAGCACCTGACAGCGTCTAAAAAAGTAGAAAAGCAGGTTTAAGAAAGCCCCCGGAGTTTTTTGGGAAACTCCGGGGGCTTTTCTTCTTAAACTGACATATCTGGAACAAATTGTCGGTGCGCCAGGCTTATCACTTCCCTGCGTTTTTATCAGAAGCAATTCTTCTTACCTCACTTGCATACTCTTTGGGTGCCAGGCCGGTAACAAGCTTAAAGGCCCGATAAAAAGAAACCGCTGAGTTGAACCCTGCAGATGCATATATTTCAGAAAGATTCGATTCCTCCTTCATCCGGATTTTCTGTTCGATGATCCTTTTTGCTTCGTCAACCCGGTAACGGTTGATAAAATTCCTGAAGTTGTCGTCGCCCGATTTGCTGATAGCTTCGTACAGGTATTTTTTATTGGTACCAAGGATTTTAATCACAGATGCCAGATTCACTTCCGGGTCGAGGTATAATTTCTGTTGTTCAAAGATTTCACGCAATTCGGCAAACAGCGCCTTGTATGCCAGGGTTTTCTCTGATTCCGGTATGATGATCTCCTGATGAGTGTCAGCTAATGCAGAGACAACAATTTTTTGCAAATCCTTGTTCTGTTTCCATTGTATCCAATCGCGCATTTCTTCAATTTGGGTATCGAGGTATTTCTCCTTACGGAATAATTCTTTTCTGAATTGCCGCGACCTGATTTCGTAGGCAACAAATCCTGACAGTCCCAAAAGGATGAAAATAAAAGCAATCATCAGTCTTTGCTGATTTCGCTGCTTTTTTACGAGTTCAAGTTTTTGATTGGCAATAATCAGATCCTTTTCGGCAACTTCGAATTTGATAACCAGATCATTCAGTTTCCCGCGCTGTTTTTCATTCACGATTTCCTCTTTTATCTTAAGAAATGATTCCAGGTAGGAAAGCGCTTCAGTGGTGTTCCCCAAATTTTTGTTTGCCACATACATCATCGAATCTACCTTTACCTGAAGCACAGGGTATGGAGAGATTTTCAGCTTAGCGATGGCTTTTTGCCCATAAAATACTGCTTCAGTGTAATTTTTCGAATCAAGAGAAGCCTGAGTCAGATTGCTTAAATACATTGCCTGGAACTGTTGATTTCCAATTTTTTCTGCAATTTCATTGGCCATAAGCAGATATTTCCGGCTTTCGGTTTCGTTTTTCAGCAAAAGGTAACAATCAGAAAAGGTCCCATAAATGTAAATCAAAAGGTCATTAAAATTATTACTTTTTGCCTTATGTGAAGCCAGGTTGAGATAAAACAGGCAACTATCGGTTTGTTTCAGGTTAAGGTATGAAAGTCCAATATTATATTGAGTCATCGGAAAATTAATGCTGTCATTCAATTTGATCGTCAGATCGTTGGCCTTCCTGTGGTAATCAAGCGCTTCGTGGTAGCGCTTGTTTTGGGCAAGAATCGTGGCAAGAGACATAAGGGCGTTTCTTTTCATTTTATCATCCTGATGCCGTTCAGCAAAATTCAGGATATTAATGGTAAAAAACATTGCGCTGTCAAGGTCGCCGGCATTGTTGTAGGCGTAAGCTGCGGTTTTCAGGGCCTCAACAATCAGGGCTGAATCGGAGGAAAAGCGGGACAGACGAAGAGATTCCCTGGCGACAATCATGGCTGTATCAATATTTCGAAGCCTTAACTGAGCCGCACTCAGCTTGTTATGGTAATAAAGCTTTAAGTCGGCATCCGTTTTGGGAAGGCTTTTTACCCGTTCAAGGATTAACCGGGACGCATCCTGATACCTGAATTGATTCATCAATTGCTCCACCATTGAATCAGAAACCGGCTGTTGTGACCACACAGGTTCTGAAACAAGCAAAAAAAAGCAAAAAGTGAATTGTAAAATGCTGAATATGTTGTATTTCATCTTCATTTTGATCAAATTAGCCATAAGCGAAAGTAACCCAAAAAACTGTTTCAGGTTCTTTTTTGAAATAAAAGTTCTTTTTTGATAATGAAAAGTTCTTTTTTGAAAGAACAAGGTTCTTTTTTGAAAATAAATAGTTCCTTTTTGAAAGTACAAAGTTCCTTTTTGAAACATCATTTTGGATGATATGAACACACCTTTGCCCGGTCATTATTCAAAAATTATGAAATGCTTTCAAATTAAAATTTCAGGTCAAATACAAGGTGAAGGACTCCGGTTTAGATCCATGCACCTCGCTTACAAGCATCAGATTAAAGGATTTGCGAAGTACAGCAGCGCCACCGAAATCGTTGTTGAGGCCGAAGGTGAGGACGAAAACCTGGAAAAATTCATCCAATGCTTCAGGGATGGTTCTTTGTCGGATCAGGTTGCCGACATCAATATTAAGGAATCGGATGTAAAAGGTTATCAATCTTTCGAAATCCTTCATACTATCGACGAAAAATCAGACACACCCATCAAGCCTATCACTCAAAATTGCTTAAAGACTTTCTTAAAGAAACATTTGCAGGATTTTAAATTCAACTTTCATTTAAAATAATTTTCTATTTCAAATTTAAATTTTATATCATGAAAAACATCACTACTTTTCTGCTTACCGTGGCGCTTGCTGCCATGGTGTTTGTGCAAACTGCACAGGCGGTAAACGAAACCAAAACCGTAGGTGCCACCGGCGCCAATTATGCAACCCTGATGGCTGCATTTGATGCCATCAACACGGGAGCATTAACAGGGAATATTACGCTTCAGATTATTGACAATACGACCGAAACATTATCAGCTTCCCTTTCTGCAAGTGGCACAGGAAACCCTGGTTTTATAGCCAATTATTCATCTGTAACCATTTATCCTACCGTGAGTGGCAAAACCATTTATGGCAATTTAGCCAACCCAGTTATTTTTCTTTACGGAGCTGACAACGTAACCATTGATGGCAGGTTAAACAGACAAGGAACCACCAGCGATCTTACGATCACCAATGACACACGGCAGGCCATAGCTTTTTATAAAGGCGCTACAAACAATACCATCCGTTATTGTACCCTTAAAGGTTCTATGCAAGGTTCGACATACGGAGGCGTTATTCATTTTTACATTGAATATTCAGGGGTAGGAAACAATACCAATATCATTGAATACAATAACATTACATCAACTACTGCCGGTTTAACCTGCAACGCAATTTATTCAGCAGGGAGCACTACTGTATATAACTCCGGCAACATCATCAGGTACAATAATATTTATAATGTGTGGAAAAGCACTTCATATAGCGCTTTTATCAAACTGGATAATTACAATTCCGACTGGTCCTTTATTGGCAACAGCATGTATAATAATGAAAACCTGAACGCCTGTTCTACTGGGGGTGAGGGCATTTCCATTTCGGGTGTGGTCTCAAACATGACTGTAAATAACAATTATATAGGTGGCTCAGCCCCACAATGCGGCGGTACAGCGCTAACGCATGCTTCGGTTGGAAACGTAAAATTTAATGGGATATACATATCTTCCACCGGTAACAACAGTGTACAGGGCAACACCATAAAGAATATTTCGTGGACGATTACTGGTGCAAGCCAATTTACGGCGATTTCAATGTTGTGGGGAAATTTCGAATGTGGTACGGTAGCGGGTAATATCATTGGTTCATCAAGCGGAACAGGTTCCATTGTGTTTACTGCCGGGTCAA
>CAJATL010000289.1 GCA_903944895.1 uncultured Bacteroidota bacterium
CCACTGGGTCACAAAGTCCTTGAACGACATTCCGGCTGCCCTGTCAAAATGTTTGGGCCAATATTCCTCGGGTAAAAAGGATTTGGCAGATTCAATGATGGCCCTGTTGATATTTTTATTGGCATCATCAACGGTGATACTTCGATAACCGGCTGTTTCGACCGAAAAATACAAACATATCCGGGTGCCTTCGGCGTTTATTTGGTTCATCAAAGCACGCAGCAGAGTGGTTTTGCCGGTTTGGCGCGGGGCGTGAATTGTGAAATAATACTTATTTTCAATCAGGTCCATTATCGTTTTATTCAAGCCACGCAGCGGGTCAACCATAAAATGGTCGGTGGGATTGCACAAGCCGGTAACATTAAAAAACCTTTTCATGAGTCATTGTTTTCTGCAAAAATTAGAATAATGGATTCCTGACCTGCAATTGTTTTGGATAAAATCATCATTGAACATTGGCTTTTCTGCTGCACGGCCAAGCAAGGGCAATTTGCCTGGAACTCCGATTACAACGATGCAGCAAGCCGGAACAAATGAAATTACCATTACATAGGAAAACGTTGCCGGAGCAAAAGGAGCCAAAGATTCCGATATTGTAGTTGTATTACTTTTTAATCCCACAACAAAATACGTTGTCTCATTTACCAACGCCGGCAGAAGAGCCGAAGGACAGGCTCATATTATTTTGCCAGAAAATACCGGTAACAAAAAACTTTACGGCTACCTGTGTTTTATCAATGAAGCTGTTCTGGCCGGCAAACTCAAGCCTGAAAACATTTCGGACAGTTGCTTTCGTGGGGTGGTGGAGGTTGGGGGGAAGTAAAATAGATTGTTGCTCTCTGAAAATAGTATCCCATTGATAAATGGGGGCTTTTTTGAATATTAAATATTCCCAAGACAAAGAATATTTATTGTACTAAAAGATGCTCAGCTTTATGGTAAAATGACTTCAATTTTCCTGATTTATTCTCCCAAATTATTTGGAATCAAAACAAATTTCGCCAAACGCAAAAACACGTTCCTTCGATATAAGCATACGTTCCTTCAAGATATCGTACATTTTTGATTTTTCCGGATTTCGCAAAAAGGACCAATTTTACAATTGTATTTTGAATTACCAATATTCAATGCTACTTTTAACCAAAATTCGCTTTCACTTTTTATAATCGAAACTATTATTAAAATGCAACGTAAATGAAAGATTTTTTACACCTGAAATTTTTAGTTTTTCTGATTTTTACAAACCTGGCAGCTCATTCGGCAGTTGCAATTATGATTACTGTTCCTTCGAATGGGAATTATTGCGAAAGACAACAAGGCTTTCTGTTAGTAAATCTGAATCCACAGGTTGGAATATCCGATAACCTTCAACAACAAAAAACAACCGCTGAGCATTTCAACCTCACTTACGAAGCCGGAATTTTTGCACTACCAGCAAGAAATGACATTACACTACATAAAAATTCCGCTATTAAGGGTTTTACAAATCGCTTTGCAAAATGCAAAAGAAACGCGCTAATCTTTGTCTGATAATATTGGTGTGCAACACATTTTCAGAAATTATGACACCCAAAAAAGATTTCAAATAACGAAAAAAAAAACACAATTTAATAATTTACTATTATGAAAAAATCGCTTTCCATTGTTTCTTTAATTCTCGTTCTGACTATCCAGTCTGTGGTAGGACAAAGTAAGTTTGCATTTCATAAAAACAATACTTTATACCTCTCAAATACCGAGGGTATTTTTTCCTCTATTGGTGAAGACATCACAATAAAACAGAATAAAATGTTAAATACTTCAACATACTTTACCTACAGCACTATGCCTAGAGTGGTTTTGGATGAAATGAAGTTTAGTGATGGCATGGCCTTCTATTCAGCATTACAATCAACTGAAAGCGATACTTGGATATTTGTTGAAAGAAATATGAATAATTCTTCCTTCAATTTATGTTCTTTTGATACAATAAGAAATATTAAGGAAATTATTTTTACCCAAGACAATGGCCCTGACTCAAATTATGCGTTTAATCCAATCGCATGGGGCAACGAAAAAGAAATTGTTTATCTTGAAGCATTGGTTTTTGGAAGTGCAACTGAAAATGAAGGAATATGGTCTTATAATTTAATGACAAAGCAGTTTTCAAAATTATCAATAAGCAGTTCATATTTAATAACTCCTATTATTTCTCCAGATAGAAGATATTTAATTTATGGTGGAACAACTGACATAAGGAAAGATTTGGATTCTCCTCTCAATTTAATATTTGTTTATGATTTAGTCACTAATTCTACTTTACTAAAATAACTTTTGTCAATAATACCTGTCAATATCCAGTTGTCTTTGTCTGTGCCTAATGCGGATATGTTCCATGCAAAGGTCAACTTCTTTTTGTGTTGCAAAGTTGATGGCGATTACCAACAGCC
>CAJATL010000290.1 GCA_903944895.1 uncultured Bacteroidota bacterium
AAGCCTACAAACACACGGGTTTCCTTCTTTTTATCCCATTCTGTTTCGGTGCTAATGCTGAATACTTTTGTTTTAATATTGTCTTTTGGAATGCCATTACCGACTATTATTTTCCGAAGTGATTCAACGCGCTCATTCAATTTGTCAACGGTAGCGCCATATTCCATTTCGATAAGATCAATCTCAAAACTGAGGATAATTATATCCGGTTTTACCGATACGTTACCTTTTCCTGTGATGTTTAATGTTCTGTTCATAAAGTGTTGATTTGTTTTGGTTTAAAAATTGAGTATTTATTACGTAATTGATGACTCTTGTTTAAAAAACACTGAATTTCGAAAGAAGAATGCAATCCATTAAAGACTTTCTTATTATCGTCCAAATATACTGCAAATATTTTTGATGTGGAGTTGATGCAGCTTTTAAATGGTGTGTGAGCTTAGTTGCTACAAACATTATGGTGCGCTGCACCTGTAATGCGGTGCATCATAAACACGCAAGGCAAGCCACAGCGTGGCGTAATATTGATAGCCAAAAATGATAATCGTGGTTTTGGAGGTGCAGCGCACCGAAATATGAAATGAAAACAAAACATACATCCTTTAAAACCAACTGGCTTGTTAGTCTTTCATGTACTTTTTAAAATTCTCTGCCTGTTCAAAAATCTCTTTAAAAACCTCGTCTTTCGGAACCGGTGGATATCCATGCTCTGCAAGAACGATTATCAAATCCATTTTCAATTCCGCTTTGATGTCGTAACGATTCGACCAATCGGTGTATTTGGCTTTATCGTCAACAACAATTTTCACTGCCTGCGAGAGTGCAATGAGTTTGTCTTCGGGGTACTCAAAGTCGTATTTATGGGCTATGGCTTTCAGGATGTCGTAAAAAGCTTTTTCTTCAAAGTCAATTCCTAAGTCAACGAATGAGTTTCGCTCGGCTTGCAAATCTTTAAACAGATTAGCGAACTGTTCAGCAACATCGTCTAACACATGGCTTTGGAACACATCAAAATCTTTTCGTTCGTTGTAAATATCAACAAGCGCTTTGAGCCGTTTTGAAAAATCGACACCTTTGATCCTATTTGTTCTTTTATATTCTTCGATGGCTTTGGCTAAAAGCTTTTGAAGTAGTTTAATTTTTGTATTTGGCAACGTAATTTTATCAATCTTAGCAAGATACTCATCGCTGAAAATATCCACGTTATTCTTGGGATCATTTTTATCCAGTTTAAATATTTCCTCCACCCCATCACTGATCAGGGCTTCCTGAATCATTAACCTTACCCGGTCATTCATCTGTGCAGCATCTGGTGCATCACCCTTTGTAAGTTTGTGGATAATAGCTTTTATAGCAAAGTAAAAATGGATATGGTCTCGTTCGTCCTCGTCAATTTCTTCACTGGAACAACACAAATCGTACGCAGAACGTAATCTTTTGGTTATGGCAACAAATCGCTTTTCGAGTTCATCGGTAAGTTGTGCATATTCGGCAGCGCGATTCAAACACTCTAATTTTTGTAAAGGCCGACCACTAAAGTAAAGGGAAGTATCGAAATGATGAAACAATTTTTCCAACAAATCCATTTGGTCTTTTACTATTACAACGGCTTTGGCAATATCTTCAAAATCATTATCTCTTACTTTGCTGTACCTGGCCAACGCAATATTCATATTACTCTTGATGCCGATGTAATCAACCACCAAACCCATTTCTTTACCTTCGTAAACGCGGTTTACCCTTGAAATGGTTTGAATAAGTGTATGTTGTTGGAGTGGTTTATCAATGTAAATAGATTCCAAGAATGGAACATCAAACCCAGTTACCCACATATCAACCACAATGGCAATTTTGAAGTTGGATTTTGCATTTTTAAACTGCCGGTCGAGTTCTTTCCTGTAATCCTTTGTGCCAAGCAAATCATACAACACCTTAGGGTCGTCCTGACTGCGGGTCATTACCATTTTAATTTTTTCGATTGGCTTTAGTTTTTTCTTTTCTTCTTCGGTCAATATTGCACCATCATCACATTCTTTTACTTCAGCCCATTGCGGACGCAAAGCAATGATTTCTTTGTATAAATCATAGGCTATTGTGCGGCTTGACGATACAAGCATTACTTTACCAAGTACACTTGCTCCTTCTTCAATTCTCTTTTCGTAATGCTCAATAAAATCATTGGCTAATAACTTTAAGCGTTTGGGGTCGCCCAAAATAACTTCCATTTGGGTAACTGCTTTTTTACTTTCTTCGATCTGGTATTCATTGGTTCCTTCTACTGCACACTTTTTATAGTACTCTTCAATTTCTTTCAGCTTTTCATCGTTCAAAAGAACTTTGGCTGCCCTGCCCTCATAAACAATCCGAACAGTTATTTTATCATCAACCGATTCCTTCATGGTGTAAGCATCAGCAACCTCCCCAAATACATCCATTGTAGCATCAATTGGTGTTCCTGTAAAGCCTACATAGGTGGCATTGGGTAAAGAATCGTGAAGGTATTTGGCGAAGCCAAATTTCCTGGTTACACCCTGGTCGTTAATTTTTAATTTCTGGTCGAGGTTGATTTGTGAACGGTGTGCTTCGTCGGAAATACAAATTACATTCGGGCGGTTTGTAAGCAGCTCGGTGCTTTCCGTAAACTTGTGAATAGTAGTCAGAAAAACGCCACCGCTGTTTCTGTTTTGTAATAATGTTTTTAGTTCTGCACGGGTTTCGACACTGATTACATTTTCGTCGCCTATAAAACTTTTGGCATTGGTAAATTGTTCGGAGAGTTGGTCGTCCAAATCCGTCCGGTCGGTAATCAATACAATGGTAGGACTGGCGAAGTGTGGGCTTTTCATCAGGAGCCGGGTTAGAAATAACATGGTAAAACTTTTACCACAACCCGTTGCCCCGAAATAGGTGCCACCTTTTCCACTTCCTTGAGGCCGCATATTGAATTTGATGCTTTCAAACAATTTAATGGCGGCATAATATTGAGGATAGCGACAAACAATTTTTATATCGTCTTTGGCGGTGTCGGGAAAATAGATAAAGTTGCGCACTACATCGCACAAGCGCTGTTTGTTAAACAAGCCTTTTACCATGCTATAAAGCGAATTGATACCATCAACGGCCTCATCTTCGGGATTTACTTTTCGCCAGGTATAGAAGAAATCGTAAGGTGCAAAAAGAGAACCCATCTTATTATTTACACCATCGCTAATAACACAAAAAGCATTGTATTTGAACAGCTCAGGAATATCCCGGCGATAGCGAACGGTTAATTGGGTGTAGGCATTTCTGATGGTGGTGTTTTCTTTTATTGCACTCTTAAACTCGATGACCACCAAAGGCAATCCGTTGATGTAAACAATTCCATCGGGTATTCGCCTTTCATAACCGGTTATTTCGAGTTGATTTACTATTTTATAAATATTGTTGTCCTTGGTTTGGTAATGTATTCCGGGCTCAGCTGCCAATGGCAGTTCGTTAAAGGCAATCTCCTTTTGTTGAACGCCGGATTTTGTGAAATCTATCAGATGGATAAAAAGGTCTTTCTTGTTCCTATCTTCTCGTTTCAAAGTAAAACCGTCCGCAATCATTTTCATGATGGCTTTGTTGCTTTCATACAAAGCTGAACTCGGGAACAGGTCTAATTTTCGGATGATGCCATCAATTTCCTGCAGGGTAATGTCGTCATCGGCATATTGATTGAGCAAAAACTGTTTCAAATCGTCACGAAGCAAAACATCACTCATTTCTTTGTGAATGGTATCGCCATGAAAATGGTTAATACCATTGTCTTTGAATAATTCGACTACAGCTTGTTCTAATGTTTCTTCGTTAAATTTCATATACTTTGTTGTTGTTCAACCACTTCGTGGTTGGGTTTATTTCTTTCCTTTTTTTTTCCGGATTTTATCCGGGGTTGTTTGTGTTCAACCACTTCGTGGTTGTTATGTTGTGTTTTCGACTTTTCTTTTCCCCGAATTTCATTCGGGGCTATTCAAGTTTAACCACTTCGTGTTTGGTACCGTGACCTTCCATTTATTCCCCAAATTTCATTCGGGGCTATTCAGGTTTAACCACTTCGTGGTTGGAATCGTTCTTTTTCGCTCACTCTCTAAATTTCATTTTGGGTTATTTGTGTTCAACCACTTAGTGGTTGTTATGGTGTGTTTTCGTCTTTTCTTTTCCCCGGATTTCATTCGGGGCTATTTAAGTTTAACCACTTCGTGGTTGTTTTGTGCGATTTCGTTCTTTTCTGATCCCCGGATTTCATTCGGGGTTACTCGTGTTTAACCACTTAGTGGTTGTTATGGTGTGTTTTCGTATTTTCTTTTCCCCGGATTTCATTCGGGGCTATTTAAGTTTAACCACTTCGTGGTTGTTTTGTGCGATTTCGTTCTTTTCTGATCCCCGAATGAAATTCGGGGATCAGGTTTAATCACTTCGTGGTTGGGATTGTTTTATCTATTCACTTTACTTTTTCCTATTTTATAATTCTTCCGAGGTACTAAAAAGCCCGAAGGGCTTTAACTTGAATAACTCCGTGTGAAACACGGAGAAAATGCGGGCGTGATCTCCCCCTAACCCTGAAAGGGTTGAACAATTCTATTCCAAATATTTTTCATCATATTCCACCCCATGCTCAATTAATAATTCTATCAGTTCCTCCTTAAATGTTTTAGTGTGATGATGTGCTTCCTGATTCTTAACATATTCGATCAAATTATTCTTTGCTTCGATAGAATAGGTAAAGGCTGCATACCCATCCTGCCACCCGTTAAAGTGGTGAAATAGCTGTTTCTCTTTAATAAAGCTTGTGCTCCCCAATTTGATGTCCTTTACCAATGAGGCTAAAGCCACCGAGGGATGAAGACTGGTGATGATATGAAGGTGGTCTTCTACTCCATTTATTTGATAGAGGTGACAGTTTTTGTTTTTCAAAATCCCCCACATACATTTAAAAAGCTCTGCGCGGTGTTCTTTGGTTAATGTTTTCTCGTGGTGCTTGGTGCTAAAAACAATTTGATACAAGATTTGGGTGAAGGTGCTCATGTTGATACTTTTTTATGTTCAACCACTTAGTGGTTGTGACTATCCTTTACGCATTTTCCCCGGATTTTATCCGGGGTTATTTGTGTTCAACCACTTCGTGGTTGTTATGGTGTGTTTTCGTATTTTCTTTTCCCCGAATTTCATTCGGGGCTACTCAAGTTTAACCACTTCGTGGTTGGGATCGGTATTTTCGCTCTACGCCCCGGATTTTATCCGGGGTTATTTGTGTTCAACCACTTCGTGGTTGTTTTTGTGCGATTTCGTCTTTTCTTATCCCTGAATTTCATTCGGGGCTACTCAAGCTTAACCACTTCGTGGTTAGGATCGGTATTTTTCGCTCTACGCCCCGGATTTTATCCGGGGTTATTCAGGTTTAACCACTTCGTGGTTGCATCCTGTCTTTGTTTTGACTTCGTGAATTTTTGCTTTGATTTTTGGGTTTGTTATCATTTCTACATTTCCTCCTGATAATAGATTTTGTAAAACTTTCTGCCTTGTTCGTCGGTGCCTTGTTCGATGAGTTCACGGTGGCCATGAATGTAGATGTGGAAGTTTTTATCAAGTTTGATGACGCTTTTAAACACTCTTGCCTGTTTTTTAACGGCGCTTTCGGAAATGCTAAAGTTTTCGGCAATGTCGAGGTCGCGCTCCTGTTGAAAGGATGTTTTAAACTGGTTGAAGGTGGCGATAACATCGGGGTTGGCCATTACTTCGTTGCTGAATTCGAGCATGTCGAAGTTCTCGTTTTCTTTGAAGAACTTCACCGATTTATTGAGCAAATCAACCTGGTCGGCTTTGGTGACTTCAAAGTGCTGGGGAAGTTCGTGTGTTACAAAGTTTTTGGTCATTGTAAGCACATTTTGTGTGTTGTAGTATTCGTCTTTGCGCTGCCGTACATGCAAAAAGTCGTCAATCCAGTACTGGGCTTCGGCGCCTTTGTTGGTGTTGTCGACCACGGCCACAACATATCCATTTTCTTTTTCGGTGTTGAATATCAGGCAGCCTTTGTCGAGTTTGTTGATGTTGATTCCTTTTTCGCTTTCGATGCCAAAGCCTTCGTTGGTAGGGAATACCTTTAAAAATGTGTCTTTGTTTTCTGATTTAAAAAGCCCGATCGCATCTACTGTTTCGCCATCGAGGATACAATCTTTAAAATAAACCGTGTAAAACTCGCCGCCTTTTATTTTGGGGTGGGTGCTTTTTTCGTACAGGTGTTTGGCAAGGTTGATGGATTGTTCAAGCAAAGTTTCAGGGTTATCGAAAATTCCGGAAACAAATCCATAAACTTCATTGTATTTTAAGTCGTTTTCATGACAAAAGTTGAAATACTCTTCAGATTTGAACGGAGTAAGAAAGTAGCTTGATAATAAACCATTAATGTTTTCGCTGGTTACTAGCAATGATTTTGATAATTTAAATCCTTCATTATTTAATTTATTACCAATATTATGGATTGCGACCCAAATTAGTTTAAAGTTACCCTTGATAATCATTGTCATCCTTTTTGTTTTCGAGTTTAAAAATGATAGTAAAAAAATGAATTACTTGACTAATCGCAAATACGTTCATGACAACTCTATAAATCAATAATATTGAATAAATAGAAAAGGGAAGCAAAACTGATAATGCAACAAGGTTGATCGAATTACTGTAACGGAAATCTAATTCAAATGAAATTACAAACGAGAATAGAAATGCAACAATAAGTGTAATTGATTGAATTAATATACTCCATGCAAAAACACTACTTAATTGTTGAAAAGTAGTGTAATCTGAATCAGTATTTTCAGATAGTTCATTAATAATCTTATCAGAACTTAAACTTGTAATAATAACATAAGCACCAAGATTAAACCCAAGAATATTTGGTACAACTCCAATTATTGTATTAGTGAGTTGAATCAATACCTTGAAGGTATTTACATCTAAAATACTAATAAATGATATTGATGAAACACTTATTGCAATTGCAATCCAAAATTGAAAACTCTTTAATAACTTTTTATCATCTGTAAATATTGAAAACAAAGCTTTAAAACCTCTTTTATGATGGTCTTTTATTTTTTTCTCATCAATCATGATCGTGGTTTGTAAATAACTTAATTATGTTTTGAACAATAATTTTCATATAATCTAACTCAAAAGCCTCTATTTCAAAGGTTGCTGGCTTTTGTTGATTCGACAACTTGACTCTTTTTTCACCCTCATGTCTTGTAATGACAACCTCATTAATTTGACCATTTTGTTCAGCCAATAATATTCCTCCTTGAATTAATTCATCTTCTTCTTTAATATTGAAACTTCCTGTGTTGTCAGATTGCATATTTACATCGATATTGCCAATATTTAAACGTTTTAGCCTTTGATCAAATAATTTATCAATTGATTTATTTGGATCATCATTAGTATAAGAAATTGAATAGTTAAGAGAATGGATAGCAAAAGCACTTAAAATGTCATCAGTGATCTTTGGATCTTTTACAATATCAATATTCCAAATATCGTCTTTATCGGTAACAAAACCCAGACTATTCTTAAAAAATTTATGGACTTGATTGGCATTTATTGAGTTATTAAGTATAATACAGAATTTATGGACAGATGGAACAAAAATGTAAGTTGTTAGCTCTGCATTTATTAGTAAGTCTTTTTGAACTTGGACTTTTGATTCGAGATTTTCTGATTGTGAAAGGTCTATATTTGTTATCATTTCTTTATCAAAACACAAACCTTTACCAATATACCCATAAAGATATTTTGCATCAGTATTTTCTATAGTTCTTTCGTAAAAGTTATAGATAGTAATGTGCTTATCTTTTGAAACTGCACTATGAAGCCTAAGCTCTTTCATGTTTTTTATTAACGATGAATAAGCATTCTCTTTCTCAACATCTGTCTTATGCGTTTGTAGCTTGATATTGAGTAATTGATATCTGTATCGCATTAATTTTTGATCACTCATAATATATTTATTTGATTAAGAAATTTTATAATTAGTTTATTATGCTATTTTCAACATTGCATTCTGCATGTAATTGTATTAATTCTAAATTTTCCATGGTTGCAAGTTTTGAGAGTAGGACTTCTTTTATTTCAGCTAAAAGCAAATTCTCTTTTACTGTATTTAATATTGATTCATAAATTCCTTTCACAGTAATATCAAATTTTATGATTGAATTTTCACCTGGCTCAAGTACAATCTGGCTGTCAAAATCACGGGTAACTAATGCACTGAATACAGCACCTGTTGCCTCATTCTTTAGTCTGCCAATCGTGTCAACAATCATTTGATGAGCAAAATATTTTGAATTTCTTTTTGTATCAGTAAATGCATAACAACTTTGATTCATTGCCATATCACTTCCTGCAATTGCAATTGCTCCGACAGTTCCTCTTGCTGTTACGAATATTGTATTCTTTTGATATAGCTTACTACTACAATTTTTCAAACCTGACTTAGTTATACTTTTTTCTGTCCTGATTGTATAGTAACTATTTGTTACATCGGGGGGCGCGAAAAAAGGAATTTCATTGCCCCAATACTTTTCGTTAGTTGTATCAGGTGTACCACCACCACTAAGTTTAAAAACTTGTGTAAAAGGCTTCATTTCCCATCCAATCGGAATTTTCCCCAACTCACTTTCAACCATCTCCCCACCACTCGATTTATATGGCTTCCCATCTTCATCAGGAAACTCAAAATCGACAAACCATTGTTTGTAAATGGCCTGGGCTTTTTCTTCCAGCTTTTGGATGAGTTGGTTGTTGAGCGCAATGCGATTTACAATGGTGTTGTATTCTTTTATGATTTCTCTTTGTTTGTTTGGGTGGGGAATGGGTAATTGCATATCGCAAAAAGATTTCCAAGGCAAACCACCACGAACATCTGCATCAGTATAAAACCAGGCATTTCTGTCAAATTCAATCCTACTAAACCACATCATCAAGTATTCTGGCAAAAGAGCATTTTCATCAATGATTTCAAAAACATCATAGGCAGGCGAAACAATAAAATCTTCTTCGCTTTTTGATAATGCAACCGGTAATCTATAATCACGCCCCACGTGCATTCTGTTACAGGCAAATTGTCCACGCTTTACTACTTTGTAAGCTGTCATATCGGTGCCCACAATATTTGCAACCGAAGGCATATAGTATTTGTCAATGTTAATTCCTAACAACTTTGTTGCTGTTAATTCCCTGTTTCGAATATTTACTTCACGAATATGGTTTCCAATCCTTTTATAATTTGATCTCATAACCCAGTTCTTTAAAAACGGTTAGTAAATCAATTCTGGATTGTTCTTCGGCTTTCAACAGTTCGGCAAATTCGGTTTGTAAACTTTGCATCTTTTCGTCAAAGTCAATGTTTTCGTCGCGGTTTACAAACTCAATGTATTTACTGGGTACCAGTGAGAAATCCTTCTTCTGTACTTCTTCAAAGGAAGCGCTGTAACAAAACTCCGGGGTATTATGATAGGTGTTTTCAAAACCAACTTGTTGCCAATTGTGGAAAGTATCGGTTACTTGTTTGATATTATCATCAGAAAACTGAATGAACTTTTTCTCAAATGGAATACCAACCTGCCGTAAATCCATAAAAAGGATTTCCCTTTCACGGTTGCGGTATTTTTTAATTATTCCGTTTTGTTCGATGGTTCTGGCTTTCTTGTTTTTATTCAAAAACCAAAGGGTAACGCTGATATTGGTTGTATAAAACATGTCCTGTGGTAACACTACAATGGCTTCGACAAGATTGTTTTCGATGAGTTTACGGCGAATGGCTTTTTCGGTACCATCGCCACTCAAAGCGCCATTAGCAAGAACAAAACCTGCTACGCCGTTTTCGCTAAGCTTGCTCACCATGTTTAGTATCCAGGCATAGTTGGCGTTTCCGGTTGGCGGCACATCATAACCGGCCCAGCGCGGGTCGCTGGTGAGCTCGTTGTCGGCGCGCCATTGCTTTTGGTTAAACGGTGGGTTTGCCATTACATAATCGGCTTTCAGGTCTTTGTGCTGGTCGCGGAAGAAGGTGTTTTCGGGCACATCGCCAAGGTTTGCAGATATTCCACGGATGGCGAGGTTCATTTTGGCCAGCTTATACGTTGTGGCGGTGTATTCCTGCCCGTAAATGGCAACTTCTTTTTTATTGCCGTGATGGCTTTCGATAAACTTCATGCTTTGCACAAACATACCACCGGAACCGCAACAAGGGTCATAAATTTTTCCTTTGTAGGGCTCAATCATTTCGGCTATCAGGTTTACAATGCTTTTGGGGGTGTAAAATTCTCCTTTGCCTTTGCCTTCGGCCAGGGCAAACTTACTCAGAAAGTATTCATACACTCTGCCAACAATGTCCTGCTGCTTGTCGCGGATAGTGTTAATATTGTTTATGGTATCGAGCAAAGAAGCTAATTTGCTGACATCAAGATTCATCCGGGAATAATAGTTATCGGGCAGCGCACCTTTGAGTGCAGGGTTGTTTTTCTCGACCGTAAAAAGGGCAGTGTCAATCTTTATGGCGATGTCGTCTTGTTTGGCGTTCCCGATTAAATAACTCCAGCGGGAGATTTCGGGCAGGTAGAAAACATTCCGACTGGTGTAAAATTCGACCATATCCAAGTATCGTTCTTTGCCTTCAGCAATCAGTTCGAGTTTGCGCTCTTCAAACTTATCGCTGGCGAATTTAAGGAATATTAGTCCAAGCACAACGTGTTTGTATTCGGATGGTTCAACGCTGCCACGGAGTTTGTTGGCGCTGTCCCACAGGGTTTCTTCGATGTTTTTCTCTTTTGATTGTTTTGCCATTGTGTAATTTCAGACTATTAATTTTAATTTCCAAAGATAAAAACATCCACAGGTGTATCATTATAAAAACAGCACTTTATCAAACTTTGGTTCTCAAAATAGCTGTAACCATTGGAAAAGTTAAGCGCGGTTATGGGCTTTGGCTCGTTTTGGAAAGGGCTTTTATCATACACTGAACTGATCCCGGTATGGAATTGGTTTTTAAGCGGCATGTGATGAACTGTAAGCATTGTTGTTTTTTATGGTTTAAAAACTTGTATTAAACAGGTTGCGAATTTAAAGAGGAAATGCGACAATACCAAGTATTTTAAAGGCTAAATGCAGGAATATCTTTGGATGTTGTTATAATCCGGGTGCATTAAATTTTAAGGACAATTGCACAATTGAGGTTGGCAACAGGCATTTTTTACCGGTCAAAATCATCCTTATCCACTGGTAAGGTTTAGCCAAACAGCAATGTGTGTTAAGTACGGGAAGCGCGCAACACTAAAGGCGGATAAATGAACTGTGCGGGGCAACTTCTGGCGCCATTTTCCGGTATTTTGGTGTAACGGTATTTTCAAATTTCGAAGGTGATAAAGCGTGGTGTAAAACTGCACAATCATTAAAATATCATCGATGGATTTCGCTCATCGCAGCGATGGAAATTTTTAAGTTCGGGCCTTCAAAAAATCAGGGCTATGACAAAATCAGGCTTCAATGGGTTGTGTTAAGCTTAAAAATCCACCATAAAACCGTGTGTTGGGCAAATTTATCGTTTGCTTTTTAACCAATTGATTGCTTTTTTATGAGACAAAAGAAATTGACAAATCCGGCAGCGTCGGAAAAAAGAAGAATAAACGCTGACAGTCCGCCAGCAGGGATTCATTCCAATTCATTGCTGTAATCCGGTTTGTGGGCGGCATTGTAAATAGCGCCCAGCGCCTGGTCAAAAACCCCAACCCCCGGCCCCTTCCCCAATATGGAGAAGGGGAGCCGAAGTTCATCAGTGTTCGTCATAGCTCAGGGCTTAGCGGAATTTGTAATTCTGCTTTAGGAAAGTTGATTATGAAAATGATTCCAATTCATTGTAGTAATCCGGTTTTTGTGGGTGGTAATGCAAATAGCGCCCAGCGCCTGGTCAAAAACCCCAACCCCCGGCCCCTTCCCCAATATGGAGAAGGGGAGCCGAAGTTCATCAGTGTTCGTCATAGCTCAGGGCTAAGCGGAATTTGTAATTCTGCTTTAAATAAGGTTGATTACAAATTCATCCTAATCCAGTGTTAAATAACGGTTTGTGGGTGGTGATACAGTAATTGGATATAAAACCTCAAAGGTCTTGAAGACCTGGTAGGTTTTGGAAAGCCTCCGGAGTTTTTTGGGAAACTCCGGGGCTTTCGTTTTACATTCCTGATGACCGATAATAAAATTCAAGGTTAATGAACCTGCCTGCATTATTCTAACTTTGCCAGCCATTAATTTTTTTAATGTAATGAAAAACCAGAAAAATGCTGCTTCGATTTTTATAATTTGCTGTTTGATTTTTTTTGCGGTGGTCATGCCTTCCTGCAACAGGACAGACCACGCTTATCAGACGAAAATCAGCGTCCAGAAAGCCTTTGACCAGGCATTTTCCAAAGCCACCTTTTATGAAGACAGTAATCACGACAGCGCCCTGATTTTGACCAACAAAGCATTGGAGCTGATGCAAAATCTGCGGTTTAAAAGCAACGATACCTTGTATTTACTGTTGGAAATGAAATCCAACATCTTATCACGAAACGATCAGCTTGATTCTGCGCTTCTTTTGTTGTCAGATGCGCGTCAGACTGAGAGCGTCGTTGAAGACAAACTTTTTCAGGCGAAAGTTGCCTTACAACTTGGGTTTTTAGAACAACTTTTCGATAAACATGACCTTTCCGAAAAGCATCTTCTCGAATCAATCATGCTTTTTGAAGAACTCGGCAATGATGATTTAAAAGCAGAAGCATACAACAGGTATGGTAATTTTTTAATGTTTAAAAATGAAAACAACAAAGCATTGGAGTATCAGCTTAAAGCCTTTAAAATTCAGGATAGTTTAAAAAATGCGCCCGAATTATGCAATGTATGCATGAGCATTGGCAATATTTTTAATGCAATCGGAAGCCCTGAAGAAGAACTCCGTTATACCCGTTTAGGCTTGAAAGCAGCTTTAATGACTACTGATAAACGCTATGAGAGAACCATACTTAACAATCTTGGTGTTTACTACCGGCACCGGCTCCCCGACAGCGCAATGTATTGTTACCAACGTATTATTGCCCTTTCGACGCCCGGTGACAGTGAGGATGCTTTATCGGCCAGATACAATATTGCAAATTTGTATTCTGATCAAAAAAAATACAACCAGGCATTGATTGTTTACAACGAAATTCTGGAGCAATGTCTTGCCGAAAAAATATACGAGGGTGTAGCTAGCGCTTACAGTGGAATTGCCTCGGCCAATAACAGGATGGGAAATTATGGAAAAGCAATTGAGATTTGTAAGATTGCGATTGAGTACGCCGATTCTACAGGTGAAAAAGCCTTTGTGAACCGTCTGAAAAAAAGCTTACAAATCGTTTATAGAAATTCCGGGAATTTCAAAGATGCCTACCTTACCGCTATGGAAATCAAAACATTCAACGATTCAACCCAGGCTTTGGAGAAGAAAGTAGCCCTACATGAACTCGAAATCCGGTATCAAACCGAGAAAAAGGAAGCTGAAAACAAAATGCTTAATCTGGAGGTAATGCACCACAAACAAATCTCAAAATCAAGAGCTTACATTATTCTCCTGCTGTTTTTAATTGCCATTCTTTTACTGTTTTTTTTATGGAAAGGATACTCACTTTACCGCGAGCGTAGCTTTGCCTACAATGTCCTGATGAAAAAATATGAGGACGAAAAAGCGCGAAGAGACCTTGCTGTGGGTTTGCAAAAAGATGCTTCAGGAGAGGTTAAACAACATATTTTGATGTCGGCAGGTGACCCGCTTATCGAAAATCTCATCCAATATTTCCATGACGAAAAGCCTTATCTCGACCCAAAACTCCGCGTTGATGATGTGGCCGCAAAACTTAACACCACCCAAAGGGCTGTTGCCGCAGCTTTAAAGCAATTCAACAACAGCAATTTCAATGCTTTTACTAATCAATACAGGATCGAAGAAGCCAAACGAATCATGGAAAACCTTAGTTCTACTTTACTAAAATAGAAAGGAAAATAATTGTTGTATAAATGATTCATTATCAGTATATTTGCACGAGTATTAACACTCTGGTCAATATTTGATAATGAAGCAAAGACGACCAGAGAAAAA
>CAJATL010000291.1 GCA_903944895.1 uncultured Bacteroidota bacterium
CCGAAGGAATTGCAAAACCTCCTTCGCTTCAAAATATTTTAAAAGAGTTAAACAGCGATCTCGGATTTAGTATTCCTGCGAGTGGCAACCTTGAAAAATGGGCTAAACAAGGCGTTTTGATGCTCAACGCAACCCTCACCGTAAGGGCGCATCAGGCAGGTTCTCACCAGAATAAAGGCTGGGAAATTTTTACTGATGCCGCAATAAAAGCACTTGCCCAACAGCGCGTACATTTAGTTTTTATCCTTTGGGGGAATTACGCACAGGCCAAAGCATCGCTGATTGATGACACCAAGCATCTCATCCTAAAAACTGTTCATCCATCGCCAATGTCGGTAACACGGGGCTTTTATGGTTGCAAACACTTTTCAAAAACCAACGATTACCTGCGAAAACACGGAATGCAGGAAATTGATTGGAGGCTGTGATTTTGACTTTAGAAGCCAGTTAGGCTGCCAATTGACATTAAAGATTGTTAAAGCTATAGGGCAAAAAAAGAAGGATTCCTGAAGGCCAACAAAGCGGGCACGGCTACTGAACAATAACGCCGTTTTTACAAATTTTAAGGAGCTATTTACTCAACCTTAAAATAAGAAATCATATCCAGAAGTTCTTGCGACTGATTGAGTAAGTCACCCGAACCAGAAGATAATTCTTCCGATACCGCCGCGTAGCTTTGGGTCATGTTGTTGAGTTGCTGAATGCCAATATTGATTTGTTCGGCGCCAATGCTTTGTTCGTGGTTGGCAGCGGTAATTTCCTGCACAAAATGCGATGTTTTCAAAATATCAGGGATGATTTTTTCGAGTAATTTACCCGAAAACTCAGTTGCAGAAACACTACTTGCAGCAAGTTCGTTAATTTCTGCTGCAGCTTGCCTGCTTTTTTCGGCAAGATGACCGACTTCGGCAGCAACAACACTAAATCCTTTGCCGTGAACACCGGCACGCGCAGCTTCGATGGCAGCATTTAATGCCAAAATGTTCGTCTGAAAGGCGATGTCGCTAACAACGGTTATCTTTTCGGCAATTTCCTTTATTTTGGTGATACTGGTGTTTGATGATTTTAAAACACTTTCCATTTCGCTGGCAACATTTACAGCAATGGTCTCAGCCATGCGTGCATTCATAAGATTTTGCTTTATATTGGCTGACATTTGTTCGATTGAGGCAGAAATCTCCTCAATGGATGAAGCCTGTTGATTGGCTCCCATGGAAATATCCTGTGCAACTTTGTTAAGATTCTGATCGGAATCGGTGAGCCGTTGCGTGCTGTAATTGATAAAAGTTACAACCTCTTTTAGTTTTGTGACCATGTTTCGGATATTCCCCAGTAAAACGCCAATTTCATCTTTTCCACTCCGTCCGATCTTAACGTTAAGATCACCAAGTGAAATCTTTTCGATAATTGAATTGGTGTATTTGAGGGCTTTGTTCAGCCGGAAACTAATGAATAATGATGCTGAAATTGCGATTATGATGCCGATTAAAAACAGGATTACCAGGTTAACAATGGTTTTAGTGTAGGTTTGCTCTGATGAAAGATAGACCTTTTGAGCCAGGTCAAATTGCAAATTCATCAATTTCTTTACGTAGGCGATAAAAGGGTCAATATCTTTATAGAGGTTATTTTCGATGTAAAGATTAAATTCGTTGGCTGATGTTTCATTTTGATTGGAGGCAATTTCAAGTAATTTCTCCACCGAATTCAAGGCAACATTCATTAATTTTTCGGCTTCATCTTTCATGACTAATTCTTCTCCTTCGATTTTGGTTTCGAGGTAATCCTGCCAGTTATTGCGCATTACACTCATTGCAGATTTAATGACCGGTGCTCCCTCCTGCCAGCTTAATGTGTTATGGTTCATTTCGTATGTGGCATTTACAATATCAATCGAAAGTTTGTCTGACATTTCTCTGAGCTGTCCGATCGGTGTAAGCTTGTCGTTAAAAATGGTTTCGGTGCCCTGTCTGATTTTGTTCAGTTGTTTTACGGCGAATAATCCATTTAAAGCCATAACTAGCGTAAAAATGCCAGTGAGAAAATACAGTGCGGTTGAGATTTTGATGTTTTCGATTTTCATCTTTTGTAGTATAAAATTTCGAGTTAATGCTTATCGTGCCTATAAAATTTACAATTCTAAAAAAACTTCGGGAATCCTTATCATTCAATAGTAATTGACCAGATTCATGTCTTACGAAAGTATTTAAATTTTAGAAAACCACTTGTTTTTTTTAAAAGAAAGTTTAATGGTTGAAATTATTTTAGGATGCAACACTTTCATTGGATTTCAATGCCAACCTCATTAGAAACAAGCGGAATTGCGCTAAAAACATTCAATGGTAACCACACAGCAAATTGGAAAAAGATGAAAAATTAACGATTACTGCACCTATTACCTGCATCATGGCCAAAATTAATGACACCAAAAACCTTAATCCGATTATAGGCAGTCTTCCATTGAATTTTATTGCGCAAAGTTATTTCATAAAATACCATATCTTTTTATCACCCTATTTCCAACTTCATTAATTTTGTGGCGTTTAAAACAGCAAAATTTTTAAAATATGAGAAAAATTAATTCATTAGCGTTGGCAGGATTCTTTTTACTGGCGATCCTGTTCGACTTGTTTTCAAATCAAAATGCCATGGCACAAAAGCAAATTCCCCTTGAAGATTTCTTCAGGAATCCCGAAAAAACAGGTTATCAAATCTCACCTGACGGGAAGTATTACTCCTTCACAGCTCCTTACGAAAACCGGATGAACATCTTTGTTCAGAAAATCGGCAAGGACAATGCAACCAGACTTACCAGCGAAACTGACCGCGACATCGCAGGCTATTTCTGGGCCAACGAAAATCGTATCCTGTACCTGAAAGACAGTGGTGGTGATGAAAATTTTGCCCTCTATGGTGTTGATAAAGATGGTAAAAACCTGAAATGCCTTACATGTATGGAAGGTGTGAGAACTGAGCTTATTGATGAGTTGGAAGAAATTCCTAACGAAGTGATTATCGGCCTCAACAACCGCAATCCTCAGGTTTTCGATCCGTACCGCCTGAACATCGAAACCGGCGAAATGAAAATGCTTGCCGAAAACCCGGGAAATATCCAGGGCTGGATGATGGATCATGCCGGCAAACTGCGCGTTGCCTTTGCGATTGTTGATGGTGTAAATACCCAGATTTTGTATCGCGATACCGAAGACCAGGAATTCAGACCGGTGCTGACTACCAATTTTAAAGAAACGGTTTCTCCCCAGTTTTTCGATTTCGAAAATAAAAACGTGTATGCCTCTTCAAACCTGGGCCGCGACAAATCAGCCATCATTAAGTTTGATATTGCCAACGGCAAAGAGCTGGAAGTTTTGTACGAAAATCCTGATTATGATGTTGAAGGTTTGTTCTATTCAAAGAAAAGAAAAGTGATAACATCTGCATCATTTACTTCTTTTAAACGTGAGCGTCATTTTTTCGATAAAGAAACCGAACAACTTTTCGACCGTTTAAACAAGGAATTCAGCGAATACGAACTTGGTATTACCGGGATGAACAAAGCCGAAGATATGTTTATTGTCCGCACCTACAGCGACCGTTCACTGGGCGCTTATTATCTTTACGATAAACAAAATGATAAATTTACCCTAATACACAATGTTAGCCCCTGGCTCGACGAAAACGAAATGGCCAGAGCTTTCCCGATTAAATACGAAGCCCGCGACGGCCTGGTTATCCCCGGATACCTAACATTGCCAAAAGGCCTTACCCCCGAAACCGCCAAAAATCTTCCTGTGGTTATCAACCCTCACGGAGGCCCATGGGCACGCGATAGTTGGGGTTTTAACCCTGAAATCCAGTTTTTGGCTAACCGTGGCTTTGCTGTTCTCCAAATGAACTTCAGAGGTTCGACAGGTTATGGAAGAAATTTCATGGAGAAATCTTTCAAAAAATGGGGCCTCGATATGCAGAACGACATTACCGACGGCGTTTACTGGCTCATTAACCAGGGCATTGCCGACAAA
>CAJATL010000292.1 GCA_903944895.1 uncultured Bacteroidota bacterium
TATGATAATAAAAAATGGACAGGGGTAATATTAAAAGATTTTCTGAAAAAAAATTGGAATATCAAAATAGAAATTAGAACTGCTCAACTTTGGCTCAAACAAATCCGATAATCGCTCTTTTTTTCATGCGTTTGCCCTGAGGTACTTACTCAAGGTTCATTAAAAAAAGTTACCGGATTATTTGAAAAGCTTTTTCCTCAGGAAATGGCCGGAACCGCCCCAAACGGCATATACCCTGCCATCGAGCTTGAAGAATACCGCAAGGATGGTTCAACAATCTGGGTTGAGCTTTCCTTTTCATTTCAAAAAAACCAAAACCAACAACCAACAGGAATCGTAACCGTTACGCGGGAAATTACCGCACGCAAACTGGATGAAAACAAATTATTGGAAAGCGAATTTAAATACCGTGGTTTAGTCGAAAATTCGCCAGATGCCATAACAATTTATGTCGATGGAAAAGTTGTTTTTGTCAACAACGCATGTCTCGATTTACTAGGTGCAACAAAAGCCGAAGAATTGATTGGAAAACCCGTCCTGCAGTTTGTTCATCCCGATGATCGCGAATTTGTTATCGCACGCATGAAAAAGGCTGCCGAAGAAACAGGTACTTTACCGCTTATCGAAGAAAAATTTTTGCGTTTAGATGGGTCGGAATTGATGGTGGAAGTAACCGGATTACCTTTAAAATATGAAGGTAAACCCGCAGTGCAATTGATTATCCGCAATATTACCCAACGAAAGCAGCGTGAAAAAGAGTACAAACAGCTCATCGATGGGATGAACGATACAGCTTTTGTAATCAACTTCGACGGGAAATTTGTGGAAGTTAATACCACTGCAGTCGAAATTTTAGGATATTCCAGAGATGAATTTCTCGGTATGAGCGTGTTTGATTTGGACCCCAGACTAGCCGAAAAAGAAATTATGGGATTAATAGAGAGGATGAAGTCAGGCGAAAGGCAGGTATTCGAAACCCAACATCAAACCAAAAACGGGAAAATTATTCCCGTCGAGGTCAGTTCAAGTCCTGTATTTTTTCATGGAAAGGCAGCCATATTAAGCGTTGCGCGCGATATCACCGAGCGAAAACATGCCGAAGAAATGTTTCAGGACATCATCGATAAAAATCCAATGTCGATCCAAATTGTCGACATTAATGGCTACACCATTAAAGTAAATCCGGCACATACGGCACTTTTTGGTGCAGTTCCTCCTGCCGGCTTTTCGATTTTTGATGATCTCCAAAGTAAAAGCCCGGAACTTAAGAAATTAATCGATCTTGCCAAACAAGGCGAAATCGTGCATTTTCCCGATTATTATTACAACGTTCACGATATTTCCGATGAGCTCCCGGATAATCCTTTGTGGATACATGCAATCCTATTTCCATTAAAAGACACCGCTGGCAAATTCGACAGGGTTGTTTTGATGCACGAAAACATTACCGGCCGTAAGCAGGCGGAAGCTGCTCTCCGCGAAAGCGAGCAAAAATACCGCGTCCTGGTTGATAATGCCTTTGAAGGAATAGTCATAATCAACCTCGAAGGCAATATTCTCTTTGCAAACAATTCGATTTTAAAAACATTTGAATACGAAAACATTGACGGAATACTCGGACAGAATATTTTTAATTATATCGCACCCGAGTACATTGCCCAAACGATCGAAGATTTTACAAAAGTCATTCAGGGCAACGTTACAGAGGTAGCACAGAGTTGTGGGATTACCTCAAAAGGTAAAAGAATATGGATGGAAAGTATTGGAAAAATTATTGATTACGAAGGAACTAAAGCCGATATGATTTCGATCCGCGACATCACGGCAAAAAAAGAGTTCGAAGAAAAACTTCGTGAAAGCGAGTTAAAATACCGCCTGATTGCCGAAAATACTTCCGACGGAATTTTAATTATTGGCGCCGATACCAAAATCAGGTATGTTTCTCCATCTTATCTGAAATTACTCGGCACCAGCGAAGCCGAAGAACTTACCAAAAACTCGGATGACATTTACTTATTAGTACATCCTGATGACCGGGATGTTGTTTTTGCTGAAATTTTTAAAGCCATCGAATTAAAAAAAACCGGACTGATTTATACTTTCCGTGTAAAAAACAAGGCCGGGCATTATATCTGGCGCGAAGACCACGCCAGGTTTATCTACGACGAAAAGGGCAACCATCTGGAAACTTACATCATCTGCCGTGATATTACCGAACGCAAACAGGCAGTTGTCAAACTTCAGGAAAGTGAAGCCCGCTCACACCGTCAACGCGAAGCTCTGGCAAAACTGGCTGTTGACGAATCGCTTCTGAAGATAGATTTAAATGAAGGTTTTGATAAGATTACAAGAATTCTTTCGGAAACCATTGAAGTCGATATTGCCGGTATCTGGCTCTTTTCGGAGGATGAAAAAAATCTTGATTGCATCGCATTGTTTGAAGATGGAGCAACGAAAAACCCGGCCGGCCATACTCTTGTAATCGAAACCCTCCCGGTTTACTTTAATGCAATCCGAACCGAAAGCCGTATTTATGCTTCAGATGTTCAAAATGATCACCGCACCATCGAATTGAAAGAAAGTTACCTCATTCCGAAAGGAATTACCTCGATGCTCGATGCCGGAATTTTGATAAAGGGAAAACTGGCAGGAGTGGTTTGCCTGGAGCATAAAGGCGAAAAACGCACCTGGGAAGCCGACGAAGAAGCCTTTGCAAGCACAGTAGCTTCGATAATTTCGCAGGCGATGATAAATTCCGAACGCATGAAAACAAAGGAGCTCCTGCGTGAAAGCGAACAAAAATTCCGCGAAGTATTTAACTCGACCAATGAGGCTATTTTTATTGACGACGCCCTTACCGGCATTATGATCGACTGCAATGAACGCACCATAGAAATGTACGGCTACGAAAATAAAGAAGAAATTCTGAAAGGAAATATCGGTGATATCAGTGCAAATGTAGATCCCTACAACCAGGCAAGGGCGCAGTATCATATCCAACAAACCATTAACGTGGGACCTCAAACATTTGATTGGTTGGCTAAGCGGAAAAACGGCGACATTTTCTGGACAGAAGTCAGCCTTAAAACATCCAAAATCGGTGGCGAAAACAGGGTGCTGGCGGTAGTCCGTGATATTTCTGACCGCAAACATGCCGAACAGGAGATTATTAAAGCCAAAGAACGCGCTGAAGAAAACGAGGTAAAGTTTAAAGCTGCCTTTTACACAAGCCCCGATTCGATTAATATCAATAAACTCGATGGTGAATATGTTGAGATTAATGAGGGTTTTACCCGGTTGTCAGGCTATTCGAATGAAGATGTAATCGGAAAAAAATCGCTGGAAATCGAAATCTGGGCCATACCCGAAGACCGTGCCAGATTGGTTAAAGGCCTTAAAGAGCATGGAATTGTCGAAAACCTTGAAACCATGTTTCGTACAAAAGACGGCTCGCTAATCCCTGCCCTGATGTCGGCTCAGATCATCAGATTTAACAACGAATCATTTATACTATCGGTAACCAGGGAAATTAGCGAACGCAAGAAATTTGAGCAGGAGTTAATTTTAGCCAAAGAAAAAGCCGAAGAATCCGACCGCCTCAAATCGGCCTTCCTGGCCAACATGAGCCACGAAATCCGCACGCCTATGAACGGTATCCTCGGCTTTGCCGGATTGCTCAAAGAACCCGAACTTACCGGCGAGGAGCAAAAACAATACATCGCCGTTATCGAAAAAAGCGGAGAGCGCATGCTCAACATCATCAACGACATTATTGATATTTCGAAAATCGAAGCTGGCCAGGTTACAGTTGAACGCTCGGATACTGACATCCACGAGCTGTCAGAATTCCTGCGTAATTTCTTTGCGCCGGAAATAAAAAAGAAAGGCCTTACCCTTACCTGCAACTTCCCAAAAACCGAAAATCATCTGATCGTCAGCACCGACAGGGAAAAATTGTACGCCATTCTCACAAACCTGGTTAAGAATGCCATAAAATATACCCCAAAAGGGAACATCGAATTTGGATACGAAATTGTAGGGGTAACCGGCCGGTTACCCCTACAATTCTATGTTAAAGACACCGGCATCGGTATCCCAAAAGACAGGCAGCAAGCCATTTTCGACCGTTTTGTTCAGGCCGACATCGAAGATATCAAAGCCATGGAAGGAGCAGGACTTGGCCTGGCAATTTCGAAAGCCTACGCCGAAATGATAGGTGGAAATATCTGGGTTGAATCAGAGCCTGAAAAAGGATCTACCTTCTGGCTCACGATTCCTTTACAACAGCGCGCTGCTGTTACGCCGGCCAAAGTCGTTGCCGGGAGTCCTGAAAAAGAATCACCTCAAACGCTCAACGATTTAACAGTTTTGATTGCCGAGGATGAAGCCACCTCCGACCTTTTCCTGACACATATCCTCAAAGCAACATTCAGGAACATTCTGCACGCCACCACCGGAACCGAAACGGTTGAAACCATTCGCAAAAATCCCAACATCGACCTGATTCTGATGGACATCAAAATGCCTCTGATGAATGGTTATGAAGCGACAAAAATCATCAGAAGTTTCAACAAAGATGTTGTGATTATTGCACAAACGGCCTATGCCCTCTCAGGAGACCGCGAAAAAGCCCTCGAAGCGGGATGTAATGATTACATCGCGAAGCCTATTAAAAAAGATTTGTTGTTTTCGATTTTACGACATTATCTAACAAAAAAGACGAATGAATAAATGGCTCAGATATTATTTTTTCATTTTTGTGACAGGAATTTTGGTTGGTTGCAACAACACTCCAATTTTAAACGAAACCGAAAAAGACTGGCTGAAACAGCATGATAATCTTATTGTAGGAATATCACCAAATGCCCCACCCTATCAGTTTGTAAATGATCAGGGCGAAATTTGCGGAATTTTTATTGATTTCCTGTCAATTATCGAATCAAGATTAAACTACAAGTTCAGGAAAGTTTATGAGTCGGATTTTTCAAAACTTCTGGCCAGCACAAAAGATGGAACTGTTGATTTGCTGCTTGAAGTTCAAAAAACCGATGAGCGGCTTCAATATTTAAATTTCACTCCATTACTCACTTCACACAATCATGTAATTGTGGTTAGAAAATCACAGCAGGGAATATCCACAGTTGATGATTTAAAGGACAAAGAAATTGCAGTTGTCAGCAAATACGCTGTTCAGGAATATCTGACCCAAAATTATCCCGACTTCAATCTGCTGCCTTTGATTGATGATGTAAACTGTTTAAGGGCTGTTTCAACAGGACATGTTGATGCTTTTATCTGCCAGCAGGCTGTTGCAACCTATTATATCGAAAATGAAGGCATCAGCAATCTCAAAATTTCGGGAGAAATTAAATACAAAAATGATCTTGCCATTGCATCGCGCAAGGATTTGGATGTTCTTAACGCCATTTTGCTGAAAGCTGTGAATTCGATCAGTAAAAACGAAAAACAGAAAGTTTACAATAACTGGTTGTCATACACGGTAAAACCATACTATCTTGAGCCCAGATTCTGGCTTGCTATCGTTTTTACCATTTTGCTGGTTTTGGCTTTTGTAAGTCTTTTTAATATTGTCCTTCAGAAAAGGGTTAAAACCAGGACCATCGAATTAAACATTGCCTCGGAAAAAGCCCGGGAAAGCGACCGTCTCAAATCAGCCTTCCTGGCCAACATGAGCCACGAAATCCGCACGCCCATGAACGGTATCCTCGGCTTTGCAGAACTGCTCAAAGAACCCGGACTTACCGGTGAAGAGCAGCAAAAATACATTGCCATTATTGGGAAAAGTGGCGAACGCATGCTCAACATCATCAACAATATTATCGACATTTCGAAAATAGAAGCCGGACAGGTAATAATGAACATTCAGGATACCGACCTTCATGCGATGTCAGACTTCCTGTTTAACTTTTTTAAACCCGAAATGGAAAAAAAAGGCCTCGCGTTTTATTGCAACGTTCCGCCGGAAAATGACCACAGGATTATCAAAACCGACAAAGAAAAATTGTACGCCATTCTTACCAATCTTTTAAAGAATGCCATAAAATATACCCCCAAGGGAACTATCGAATTTGGATATAACGTCGTAGGGACAACCGGCCGGTTGCCCCAACAAACCGGCCTTTCAACCATCCAGTTTTACGTAAAAGATACAGGCATCGGTATCCCAAAAGACCGGCAGCATGCTATTTTCGACCGTTTTGTTCAGGCCGACATCGAAGATACCAAAGCCATGCAGGGGGCTGGTATTGGTTTGGCAATTTCGAAAGCTTACGCCGGGCTATTGGGCGGAAATATCAGGGTTGAATCTCAGCATCAGCAGGGATCTACATTCTGGCTGACTATTCCTTTAAAGAATGGTGCCGATAATAAACCTGCATCAGGTGTTGCTGATAACCCTGTAAAAAAGTCCCCTCCGCTACACAACGATTTAACCATCCTCATTGCCGAAGATGAGGCCTCCTCTGATCTTTTTCTCACCAAAATCCTGACAACCGAATGTAAGCAGATTGTGCATGCTGCCACCGGCACCGAAGCCGTTGACGCCTGCCGCAAAAACCCTGCAATCGGCCTGGTTTTGATGGATATTAAAATGCCACTCATGAATGGTTATGAAGCAACCAGAATTATCAGGAGTTTCAACAAGAATGTTGTTATTATTGCGCAAACTGCCTATGCACTCTCAGGCGACCGCGAAAAAGCCCTTGCAGCAGGATGCAATGATTACATTGCTAAACCAATTAAAGTAAATGAGCTAAGGATGCTACTGGCAAAACACATGAATAATGAACAACACGTCAAAGATGAAAAATAATTTGGTAGTCCCGGCTGTGCTTTTTCAAAGGCATCAGTCGATAATTAAAATTAAGATGAGGTGAGATCAGTGGATTCACACCAAACAACAATCGCCCCGGGTTGTCAGGAGAGGGCAAGGAATGGCATGGTCTGCCGGATATCAGGCTCCCGGAGTAAAAATCAGGTCCTGATATTTCGGCAAACAAAACAAAACAAACCGAAATTCTAATGAACGACATACGAACAATTGTAATTGATGAACAAACATTAAATAAATTTGGCGCCGTGAAAATTTCAACAAATTAAATCGTAATCACCGAAAAGCATTATGGCATGTATCTGAGCAACTTTACAAATACTAAACTGCAATTATCACGGCGTTATCTGCTTATCCCGATAGTGTTGATTGTGTTCTATTTCCTCTTCTTTTTGATTTACGACGACATCAAAAAAAGAACGATCAACGAATTCAACAACGAACAACTCATCCTTGCCCAGACGGCAGCACAGGGAATTACCCTTTTCTTCGACGATTACCAATCCAATCTCTCCTTTTTATCGGAGTTCGACGACATTATTGATTTTACTGAAGATGGCGAAAAAATAATGGCCAACTTCTACGAAAATCACCAAAATCTTATCGAAGGATTTACCAGGGTTGACGAGCATGGGATTATTTTATTTACCTATCCCATAAATCAATCAGTCATCGGTAACGACATTTCATCCCAGCAACATGTGCGTCAGATCATCGCCACACATCAACCTGTTTTAAGCGATGTTTTTATGGCTGTGCAGGGTTATCTCGCAATAGCGCTGCATGTCCCGATCTTTAAAGGAAAAGAATACAAAGGCAGTCTTGCCATGCTAATCCCCATCGATAAGCTGGGAGAACGATACCTCGGGAAAATTAAGATAAGAGGAACAGGAAATGTGTGGCTACTTACCGAAAATGGCATCGAAATTTATTGCCCTGTCGACGGACACAAAGGAAATCCGTTTCTGACGAATACCCTGAATGATTCATTGGCTGTCGGATTATTTGAGAAAATTAAAAATGAAAATTTTGGAACAGCAAAAAGTGTTCATCAGGAAGTTTTAGTTGATCGGAACCCTCAGTTTATCGAAAAATATGTGGCCTTTTACCGCGCTCCCCTGGGCAACACTTACTGGACCATTATCATTTCGTATCAGCAAAAAGACATTTATGTTGCGCTGTCGCGGCTTCAAAACCGCCTGATCTTTGTTTTTGCCCTGCTCTTTATGATCATGTTGTATTATTTTTATTCGCTTACCAAAGTGCGCACCATTTTAAAGGAAGAAGAAAAAAGGAAAAAAGCCGAAAAAACATTGCGTGAAAACGAAGTAAGGTTAAAAACCATCTTTGATGAGTCGCCTATTGGTATCGAACTTTATAAGGCTGATGGAGCTCAGCTCACTGCCAACAAAGCATCCCTCAGGATGTTTGGAATATCCAGCCTGGCTGAATTACAAAATTTCAACCTTTTTGATGGGACCATTTTAGATGCCGAAAAAGTCGAAAAGCTGCGAAAAGGGATGTCGGTGACTTATCAGGCGTTATTCGACTTTGAGAAGGTTAAAAAACTTGGACAGTACAACACCGAAAAAAATGGAAAAGCCTATTTCGACTATATTATTACGCCCTTGCTTAATCCGCATGATAAAAAGTTAGATGGTTACCTGGTTCAGGTGCAGGATATTTCGGACCGCAAGCGCGTTGAAGAGGAAATCCTGATACTTGCTCATGCCTTAAAAAGCGTGAACGAATGTGTGACTATCACGGATATGGAAAATAAGATCCTGTTTGTTAATGAAGTATTTACAACAACTTATGGCTACAGTGCGGATGAATTAACCGGGAAGAAAATAAACCTGCTCCGATCGTCCGAAAACGCCGCCAACTTTATCCGGGAAATATTGCCCGCCACTTTAAATGGAGGGTGGAAGGGCGAATTAATAAATGTCAGAAAAAACGGAGATGAATTTCCTATTTATCTCTCAACCACAGTTATCAAAGACAAAAATAAAAATCCGATAGGCCTCATTGGTGTGGCCTCAGATATTACAGAGCGAAAACGCAAGGAAGAAGAATTGGTTATTGCCAAAGAAAAAGCCGAAGAATCCGACCGCCTCAAATCGGCCTTCCTGGCCAACATGAGCCACGAAATCCGCACACCCATGAACGGCATCCTCGGTTTTGCAGAACTGCTCAAAGAACCGGAACTTACCGGCGAGGAGCAAAAAAAATACATTGCCGTTATCGAGAAAAGTGGCCAGCGCATGCTCAACATCATCAACGACATTATTGATATTTCGAAAATCGAAGCCGGACAGGTAAAAACGAACATTCAGGACACCGACATTTTTGCCCTGTCAGAATTCCTGTTCAACTTTTTTAAACCTGAAATGATAAAAAAAGGCCTCGCTTTTTATTGGAACATTCCACCCGAAAATACCCACTTAATAATCAAAACCGACAAAGAAAAAGTGTACGCCATTCTTACCAATCTGCTCAAGAATGCGATGAAATATACCCAACAAGGAACCATCGAATTTGGGTATTCGGTAGAGACGCAGAATTATGCGTCTCTGCGGTTTTACGTTAAGGACACCGGCATCGGGATTCCAATAAACCGGCAACGCGCTATTTTCGACCGTTTTGTTCAGGCTGACATCGAAGACAAAAAAGCGCTGGAAGGTGCAGGTCTTGGTCTGGCAATTTCGAACGCCTATGCAAAAATGCTGGGTGGAAATATCCGCGTAGAATCCGAACCAGGACAAGGTTCAACATTTCTGCTCAATCTTCCTTTACAACAAAATCCCGAAAATATATCAGACGAAGACATTAAAAATGAGGTCGAAAAACCAACACCCCGAATAAAGAAAGATTTCACCATTCTTATCGCCGAAGATGAAGCAACATCTGATTTTTATCTTACCGAAATCCTGAAAACTGAATGTAAGCAAATTTTGCATGCTGCCAATGGTGCCGAAGCTGTAGAAGCCTGCCGCAAAAACCCCGGCATCGACCTGGTGCTGATGGACATAAAAATGCCAGTGATGGACGGACTGGAGGCCACCCGCGAAATAAAATTATTCCGCAAGGATTTACCAATTATCGCCTGCACTGCTTTTGCTCTTAGCGGAGATACCAAAATGGCGCGCGACGCAGGTTGCGACGATTACGTTGCGAAACCTGTAAACAAAAAAATTCTGTTGGGGAAATTGGAAAAATACGGCGTAATGGTGTAAATTTGAAATATCGAAAATTTTTAAAGGATGGCTATTCTACAAAAGATTGGGAGTTTTAAAGCAAGGTATCGTAAAAAATATCGCACATTAATCAATCAGGTACATTTCCATGAAATTCATTGCTTAAAAAGGTTGGCTTGGTTTTATTGCTGATTCCTGCTAAGGTTTCTAACCATGATAAGGTTTGTAATACCTTATTTTCTGAATTTTAAACCTTAGTAGAAAAATTGATAATCTCCATCGAAACCTTATTTTACCTAATCGAAAAAGATTAAATGTGATTAGAATCACCAAATAAAACACGGAATGTGTAACTAATTTACTTTCAAGGCAAAAACTCGAAAACATAATAGGATGAACTACCAGGATAAATCTAAAGAAGAACTCATAAAAGAGTTACTCGAACTGCAACACGAAAACTCAGCCTTAAAGCTGGCAGGCGAAAAAAGCCTGACCGGAAACCTTTCGGGAGGGGTTCCCGATCCACGAAGCGGTAATGAAGCCAATCTGGCTGATCTTCGCCATACGGCAGAAACGGAATTGAAAAAACGTAAAGACAAGGTATGCCTTGTCTCTGAAACCGAAGCCGACACCCTGAAACTCTTACACGAGTTGGATGTTCACCAGGTTGAGATTGAAATGCAGAACGAAGAACTCATGCAGGCAATAATACAGGCAGAAAAAGCTATCGAAAATTTCACCAATTTGTATGATTTTGCTCCTACCGGGTATTTCACGCTTTCCAATACCGGCAAAATTATCGGGTTAAACCTTGTTGGTGCAAAGATGCTTGGTAAAAAGCGCACCCATGCGACAGGTAGTATGTTTGGCTTTATTGTTTCTGACGAAACAAAGCCTGTCTTTAAAGCCTTTTTAGATCGTGCTTTTAAAAGCCAAGTAAACGAAACCTGCGAGGTGGTACTCTTGGCAGATGGCAATCAGCCAACTTATGTTCACCTTTCGGGAATCATTACCCAAAATGGCGAAAACTGCCTTGTAGCGGCGGTGGATATCACCGAACGAAAACAGGCAGAGGAAGCTTTGCGCAAAAGCGAAAAGAAACTGAACGTAGCCAATAAAATTGCCAATATAGGAAATTGGGAACTTAACCATGTAAGTTCCAGGCTTAGTTGGTCCGAAGGCATTTTTGAGATGTTCGAAATTGATGCCGGTAAATTTGAAGCCACTTACGAAGCCTTTCTTGATGCCATTCATCCCGCTGACCGTGAACGTGTGAATATGGCTTATTCGGAATCCCTTAAAAATAAAACTTCGTATGAAATTACCCATCGGTTGCTTATGCCCGATGGAAGGATTAAATGGGTGAATGAAATTTGCAGGACAGACTATGACGTGCAAGGAAACCCGGTTCGTTCATTCGGTATTGTTCAGGATGTTACCGTACGCAAACAAACCGAAATACAGTTGCAAATAAACGAAGCACAGATAAATGCAATCCTTAACGGGATTTCGGCAAATATCGCCTTTGTTGACAAGGATTTAAAAATTATCTGGGCAAACAAAACAGCAGCAGAATCAGTTCATAAAACCCCCGATGAATTGGTTGGCCAAACCTGCCACCGGTTTTGGGCCGACCCATCGAAGCCCTGCGAAAATTGCCCGTCATTAAAGGCTTTCGCTACAAAAAAGCCGGAACAAACAATCATGCAAACCCCCGATGGAAAATATTGGGAAGAGAGAGGCGAACCTATTTTTGATACAGAAGGAAACCTGATTGGTGTTGTCGAAATTGCCACCGACATCACCGGGCGAAAGCAGGCAGAAGAAGAAAAACGCGAAGCTAACGCCAGGCTTCGGACCCTTTCAAAAGCTATTGAGCAAAGCCCTGTTACCACCGTCATTACCGATGTAGCGGGAAATATCGAATTTGTGAATCCAAAGTTCACCGAAATCACCGGCTACACCGCCGAAGAGGCATACGGAAAAAATCCAAGGATATTGAAGGCCGGAGATAAGCAGGCTTCGGAATACAAGGAATTGTGGGACACCATACTTTCGGGAAAGAACTGGCACGGGGTTTTTAAAAACAAAAAGAAAAACGGCGAAATTTTTTGGGAGTCAGCGGTAATCTCACCCGTCAAAAACGAGGAAGGCGCCATCACCCATTTTCTGGCAGTTAAAGAAGACATTACCGAGCGAAAACAAGCTGAGGAAGCTTTGCGTAAAAGCGAGGAATGTTTCAGGGAAGTACTCGAAAATTCGATTGATGCGTCCTACAAACGAAACCTGCAAACCAACATCTACGAGTATTTAAGCCCGGTATTTGCCCAAATTTCGGGCTACACCGCCGCCGAGATGAACGCCCTGCCCCTTGACGTAGTTTTGGGATTGATGCACCCCACCGATCTTGATGAAGTTAACCGGGTAATTGCCGGGGCTTTATCATCCGAAAGCCGCGGTGCAATCTATCAAATGGACTACCGTTTCAAACATAAAAAAGATGGCAGATATCGCTGGATTCACGACCAGTTTACCGTCATGCGCGATGCGCTGGGCAAACCTTCCGCATTTATTGGAAGTGTGAGCGACATTACCGAACGAAAACAAACGGAAGATGCTTTGCGCGAGAGTGAGCAAAAACTTGTTAGTATTCTGGACGATGTTTCAGATGTAATTTGGTCGTTATCATTGCCCGACATGAAGGTAAACTTTATCAGTCCTTCGGTGGAAAAAGTATTCGGACGAACGGTAAAAGAGTTTACCGAAAACACTGCTTTATGGTCAGAAATTGTGCATCCCGACGATAAACAAATTTCTGATAAAGCGTTTGAGCAAGTGTCTAAAAAAGGTTCTGCTGTAAGAGAGTGCCGCATTATCAGGCCGGATGGAAGCATAGTCTGGATAAGTGATAAAAGCAAAATCATTTACGACAAAACTGGCACCCCAAATAGAATTGACGGAGTTTCGCGCGACATTACCGAACGAAAAAAAGCGGAAGATGCTTTGCGCGCAAGCGAGGAAAAATACCGCCTGTTAACCGAAAATGCTGCCGATGTAATCTGGGTATTAAATTTATCAACCGGCAAATTTACCTATATCAGCCCTTCGGTTTACCAATTAAGGGGTTTCACTGCCGAAGAAGCCATGCTCGAAACCCTGGAAGATGCGCTCACGCCCGATTCCATTGCGGCAGTAAACGAAGCCATTGTAAAAAATGTACAAAACTTTATCGGGCATCCCGAAATACCAAATTATTACATCAATGAGGTTCAACAATATTGTAAAAATGGAAAAGTAATTTGGGTTGAAGTATCTACGCAATTCCAGTATGGTTCAACAGGCGATATCGAGGTTTTAGGTGTAAGCCGGAATATTGACGACAGGAAAAAAGCAGAAGAAGCTTTGCGCAAAAGCGAACAGATGCTTCGTGAAACAGGGCATATAGCCAAATTAGGCGGATGGGAAATTGACCTGGCAACAAATAAACTGACCTGGGCAGAGGAAACTTATCGGATTCATGAAGTAGATCCACTCAGTCAACCTCTGATTGATGATGGAATCAACTTTTATGCACCCGAAGCCCAGCCAATTATTAAGGAAGCCTTGGCGCATACTATAAAAGAAGGAGTGCCCTTTGATCTGGAATTACCATTTATCACTGCAAAGGGAAAAAGCTTATGGGTGCGCTCCATCGGAAACGCCGAACAAGTTGATGGCCAAACTATACGTCTTTTTGGCCTTTTTCAGGATATTACCGAACGCAAAGAGGCAGAAATTGCATTGCGCGAGAGTGAAGAAACCTACAGATCTATCCTCCTTGCATCGCCCGACGACATTACGATAACCGATCTCGAAGGTCGCATCCTCATGGTTTCGCCGGCTACACTTCATATTTTGAGGTGTAAAGACGAAAACGAACTGATTGGACATTTTGTGGATGAGTTTATTTTTCCGGACGATCGCGAACGCGCCAAAAACAATACAACCCTCATGTTTCAGGGAATCATGACAGGGCCGGGCACATATCGTGGATTGCGCGCCGATGGAAGTATTTTTGAAATGGAGACCAACGCAGAGTTTATCCGTGACGCCAGTGGCCAGCCTAACAAGATTTTGTTTATTGTCCGCGACATCTCCGAACGCAAAAAAGTAGAAAAAGCCTTGCAGGCCAGCGATGAAAAACACCGTGTCCTTTTCGAAAATTCGCCGGATGCCTATCTTACCATCCTGAATGGCAAATATAACGACTGCAACAAGGCAGCCGAAAACTTGTTGTGTGGCGCCAGGCAGCAGATTATCGGGCAGTCGCCTGATGCACTTTCACCTGAATTGCAGCCTGATGGCGAATTATCAGAAAAAGCAGCCGCAAACCGAATGGCCCAGGCTATCGAAAGCGGCTTTATTTCGTTCGAATGGGTTCATCGACGGTTCGACGGGTCCGATTTTTTGGCCGAAATTTCAATCGGGGTCATTCAAATTGACGGACAGCCAGCTTTGTTTACCGTAATGCGCGATATTACCAAACGAAAAAAAATCGAAGAAGCGCTGCGCGAGAGCGAAGAAAAATTCCGCGAAATGGCCAACTTTTTACCACAGATTATTTTTGAAACCGATCTTCAGGGGAAACTTACCTACGTAAATAAACAGGCCTACAAGATTATGAGATATGATGAAAATGATCCTGTTATTGGATTATCCTCACTCGAATTTCATATCCCTGAAGAAAGATCCAGGGCCATTGACAACATCCAGCAAAAAATTGCAGATAAGACGATTGAAAGAAGCGAATTTATGATGCTTCGAAAAGATGGTTCAACTTTTCCGGCAAAGGTTTATTCTAACTATTATCGGGTCAATGGCAAGCCAGCCGGGTTAAGAGGTCTTATTGTTGACATCTCTGATATTAAAAAAGCAGAGGATTTATTGAAGGAAACCAACGCCTACCTCGAAAACCTGATTAATTACGCCAACGCCCCCATCATCGTTTGGGATCCGCAATTCAGGATTACACGGTTTAATCATGCTTTCGAATTTATTACGGGACGCACCGAGGCCGAAGTTTTGGGTAAATCGTTGGAAATTCTGTTTCAACCGGAACTCATCGAAAAATCGATGTCGCTGATAAGTAAAACGCTCACCGGTGAACGTTGGGAAACCGTTGAAATTATCATTCAGCATCGGAACCAAACAAACCGAACGGTGCTTTGGAACTCGGCAACGCTTTTTGCACCCGATGGCAAAACACCACTTGCTACCATTGCGCAGGGGCACGACATTACCGAACGAAAGGCCACCGAAGAAGCTCTCGCTCAAAGCAGATCCGAATTAAAAGCTATTTACGACTTCTCACCGGTGATGATGTGCCTTGTTGATGCAAACCGAAGAATAATTTTTGCAAATCCAGCATTTACCGCGTTAACTGGTACGGCCGAAGAACTATTAAAAGGTGGACATGCCTGCGGGGTGTTTGGATGTATTAATGCAATGGACGATGTTCGGGGTTGCGGTTATGGTAACAATTGCCGGAATTGTAGTTTAAGAATGGCAATAGAAGATACCTTTAAAAACGGAACCGGACATGTAAATGTTGAATACCACACAACACTGGTACAAAATGGAGAAACCCGCAAGTTATCGTTACTTGGTTCTACTGCACTTATCGAAAGCAATAATCAGCGAAACCTGCTCTTGTGCCTCAACAATATTACCGAACGCAAACACATGGAGGATAAGCTGGAAGAATCCTCCACACGTTTGTTGCTGGCTGCACGGGCCGGTGGCGTTGGTATTTGGGACTGGGATCTTATAAACAACATTTTGGAGTGGGACGACCAGATGTTTTCACTTTATGGAATTACCAAAAGCCAGTTTGGCGGCGCTTACGAAGCGTGGCTTGCGGGTGTTCACCCCGACTCCAAAGCACAAAGTGATGCGGAAATTCAACGGGTATTAAACGGAGAAAAAGAATTCGATACCGAGTTTAAAGTTCTCTGGCCTGATGGTTCCATTCACGACATCAGAGCGATGGCAATTGTTCTGCGCAACAGTTCAGGAAAACCCTTGCGCATGATTGGAACAAACTGGGATATCACCCGGCAAAAGAAAACTGAAGCAGAAATCAAGCAGAGAAACGAAGAACTTCACGAACTCAACGCCACCAAAGATAAATTCTTCTCCATCATTGCCCACGACCTTAAAAGCCCGTTCAACTCGATCATGGGATTTAGCGAACTTTTGGTGGAACAAATCACGGAAAAGAATTATGACGGGATTAAAAAATACGCCGCAATCATCCTCGAATCCTCGCAACGGGCAATGGATTTACTGATGAACCTGATGGACTGGTCTCGCTCACAAACCGGTAGGATCGAATTTAATCCTGAATTTTTCGAAATGGTGGAAATCATCAATGAAACCGAACTTTTATTCGACGAAATTGCAAGGCAAAAATCCATTGGCATCAAAAAGGCGTTACCGCGCCATGCGCCGGTATTTGCCGATAAAGCCATGATAAATACGGTGCTCCGGAACCTGATTTCGAATGCCATAAAATTTACAAAGTCTGGCGGCGAAATACTCATCTCCGTTATCGAAAAACCAGACGAAATAACCGTTTCGGTTAAAGATTCAGGAATTGGAATTCCGGCAGGCCGGATTGACAAATTATTCCGCATCGACGAAAATTACTCCACCCCCGGCACCAACAACGAAAAAGGCACCGGACTTGGATTGATTCTCTGCAAAGAGTTTGTCGAAAAACACAATGGCCAAATCTGGGCTGAAAGTGAGGTGGGAAAGGGAAGTGTGTTTAGTTTTACGCTGCCAAAAACTTAACAATAACTAATGGCATGAAAATTATTTGTATCATTGCAGTAAGGTTAAACCTTACTGTTAAACTATGAAACATAAATACATATCGGCTCAATCGGGCAAACTTCTTACGTACTTTTATGGGCGCACTCAATTGTGTTTTGAATACTTTGAGGCTTTTAATGCACTGCCGGAATCCTCGGAAAATGCAGTAAAAGAACTTTTAAGCGACATGACTAAGCGAGGACTTTTGATGAGGCTCAAAAAAGGAGTTTATTATATTATCCCTTATGAGCAGGATGCTGATACTTTTATGCCTGATTGGCACTTACTGGCGGATTTATTAATAAAAAATATTGATTTTTATGTCGGTTATTATTCGGCGTTACAAATTCACAACCTCATCACTCAGCCATCTTTAAAGGAACAAATCGTAGTGTCGGTTCAAATGCGTCCTTCAAAAATTAAAATCCGGAATATCACATTTCAGTTTATTTATCACAACGAAAAACACTTTTTCGGCAGCAAAAAAATGTGGATAGACGATTTTAATAAAGTAAACTGCTCCGACCTTGAAAAGACACTAATTGATTGTTTATTTAAGCCCGACTACGCAGGTGGTATTGTTGAAATTGCCCGTGCAATCTACATTTCGAGAGATAAAATCAACTTCGGGCGACTAAACGAATACCTGCTCAAATTCGATTCGCAGGCAGTCGTCAAAAGGCTTGGGTTTTTGATGGAATTGCTTGAAATTGTAAATCCGTTAATTGATGAGTTACACAAAAAAAGGACTGCATCTTTGGTATTGCTTGATACTGAATTGCCAAAGCAGGGGAAAATAATAAGCAGATGGAGTATTTGGCAAAACATAGATTCCGAAACCATTAAATCGGCCATTTACACATGATAAAACCCGGCGAAATACAGCTTAAAGCTCAAAAGGTTTCGGTAAGAGATTCCCAAATCGAAAAAGATTATGTTCTTTCCTGGGTCTTAAAAGGCATTGCTGCGCACATTCAACTTGCGCAAGTGTTTGTTTTTAAAGGAGGAACGGTTCTTAAAAAAGCCTGGTTTCCCGATTATCGTTTTTCGGAAGACCTGGATTTTACTTTACTAAACGAAAAAATTACCGATGATGAAATATTCAAATGGTTTGATTCCATTTTTGATTACATAAAAGAAGAAGCAAACATCCCTCTCGAAATTATCAAAGACAATAAGCATAAAGACGGAAGCATAAACTTCTACATCGGTTATGTTGGCCCTTTGGGTGGACAAGGAAATAATAAGCGGCTCAAGGTTGACATTTCGAGAGGCGAGATAATGGAATTTAAACCTATTTTAAAGCCATTATTTTTAAGTTATTCCGATATTTCTGACCATAAAATTTTGTGTTATTCGCTCGAAGAAATGCTCACAGAGAAAATGAGATCGGTAATACAAAGAACCCAGCCGAGAGATTTATACGATCTTTGGTATCTGCTCGAAATAAAAGGCATGGACATAGCTTTATTACAACCTGAATTTGAACGAAAAGCTGTAAATAAAGGCCTGAATCCCAAAGAATTTCCAATTAAACTGCAAGCAAAATATAATGTTTACCGAAGCCAGTGGAAAGGCTCACTAAATGATCAAATTAACGATTTGCCTGACTTTGAGAAGGTGATAAGGGAAATTAGCAAACACATCAGAAAATTAAAATTTAATTGAGAAATCTTTAACCAACCACCAAAGGATAATGCCATGAAAAATCAAAACAAGCCTCCCCCCAACCTGGATGCACTTCGCCAAAAGGCAGAAGCATTGTTGAAAAATGAACAAGCAGGTTCGGAGCTTACATTTGCCGATACGCTTAAACTTATTCACGAACTGGAGGTGCACCAGATTGAGCTCGAAATGCAGAATGAGGAGCTGTGCATTGCAAAAACTGCTGCGCAGGACGCTGTTGATTTGTACGATTTTGCACCAACAGGGTATTTTACACTTTCAAAGGAAGGTAATGTACTTAATTTAAACCTTTGTGCCGCGCAGATGCTCGGGAAAGAACGCTCCCACTTAATTTCCTCCAGATTTGCCCTTTTTATTTCAAATGATACAAAACCCATCTTCAATCAATTTATTGACAAAATATTTAGCTTTAAAACCAAAGAATCATGTGAAGTAACGCTGGCTGTAGATGATACTTTACCACTTTATGCCCACCTGACTGGTATCATGACCGGAAATGGAGATAAATGCTATATAACGGTTGATGATATCTCCGAGCGTAAGCAAGCCGAAGAAGCGCTTAAAAACAGCGAAACCGAACTTCGCCATCTCAATGCCACCAAAGACAAATTCTTCTCCATTATTGCCCACGACCTTAAAAGCCCGTTCAATGCAATTATGGGATTTAGTGAAATTCTGGTTGAGCAAGTCAGCAAAAACAACCTTAAAGGAATCGCAAGAAATGCCGGAATCACCTTCAACTCGTCTCAACGTGCTGTCGATTTACTTATGAACCTGATGGAATGGTCGCGTTCGCAAACCGGCAGGATGGAATTCAATCCCGAAGAATTCGAAATTGTCGATTTTATCAATGAAAATATAATGATGTTTGATGAGATTGCCACACAAAAATCGATTGTGATTAAAAAAGACTTACCCCATGATTGCGCTGTTATTGCCGATAAGGCCATGATCGGTACCGTGCTGCGAAATCTGCTTTCGAATGCCATAAAATTTACAAAGTCTGGCGGCGAAATACTCATCTCCGTTATCGAAAAACCAGACGAAATAACCGTTTCGGTTAAAGATTCAGGAA
>CAJATL010000293.1 GCA_903944895.1 uncultured Bacteroidota bacterium
ACGCGGACAGGAGAAGAAAAAAACAGCTCCAGAAATCGAGAAATTATGGAAAATGAAACAGTCAAATTTTATGATTCAATCGATTTTAAAGAGGTTGTTGCCGGAAATAGCCCGGTTGTGAAAATTGAAATCCCACAATCGGCGGTAGCGACGGCAAATAGTGGTGATAAAAAAATTACTATTTCAGGGTTTGGTGATGAAAAAGAAACAAAATCCACTTTTTCAAGCGAGGTTAAAAACGGTGCTATTCCGGTTAACAAAAACGATAAACCGTCAGAATCCAAGCCAGGCACAAACGCTCAAACTACATTCCCCACAGGTAAAGCCAACGATAAAACCGGGAAAAATGAATTTTTAAAAACATCGCATTTTGGCCTGATGTGGAATTTACCAATACCGTTGCAGGGAACTGATTTTTATTTTTCAGGATACAAAGGCACAAGTCAGCCTTACATGACCTTGATTCCCGCAATATGGGCCGGACACCGGTTTAATAAACATGAAATATTGTTGAAATTAAATCCATACCTGCAATATTTTACGGGAAATAGCGAACTTTCTTCTACAACCTCGAAGGATACCACCGGCGTTGACACACTTTTTTTGATGTTTAATAAGACAACCTACCTTCATAAAACGTTTGGCTGGGGCGTTGGGATTCGATACAATTATGAAATTACGCCTTCATTTATCATTGGAACGGGAGTTGAATACAATTTTCAAAGTAAAGCCCTGCAGCGCGAGAAAATTACCATTCAATCAACCGGACAAATTGTAAGCGACTCATTATATGGCATTCAAAAATCTTCGGATGGATGGAATTATCTGAATTCAGGATTTATTGCAGGCACTTTCGAAGTAGCCTGGAGGAAGGAACTTTTTGACCTTGGTGCATGTTTTACAGTTCCTGTTACCAATTTGTCTTCAGCACCCGGCTTATCTGTTAAACCACTGAACGGACAGTTATTTTTCCGACTGAAAATCAGATAATCTTTCGTTAAATTTTCATCCGGTTTTCTGTTTTGTATCACAAATTGCATCATCCCGGAAATGAAGTTTAATTGCAACGTGTGGATAGATTCACACTTCCTGACCATTCGAAAAGTGATCTGGTGTATCCTTTTCTGATACCTCGGCTATTTGCGGGGAGGCAGTCCATTCCAGATTTTGGTTTGACGAATTATTTCTTTTTCAAAGAGAAATCATTTTCTACACCAAAGATTTTGTTTATCAATATGATAGCAATTTACTTAACTGCTGTTTTTACTCTTTATCAACAATTCAGGCATTACGAAATGAAATTGGTGATGTATTTTCATATATTTGTATCAATTAAATTATTTTTTGTTTAACCTAATTATTGAGCTATGAAAAAAATTACAAAATCTCTGGCATTATCATTAATGCTATTATTCGTTGCTTCAAACTTTATGAGTGCTCAGCAGATACTCTGTGTTGATCGTGATGGCAGTTTCGATGCTGTCGGTGTTTACACCGATGACTGGCAGTTTCTGCAACCTGCGCTTGATGAACTGGGGTTAACGTATGAATATTTCGAAGTACAGGATCTCACTCAGGATGGCCCGGATCAGACAACCATGTCGGAATACCCGATAGTTTTCTGGTTTACCGGTGAAGTGTGGAGTAATACGCAAACCATGACTGATAATGATGAATTCAACCTTATGCTTTATCTTTTGCTGGATAATGGCAAATTGTTGTTATCAGCGCAGGATTACCTGTATGACCGTTACCCTAATAGCGGAACTTTTAATCCTGGAAGCTTCCCTTATGATGCCCTCGGATGCATCGAGGTAGTTCAGGATGTTTGGGACATTGAACCTGACACCGGAAACATTGTTGGTGTACCAGGTTCATTTTTGGATGGGCTGGCTATAACGGTTTCAGATATCTATACCGAAGAAACTGACGATGGTTTGTACATCGATAATTTTATCGAACATCAGGGTGAAGATCTGATGGAAGTAGTATTTCCTGAGCCTACAGGCATTGGAGCCTATTATTTTGATCCCGGTACACACAGGGTAATCTTCAGCACCATTTCATACGCTGCTATTGCCGACCTTGAAGTCAGGAAAGAGGTACTCAGCCGTTCCTTTGACTGGTTAATTGGTACAATCGGAACCAATGCCCAACAAATCGAAAAAACCGACATGCTTATTTACCCAAACCCGGCCACCACCTCTGTTCAGGTCGGGTGCAAACATAAGATGGACGAAATGTGGATCATGAACAGCACTGGACAATTGGTCGATCATTTTATGATTGGCGGTAACAGGATTAAAATCAACACAGCTTCTTACAGTAAAGGGATTTATTGCGTAAAAGTAAAAACTGAAAACGGGATAAAAACAAGCAAGCTTATTGTCGGATAATGGCCTTTTATAAAACATAAGCTTATCCTGGCCTGGTTCTGTGAAGACGTTTCTTTCCAGAACTAACCGGAGCATTTTAAGGTAGTTACATTACACCGACCTGGCGCAAAAGGATAAGCTGCAATTTATCAGCATTGCTTTTAAATTTATAGCTATGAAATAAAAAGTACATTGTTTTAAAAGATTGGAAAAATGGCGGGCGCGACATCACCCGCCTTTTTTTCTGTTTGCACCAACGGGAATTGTCATTTCGATCCACCTTTGGTGGGTTCTGTAATTCCAGGGTATTCATTTAAACAAGGATTATTTTTGCCAAACAGCAGCATTATGTAAAAATACGATGTTGAGGTCCATTTTAATTTCTTTCTTTTGCTGTACTATTTTAGTGTATGAAATCATTTCTGGCAATCATTTTTTTCACAACTTGCCTGGTTCTGTCGTTGAGAGCTCAGACTGTCAGCACCCCAAAACAGCCTGCTGATACTGGAAATAAAACTGAAATCCGGCAGCCCGACACTATCCGTCAGGTGGACCTTGTTGATTATCTGGTAAAATGGATGAAGATAAAAGGTTCTCAGGAAAAGCGGGATAACCGGAAAATCAGGTTTACACTTTTCCCAACCCAATCCAACGCCGGAGGAGGCAAAACGGTTATCACTTCCTTTAATGCTTCATTTCTGTTGGGCGACATTGAAAACACCAATGTTTCGACCGTGTTTTTTATTCCGTACATTTCCTTCGACAAGCAATTTGGTTTTCAATTACAGCCTAACATCTGGCTTAAGAATAATAGCTGGAATTTTACCGGAGAATATTTTTTCCTGAATTATCCGCAGGAAACCTGGGGGCTTGGCGGCAACAGCCCTGACGAAAATGAAACGCTAATCGATTATGATCACACCCGAATCCATCAGAATGCTTTAAAAGAAATACTTCCTAATCTGGCTGTTGGCCTGGGTTATGCTTTCGACAGGCATTATAATATAAAGTTAGAGGAAACCGAACAGGGTGAAATAATCAACGATTTTTTTCCTCAGGATAGGGATTACACCATTTCGTCAGGGATCACTCTGCCGGCAATTTATGATACCAGGCACAACTCCAATAACCCGCAACAGGGATTTATGGCAAGTGCTACCTACAGTTTTTTGCTTCATGGTTTAGGCAGCGACGACGATTGGCAATCCCTGTTTATTGACGTCCGCAAATATTTTCCTTTCGAAGCAAAAATGCATCAGATTCTGGCTTTACGCAGTTATTACTGGACCATCATTTCGGGCAATGTTCCCTACCTCGATTTGCCTGCCAACCGATGGGAACCTGTCCTGGGATCTTCATCTCGTGGTATTCAGCAAAACCGCTATCGCAGCAATGCCATGCTCTATTTTGAGTCGGAATATCGTTTTGGGATTACCGCCAACGGCTTATTTGGAGGCGTTGTTTTTGCCAGTGTAACTTCTGCCTCCGAATATCAAACCCAGCATTTCGAATACTTCCATCCGGCAGCCGGAGCCGGGGTGAGGGTAAAATTTAATAAGTATTCCAAAGTAAATGTAACCCTGGACTTCGGATTCAGCAAAGGATACCAAACGATTTATGTAAATATTGGAGAGGCTTTTTAATCACAAGCACCTCATCAGAATACTCCAAAAACAAAACAACCGGCGTAAGGCCGGTTGCATTGTATATAAATCAGTTAACCTGAATTATTTAGCTTTTTTTACATCAAATTCCCCAATAAAAGGAATTTCGCTGGCAAGTTCCAGGCGAACCATGTTTTCGAGAAACATTTCCAATTGGAAAAATTGTGCTGCCCGAAGTGGTGTAATAGCTTTCGACATTTTTTTGTAGGTGCTTTTCTGAAGTTTAAGAAACTCCGTGTTAAGCGCCAATGATTTATTTACCAATTCGTTTGCCTTGTCGTCGGTCATTGTGGTGTAGTTTTTAGCATAGTCGGTGATGCCATTTGCGCGTTTGGTGCCAATTGCCTTACGGGCAATTTCGTATTCATCATAAATCTGCCAGAAAGCCGTTTTTTCCGGGTCGGTAATTTTCATATGGTCAGCAACAATCTGTTTCTTTTCCATCCCGTAAACACTTTGCAGCAAAGCTACTTCATCGGCGTTGGATTGTGCGTATGATGCCATTCCAAACATCACACATACAGCAAAAAATAGGATTCTTTTCATAACTTTTAAACTTTTACTAATTATTTGATTTAATATTTACAGGAAATTTCCTGCGTTTAAATTTTCACGACAAAGGTAAAATAATCTCATCTTAAAAAGCTACTTATTGATAAGTATTTCATGAAAAGGGCATTTCCGGGATTCTAAAATTCTTATTATTAACGAATTATGATGATCATTCATTCTTTTGAGCAAACATCAAAGCTTACATAAAACTTGTGTCTCCCGATCTTATATGTTGATTAAATCTTACTTTTGGTTTTTGATGCTAAACTAAATTGTAAAATGAAAAATGGATGACTACAAAATTGAACTCTAAAATAATGAATATCAAAGTTAGCATTAACCCGCTTGTATTTTTTTTAATGGCACGGTGTTTTAAATCAGATGGACAAGCTCAAAATGATCCTGCAGCATGACCGGATAAACGACATTGACCTGGCCGGCCGGAGCGGAAAAGACTGCCTCGGGGCACCATTAGCCAAACGATTTTATGCCAGCACCAAAAATCAGAATGCGTAAACGACCCGTGAAAAATTTCCCGGTCTTGCAAGATGTGACAAATCATTAGAAATTTATACCACATCAGCTTCAAAGACTAAATGCTTTGGTTTTGGATTTTAAACAAACAAAATAATCTTTAACAACATGAATCAAACTGTGAATACTAAAAAAGAAACACAAAACGGTGAATTTCACCGCACACACCGCATTGGATGGCTTCGTGCCGCTGTGCTTGGAGCCAACGACGGCATCGTTTCTACGGCCAGCCTCATTGTGGGTGTGGCAGCTGCTGAAGCTAACCGCGAAAGCGTCCTGGTAGCAGGTTTGGCTGGTTTGGTGGCGGGTGCCATGTCGATGGCCGCCGGTGAATATGTTTCCGTTAGTTCCCAATCCGACACCGAAAATGCTGACCTTGACCGTGAACGTGAAGAGTTGGCCACCGACCTTGACAATGAACACGCTGAACTCGCTGCCATCTACGTGGCTCGTGGCCTTGAGGCCAATCTTGCAAAACAGGTTGCCACGCAATTGATGGTCAAAGATGCCCTCGGTGCCCATGCACGGGATGAATTGGGCATTTCGGATACCATGAGCGCCCGTCCTGTTCAGGCTGCTTTTGCATCAGCAGGGACATTCACGGTTGGTGCATTATTACCGCTGCTGCTCATTTTGGTAGTTCCGATTTCCTCGCTTGTTTGGGTTGTTTCGGGCAGTTCGCTTTTATTTCTGGCTTTGCTTGGTGGTGTAGCCGCTTACGCTGGTGGAGCTCCTATGTGGAAATCTATAGTGCGGGTAACTTTTTGGGGCGCACTCGCTATGGCTCTTACTGCAGGTGTTGGAGCGTTGTTTGGAGCCCGATTATAAGAAAGATTTTCTAATTCTACTTTATCATAATAAAATACAAACCACATTAGGCACATAGTTCACAATTGAAATAATGTTTTTAGAATAAATTTTGCCTTTTAAATCGTAAAAATACCGGCAGAAATGGAGCTTTATAAATGCTGGCAAGTACTTTGTTTTACGATGACTATGTGCCCTACTGTGCCTATTGTGGTTCAAATTCTTTGCAAGATTTATTTTAGTAAAATAGAACTAAATTCGGCTATTCAAACAGCTTTCAATGCTGATGATATTTCAGATTCACTAAGGTTTTTAAGAATAAAAACATCAAAACCCAAAGTTGATTGCTTTGGTAACTACTAATTCGCTGGAATGATACCGATTTGTCGGTAATTTTCTTTTTTTTATCAGGCCTGTCCAACGTTATATCAAATTGATTTTATCTTTGTAATAATATTCTAAAATCTAAAATTCTAAAACTAAATTTTTATTCAAAATTCAATCAACATGAAAACAAAAATTTTACAAATGAAACATCTAATTATCAGTCTTTTACTTGTAACCATAGTTACAGGTCTGGCTACTTCACAAAACATCAGGTTCAATGGTTATGCTGCCTATGTTTTTGACGACAGAGTGGATTCTTATTACAGTAACACCGACTATTATGACGGAAAAATCGAAGGAGGCTTTCAGTGGGGCGGCGGCCTGGAGTTTATGGTTAATCCTACCAAGGGTATCGAACTTAAGTATCTGCGTCAGGATACCAAAGCTCCTATGGAATATTATTCGTTTGATAATAATAGGGTCATGAACACAGAATTTGACCTGGCAATTAATTATGTTCTCCTTAGTGGAACGAATTATTTCAAAGGAGTTGGTAATAAGGTTGAACCTTATGGAGGTTTAGAACTTGGGATGGCCATTTTCAACATCGAAAACCCAGATAATGGCAAGAGTGAGGGTTCGACAAAATTTGCCTGGGGTTTTAAATTAGGAACAAATATCTGGGCCAGCGAAAAAGTAGGGATTAAGTTACAGGGCGAATTATTGTCGGCTGTGCAATCGGCTGGCGGTGGTGTTTATTTTGGTACTGGTGGTGCCGGTGCTGGTGTCAGCACCTATTCGACCATGTATCAATGGATTTTGGGCGGCGGATTAACTTTCAAATTAGGCAATTAACCGGTTGTTAAAACCGATAAAGCTTTTCGCAAAATAAGTTTAACCATTTAAAAGTAAAGATTTATGAAAATAAAAACATTGATTTCGATTTGCATCATTGGCTTGATGGTTTCCTGCGCTCCTGCCACAAAGCTTGAGAAAAGCTGGGCAGATCCGTCACTAACACCGGAAACCATTCAGGCAGTTAAAAAGGTCCTGGTGGTTGCCGCACTGCCCGATGAATCTTCGAAGCGGATTGCTGAGGATAAAATTGTCGGACAACTCAAAAACATCCAGGGAATTCAATCCTACACCTACCTAACTTCCGCTGATACCGATCAAAAACAGGTAGCCGAAAAGCTGAAGAAAGGTGGTTTCGACGGCATCATTCTTTTTCGGTTGAAAGAAGTCGAAAAAAGCACATCTTATACCCCAGGTACTGCTTACGGTGGCTGGTATGGCTATCGTTATTCTTCTCCAGGTTATTATTCGGAAAATGAGACCTTCATGGTCGAAACAAACCTGTATTCACTGGTGTCGGATAAATTGCTCTGGTCGGGTACAACTTCTACGCTTAATCCTACGTCGCTCGACAAAACCATGGACCAGATTATTGCAGCGATACGTTTTGAACTGCAGAAAAAAGGTTTTATAAAGGCTAAGTAACCGCTGATTAATTACAGACAAAGCAACAATCATCTTTCATCCGGTTGTTTGCTTTGTCTGTTTTTTTATGCCCGTTTTTTTCGAACATCCTGTAAAAGCAGTATAACCGATGAATACACTAAAAGTTGCCCTGGCCCAGATTGCCCCGGTTTGGTTTAATAAAGAAAAAACCCTTGTAAAAATTGCCGCAAAAATTACCGAAGCCGCTAAAAACAACTGCGAGCTCGTTGTTTTTGGTGAAGCCCTGGTTCCCGGATATCCGTTCTGGATAGCTCTGACGGATGGAGCGGAGTGGAATTCGACAATGCAAAAGGAAATGCATGCCCACTATATCAGAAATGCCATCCGGATTGAAGAAGGCGAACTTGAGGTAATCTGCAATCTTGCAAAAGAAAATAAGATAGCCATTTATCTGGGAATCATCGAGCGGGCAAAAAACCGTGGTGGGCACAGTTTGTACGCTTCGCTGGTTTATATAAATCCGCAGGGCGAAATCAAATCTGTCCACCGCAAACTGCAACCTACCTACGATGAACGTTTAACCTGGTCGCCGGGCGATGGAAATGGGTTACAGGTGCATCCCCTGAAAATGTTTACCGTTGGCGGTTTAAATTGCTGGGAAAACTGGATGCCACTGCCACGTACGGCTCTTTATGGGTTGGGTGAGGATTTACATGTGGCTGTCTGGCCGGGGAGTGACCATAACACACGCGACATCACACGTTTTATCGCGCTCGAAGCGAGATCGTTTGTGATCTCAGTTTCCGGGTTGATGCGCATCGAAGATTTCCCTCAGGATACGCCGCATCTGGACCAGATTATTGCCAAAGCCCCAAAAATTCTGGCTAACGGAGGTTCGTGCATTGCCGGTCCTGACGGAAACTGGATCGTAGAACCAGTAATTAACACTGAGGCGCTGATCATCGAAACCATCGATTTTAACAGGGTTCTGGAAGAACGCCAGAATTTCGATCCTGTCGGGCATTACTCCCGACCGGATGTTACAAAACTCGTCGTAAACCGGCAGCGCCAATCTATTTTAGAATTATCAAACGAATAAATGATGGAAGCAAAAGATAAAATAATGATCACGGTGCAGGCCAAAATCGATGCACCCATCCAAACGGTCTGGAAATGCTGGACAACACCCGAAAACATTGTCAAATGGAATCATGCCTCCGACGACTGGCATACAACGCATGCTGAGGTTGATCTGAGTGAAGGTGGGAAATTTAATTCAAGGATGGAAGCTAAAGACGGCAGCTTTGGTTTTGATTTTTATGGTGTTTATGAAAAAATCGTTGCCAACCAACTGATTGAATGCCTGCTGGGTGATGGCCGGACAATGCGTGTGGAGTTTGTTGAGCAGGATGATAAAACCGAAGTTATCGAAACATTTGAGGCTGAAACCATGAACACCATTGATTTGCAACGTTTCGGCTGGCAGGCAATCCTGGACAACTTTAAAAAGCACGTCGAAGAAAAAAGCCATTAATTTCCTGGATTAAAAGAGGGTTTGTTTTGTTTGGCAACTAAAATTTTTATAATGAAATATCAGATTTAGTATGGTATAATTTTGAAATTGTGTTTTATCTTTGATAATAAAAAATTAACTGGGATAATGAATTAAACAAATACTGTATCATGAAGAAATTAATGAAATCTCTCCTGATTTTTCTGCTGATAATTATTGTGATCCTGGTTGCTGCATTCATTTATTTTGATAAAAACCAGGGAAAGATAGCCGCACTCATCATCAAAGAGCAATTTAAAAAATCCAGGCTCAGTAAAGTTTATCATCTGGATTTTGGCAAACTTGACCTCGCACTCTTTTCAGGGAAAATTACAATCCATAATTTTTCATTAAAACCTGATACTAATTTCTACCTGGCCAGCGATTCACTCCGGTTTAAATACCCGCTGCTCGTTGATGCAGAAGTGCCATTTCTTTCGCTTTCAGGGATTAATATGCGTGAACTTATTCAGCATAAACGGCTGATTATCGAAGGTATCGATATAAACGACCCGGGATTCAGGCTGATCAACCATCTTACCGAAAAAGAAAAAGAGTTAAGCCGTAAACTCAGGGAGGCGCAGCCTCAGGAAGAAACCCCGGAAGTTGACACGACAACATCCACGAAGATGAAACTCTCGCATCTTACCCTGGCCCATTTTGCAATTACCGGCGGTAGTGCCGAATATTACAACAGGGTTACCGATAAAAGCATTTTTACTGTTCAGGGCATACAGATGCTGCTTTCGGAAGTTGCTGTTAACCCGGAAAAACCGCTCGATGTGTTGATCGAAAAATCTTATGGCAGTATAAAATTTGGCGTTGGCGAAGTAAAGTTCAGGAATGAAGGTGGGTTTTATGATGTTGACCTCGGGGAAGTCGCCCTGGATGTAGCCGACAACAGCCTTAAGCTTAAAAACGTAAAACTGACGCCAAAGTACAGCAAAGCCCATTTTGGCAAAAAGGTAAAAAAGCAAACCGACCGATTTGATGCAAAAATCGGTTCACTCGAGTTGCATGGACTGGATTTGAAGAGATTGATCCGCTCTGGTGGAATAAAATTGAATTCGATCAGGATTGACAGCCTTAATCTTGAAATTTTCCGTGATAAAAATGATCCTTTCGACTTCAACAATTTTCCAAAATTCCCCTGGCAGGGTTTAACAAAAATCAACAGATATCTTCAGATTGATACGATTGAAGTAACCAATTCGGCTATATTTTACGAAGAACTGGCCGAGGGTCGCACCGAAGCTGGTAAAGTTCCTTTGGGGAAAGTACGTATCAGCCTGTACAATGTTTCTAACGACCCGGTTTATATCTCGAAACATGGCCCGATGATTTGCAAATTTGAGGCAAAGGCCTTTAATCAGGGTGATCTGGTAATGAACCTTAATATTCCTGCCGACCTTTCGAGCGATGAGTTCAGTTTTTCGGGAAGAATCGGACCAATGGATATGCGGGCTTTCAATTCGATAACCGAACTTAACGTACTCGTAAATATCGAAAAAGGTACGCTCGACAGCCTTATTTTTTCGGTACACGCCAATAACGTTTATGCCACAGGCGAGTTGACGATGGTTTATGATAGTTTGAAAATTAATGTATTAGCAAAGGATAACGAAAAGTCGAAATCGCATGGATTAGGAGTTTTAAGCTGGATAGGCAATAAAGTTGTAAAAAGTTTTAATCCAGGACTTGGAAAATCCGATAATAAACCTGATGTTGCAACAATTTTTGTGGAGCGGGATATTAATAAATCCGTGTTTAATTATATTGTCAAGGCCTTTATCTCCGGTATTAAAGGCACACTTGTCCCGGGCATCGGCCCTACCTTGAAAAAATACGAAAAGCAAAAAGTTAAAGAACAAAAGAAAGACGAGCGTCAACAGAAACGTGAGAACAAGAAAAAGGAGAAAGCTGCCAAATAGCCTGTTCATCATCGTTTTCAAGGTTTTGATCGATCACCGGTTTTCATCGTCGTTAAAACAAATCAATTACAAACCAAAGTTTATGAAGACAAACATTTTCATGGTGTGTGCATTGTTTTTTGGAATCGTTTTCAATGTCCGGGCACAGGAGCAAGGTTCTCAGAAATCATTCGAAATTTATGGTTTGGTGATGACCGATGCCGGTTACAACTTCAATCAGATCCATCCTGATTTTTTTGACGTTGTGCGTCCCAGCCAGCTACCATCCTACAAAGGACAATATGGAACTGATGGCAATGTTTTTTTTGGCATCCGCCAGTCTTCGTTTGGGGTTAAAGGATTTTCACAAACCCCTTTGGGCGAATTACGAACCATTTTTGAGTTTGATCTTTTTGGATTGGGAAAAAATGCTGGTCAGACCATGTTTCATTTTCGCAAAGCTTTCGCCGAACTCGGCCATTTTGGTGTTGGCCAACACTGGAGCCAGTTTGTTGACTTTGATATTTTCCCCAACAGCCTCGATTATTGGGGCCCGAATGGCATGGCTTTGCTTCCCAACATCATGATACGCTGGATGCCCATCATGGGACCAACCCGCCTTTACATTGCCCTCGAACGACCTGGGGCAAGCGTTGACCAGGGTATTTATGCCGATCGTATCGAACTGACCAATGTAAAAGCCCGTTTCCCTTATCCCGATTTAACCGCCGAATACAGGCACGCCCGTAAATTTGGTTATGTGGAACTGGCAGGTTTGGTTCGCTACATCGAGTGGAAAGATATGAATGATGATCAATACAACCTGAGCGGAAGTGCGGTAGGCTGGGGACTTAACCTGACTTCGAAGATCAATATGACGAAAAGCCTTGTCGGGAAATTTGGATTTGTTTTGGGAACAGGTATCGAAAACTACATGAACGACGGCCCTATTGATATC
>CAJATL010000294.1 GCA_903944895.1 uncultured Bacteroidota bacterium
TCCGCTTTTCCCCTCCCCAATCCCTGACCAAACATTGTTGTCATTTCGACCGTAGGGAGAAATCCAATTTCGTTTAGCTTTTTGAGAAGCAAAAACTGGAACGAAAATGCCTGTTTTTCCAAAAATTTGTAAGTTGTTGATAAATAGTAGTATGCGTTATGTAAAAAATGAATTCTTAACACCCCACCTGCAAGGTTTTATGCCATTCCAAATCATAACAGAATTGTGATAGTCAATACCTGGCAAAGTCTAATAAATCAATCGCCGCAGACTGTCCTCTTTGAAAGGCGCTGAAGTATCGGATTCTTCGGGTTCTTCGATGAAATTATCAATGTAGGGTTTCATGATCCCGAATTGCTCCAGAACGTCCGGTGGTACTTCGAGGCAAGAGCGAAGACGATATACGAAGAAGTTCTCGACATGCTGGTCGCGTTTAAAGATTTTGATAATCTCGGGCTTTTCGATAAATACAAAATATTTGCCGAAGAGCTTCGCGGGATCCTGGAAATCGCGGCTGGAGGTGATATAATAGGCATCCGAGTCTAACAGCAATTCATGCCTTTCGCGGTTTATCCAGGCATATTTATGAATCCTTTCGAGATCGCCGATAGCGAGAAGGTCCATGCCGCGTGGACGAGCCACATAATAATCGAGGTGCGCCGCCGGAAACCAGCGATGCGAAATGATTGGCGCCGTTACTGCCATTCGTTTTGAGAAAAAGTCATGGTCGGCAAATTCGTGGAATTTATACGCAAACTGTCGCCATCCGTACATATCGAGGGTCAGGTCGTTTTTACCAAGTTCTTTGGGGTTATCGGTTTTTGGAGTCTGAAAAATTCCCCGCTTAATCTGAAATAATCCAATCGTAAGCCCGACCAGCAAAAAGCCCATCGAAATCCGGATGTAAAAAGGGAAAAGTATGGCCTTTTCGGGTTTCATGGCTTTTTCGGATAACCAGGCTGCTGCAATAATAATCAGGCTAAGATAGGCAGGGCCGGTCCAGTGGGGTAATGTCCGGTTAAATAACGCAAAAAACAAAAAAACAAAAATCAACGGTAGTGAAGTGAGCAACAAAATCCGCGTATAATCATCCGGAAGGCTAAATTTTTTCGTTTTCAGCGCAACCAATGCCATGATGATGAGGACGAAATTGAAGGGATTGTTATAAAAAACCTGTCCGAAAAATTCGGTGGCAAAATAATCAGGTCTCAGGCCGGAACCAAAAATCCCGACACGCGCACTCTGAAAGCTGAAGCTGATAAAATTATTTTCGATATTCCACAATATAACCGGCGAAAAAATGACGAGCGAAATCAGGACTGAGATGTAAAGTTCAGCCGTTTTCAGCCATTTCCTGTTAAAGAAAATGATGTACAAACCAACACCCATCCACAGGAAAACCGACGTATATTTCGACAGCATGGCCAAACCCAGCGGAATGCCGACATAAAAAATAATGTTGCGGCTTGCTTTTGTCGTCTCCTTGTCGGGAAGAGCAACGATGATCATATACAAACTAAGAAGCCAGAAAAAAAGCTGTGGTGTGTCGGGCAGGATGAAAATGCCGGCAATTACAAAACAATATACCGAGGCATTGTAAAGCATGGCGGCAAAAAGACCGGTGAGTTTATCTTTCACCACTTTTCCGATCAGATAAATCAGCCAGGTATTTGCTCCCCCAAGGATTACGGCGCCTAACCGGATGAAAAATTCGCTATCAAAATATAAGTCGAAAGTGAAGGCCTGAATTACAAAACCAACCATTGGCGGGTGGTCGAAATGGCTGAGTGCAGGATACAGCGCGTAGGTCCAGTAATATACCTCGTCATTGCCCAGCTCGAGGGTCCATGCAAAAAAACCTCTGACAATTACCGAAAGTACAACGATCAGCAAAACCAGTCCGTTAAATTTCCGGTTGGCCGGAAGTTTGTCTTCGTCGAAAGCGATGATAGGTTTCATAAACAATAATAATGTGGGTGACGGGACAATAGTCTCCTTTTTTTATGCTTCATTTTAAAAAAGCTATATAGAATGATCAAAAGAGCAAATATCAGGATAAAAACGCTCCGCCACATCCAGGTTTTGGTATGGTTAATGCCTGGTTTTGATGACTGTGATGGCTCATTTCCGCTGTATCTGATTACAGGATTGAGGTAATATCTTGTAGTGCCTGGAAAAGTTATTTCAGCGCGGATAAAAGCATCATTGGGCGAGAATTTGTAAAACGCGGTTTTCGATCCGGTCATCATTTTTTTGTTGGAGCGGTTTGGACCAAAAAAAATGATGTCGTGAAATGGCTCGCTCACCGATACAAACAGGGTATCATCCTTCATCTTTACTGAGGTAACAACAGGAAGTTTTTTGTGATCTTCGGCTTTTTTGGCAAGATCAGAACCTTCTTCCATAAAAACATCCACGCCGTAAGCTTTTCCTTTGATAAGCGCATCAATTACATCCTCGCCGCGGAGTGAAGCTGTGTTAATAAACGTGCAAACCATCCCGACCTCATCGGGTTTAAAAACATCATGGGCATCGTCGCTGGCAACGATATAAGCAAGGTGGCCGGCAGTAAGGGCTGCATCCCAATGATTTATCGAAAAACTGCACTGGTTGAGCACCTCCATCAAATCGTAATTGGTGAGGTAGCGCATATCTTCGAGGGTGTATCCGGTTTTCAGGTCAGGGTGCGCCAGGGCGACGGCTTTGTTACTCTCTTTCAGAATATTGATGACATGCTGTTTGTGATGGCGGCTTTGGTAAAAAGGATAATCCATCCAGTTCACTTTTCCGGCGCCAATGCAAACCTGATGGGTTTTACGGAATCCAAAACCATGCTCGTAAACGGGGATATAGTTTTTGGATTCACTCCCAAATCTGTTGATTTTCATGTAGTCGGAAATCACGATAATATCATAGCCTAATTGTTTGTAAACCGCATGAATGGCTTCACTGGAATTATTCCTCCCGTTGGTGATTCCCCTCCACACTTTCGATTGAATCTGGAAGTTACCCTTTTTCCAGGCTGTACTATCGATATTCTGGTAAGGATTATAGAATTTATCGCCTGAAAATGGCCTGGGTTCATGGAAATCATAAACCGGCGCCCATGCGTAAATCAGGTAAAAAGCAATGAAAAGCATGATAAAAAACCACTTCACTAATCTCACTGTAATTCTGTATTTTCTGTTCACCATATTTATTAAAATTTGCCTGAAATCCATTCCACCTTCTCAGCAAAATTAAGATTTATTCGATTTCATTAACTTTATGTCAATAAAGGTGGAAGATTTTTGTAACGAACGGCAAGTTTTATAGTCTGATAAAGTTACAGATGGTTTTTCAGGTGAGGTGTAAGAAATTGTACAAACCAACACCCACATATTTTTAACATCTAATCAAAACTTAGTATTTTTGTAAGAGAAAAATAAATAGTCGCAGCATGCAAACAATGGTATTAGAAGGTAAATCTAAAACAGATCTGAAATTACTGGCTGATTTAGCGCGGAAACTCGGCATTAAAGTAAAATACTTAACCGAAGAAGAAAAAGAAGAAATCGGCTTAATCAGAGCAATTGATCAGGGTAATACCGGAGAATATGTTGACACCGGAGAATTTATAAAAAAACTACGTAATTGAGAATATTAATTGATAAGTCTTTTGAAAAAGACATTGAAAAGATCAGTGATAAACACCTTCTGAATTCGCTTGCTGATTTAATTGAAGAAGTCCGGAAACTGGACCAACTATCTGAAATAAAACATTGCAAACAATTAAAGGGCAGCAAAAAAGCATATCGCATCAGAATTGGAGATTATCGTGTCGGATTTATTTTCGATAACAACACCATAATATTCATACGCTTTTTGCATCGGAGTAAAATTTATGGCTATTTTCCTGATTAGGTAATTAATTTTTCAACCAATATTTCATCTTTTCCAAATCACACAATTCACTAATTTAAAAGATAAAATCACAAAAAAATGGAACAAGTAAAAAGATTATACCGGAATCGTTACGATACGGTAATTGCAGGTGTGGCAGGCGGCCTGGCAAAATATTTCAACATCGACCCGATAATTGCCCGCATTGTCTTTGTGGTTCTGGCCTTTACCGGCGGAGGCGGCCTGATAATTTACATCATTTTATGGATCGCCCTTCCCGTTGATCCGGATCTTTCTTTTCATTCGTACAACTTCAAAAATGCCTATCAAAATCCTGAACCTGCTGCAACCGATCAACCCTTCGATACCGGCACAGGCGGGGAAACCAAAACTGAAAACGACCCAGGCAGCGAAAATTTCGGTCAGAAGTACAGTCCTTATGCCGTGCCGGAAAAAAAGCAGGGCGAAGGCAACCTCATTGCCGGAATCGTGCTCATCGTTATCGGAGGATTATTTCTCGCAACACGGTTTATTTCGCACATCAGCTTTCGCGATTTATGGCCGGTACTGCTCATCGTTGGTGGTATCCTTATCCTGAAAAGCAGTTTAACAAAACCTAAAAATAATTACTGATGAAATCAAAAGGCGTATTTTGGGGCGTACTGTTGGTCGCCATCGGATTGCTCTTTGTGTTGCGCAATCTGGGATATTTCTATTTTAGCTGGTATTCTTTCCTGCGGCTCTGGCCGGTAATCCTGGTAGTACTTGGGATTTCATTGCTTCCTGTAAAAGGTTTTATCAGGATAATCATCGCTTTTGTGGTGATTGCTGCTTCGGTAATTTTCCTGACCGACGAAACCAGTGACAGAAATTTTCACTGGGGCAATCCCTGGAGCTGGAACTGGCAAGACAAAGACTGGAATAATGATACCAATGATGAAACTTACGATGACACCGATACCTGGAGCAACCAGTTGCTCACCGAAGATTATGATTCGGCCATCCAAAATGCAGTGCTCGACCTCGATGCTGTTGCAGGTGAGTTTAAGATTTTGCCCAACGAAACTTATTTGTTGAAATTCGAGCGCGAAGGCAACGTGGGCAAATATTCGCTGGATGCCGAGAATGCCGGGAGTTCGGTTGTGCTGAAATTATCGATGAACGGCCAGAAAATCCGGTCGGGAAATGTAAAAAATGAAGCCACCATCAGCCTCAACCCAAAAGTTATCTGGGATTTGAAAGTTGATGCCGGCGCAGCAAAAATTGATTTCGACCTGTCGCCCTTCAAAATCGACCGCATCGATGTTGACGGTGGCGCCTCTTCTTTAAAATTAAAGCTGGGAGATTTATACGATAAAACCGACATCCGCATCAATACGGGAGCTTCATCCATTTTCGTCGAAGTGCCGCAGAGTGTGGGCTGCCAATTGCGCACCACCACGGTGCTTTCGAGCAGAAATTTTGAAGGCTTCGAAAAAATCGATGATGGGCTTTATCAGACCGAAGGATACAGCACTTCCACTAAAAAAATCACCATAAAAATCGATGCCGCCGTTTCGGAGGTTAGGGTTGAAAGATATTAAGGATTAGGCGTAAGGCGTAAGTCGTAAGTCGGCAGTAGCCAGTGGGCAGTGAAGAAAGTAGGCAGTTGGCAGTTGCCAGTGGGCAGTGGGCAATCGAAAGTAGGCAGTTGCCAGTAGGCAGCAAGAAGTCAGCAATTACCAGTAGGTAGTCGACAGTGTGACATTTACCAGTTTGATCCTGGACATTTCTAAATCGAAATTCATGTTTTTTTTGTGGGTTTGGGACATAACCGTCAGGTTAAGATATGATAACAATGTTTGGCTTGAAAAAGAATCCATAGCCCGGGGCTTCAGCCCATAGCCGTCAGGTTAAGAAATGATAACAATGCTTGTTTTGGAAAAAGAATCCATAGCCCGGTGCTTCAGCGCCGGGTTAAGTGTGTAGGAGCTATGAACCAACAGGTCGTTTACGACCTTCAACCGACAAAGATCGCTGTATGGGAAATAAGGACGTAAACACCCTGCCATCATAAGGTTGGGGATTCAAATAATCCCAATACGCCAGACTTCGGTGTGAGCTCAGTCGAACGCTGGCGGATTGGGCTATGGAAAATCTCAGGATTTTGGGATTAATTGACGGTTATGAGGTTTGGTATGTCTCTTCCAAGAATTTCATAATTATAAGATCAAGTACCAGATAAATCTGACAATGTCAGCGTTTAAAAAGTAGAGATGAAAAAAAAATATCTGATGCCGAATATTCAATACCTAATGAAGCGCCTTCATTTTGCATTGGACTAACCTATTAACTGGCAACTGCCAACTTCTGACTTCCAAATGGCAACTGCTTACTAGCGACTTCTGACTGCCAACCGCCAACCGCCTACTGGCAACTCCCGACTCCCGACTCCCGACTTCTGACTTCTGACTGCCCACTGCCTACTGGCGACTGCCATCTGCCATCTGCCAACTGCCAACTGCCATCTGCCAACAACCAACTGCTTACTGCCGACTCCCGACTGCCGACCGTTTTTTTTAGCACAATTCTTGTTAATTTAGCCGAAATTTTAAAAATGTTTACCATGCGTACTTTGAAGCTCGTTCTTCCGCTGGCAGCCGTCATCGCGCTTGCCCTGATCATCACAGCAAACAATCCCCCGATGGAAAAAGATTTCGACAAACAATGGAAAAAAGTTGACAGCCTCTCCAACCTCGGGCAACCACGCTCGGCCCTGGAAGTGCTCGACGAAATTATGAGCCTGGCCCAGGCCGGGAATAACCTGCCGCAGATCATCAAAACCAGCTTGTACCGGATAAAACTTACAGCCGATTTTGAAGAAGATTATGCCGAAATGGCCATCAACGATATTAAAAGCCGGATTCCGGACGCCGAAACTCCCGAAAAACAGATCCTAAATTCCATACTCGGCGAGCTTTACACGGGCTATTATCAAAGCAACCGGTATAAAATTCTCGAAAGAACCAACGTAAACGCCAGCCTCGACGACATCAAAACCTGGAATGCCGACAAAATCCTGTCGGAGGCTAATAAATGCTACCTGGCCTCCCTCGAAAATGCCGATGAACTTCAAAAAACAAGGCTCGAAACTTTCAGCGCCATTCTTCTGGAAGAAAAAGATTCTAAAAAATTCAGGCCAACGCTTTTCGATTTCTTAGCTTACCGGGCTTTTGAATTTTTCCGTAATGAGGAATCCGGCCTCACCAAAGCCGCAAATCAATTCAAAATCAAGAACCCTGATTTTTTCGGCACTGCCCAAAAATTTGCCAACATTCCGCTGCCCAACGAGACGGTCGTTTCCAACGATTATTTTGCTACCCTCATCCTCCAAAAGTTAATCGAATTTCATTTAAATGATAATGACCCGCAAGCTTTGATCGACGCCGATCTGAACCGCCTAGGCTATGTTTTTCAAAATGCAGTTATCGAAAATAAGGACAGCCTTTATTTAAGCGCCCTGACTGGCCTGGAAGAGAAATTTAATACTTCGCCTCACTCAACGGCGGTATCGTTTAAAATAGCGCAATTCTACCAGGAACAAGGCAGTAAATTCAATCCACAGTTTCCTGAAAAATATCGCTGGGATTTAAAGAAAGCAGCCGGATATTGCGAAAAAGCCATGACGGCCTTTCCCGAATCTGAAGGCGCGAAAAACTGCGGCATCTTACTCGAATCCATCCACAAATCTTCCATCGGAATTACTGCCGAACAGGAAGTTATCCCCGGGAAACAGTCGCTGTTAAAGGCAAGCTGGAAGAATTTCGATAAACTTTATTTCAGGGTTTTAAAACTCAATTACGACAAATACCAAAAAATGATCTGGTCGGGGAATACGCGCGAAAACATTGAATCGCTGATTAAAGAAACACCTTTTAAAGAATGGCAGGTTACCGTTCCGGATGAAGGCGATTTCCAGCAACACTCGGCCGAAGTTGTTGTCCCCACGCTTGCCGAAGGATTTTACATCGTTCTGGCCGCCAACAGGCAGACTTTTTCGGGCAAAGACCTCGAAGTGGTCTGGGCAGATTTCTGGAGTACCAACCTCAGTTACATCAGCCAGCGAAACGACGACGGCGGATACACTTTTTATGTGCTTCACCGCGAAAAAGGAACGCCGGTTACAAATGTAAAAATCAACACCTGGTCGCGCGATTACGATTACCGCGACCGGAATTATTCCTCCAACCTTTATAAATCCTTTGTTACCGACCAAAACGGCATGTTTGTCATTCCCGCCGAAGGCGCCGCCAATTCATCAAAATCGATAAATATCGAACTCATTTCGGGCAACGACCGCCTTGTTACCGAAAACCGGTTTTACATCGGTAAATACAATGCGCCGCAGGAAAAACCTCAGATGAAGACCTTCTTTTTTACCGACAGAAGCATTTACCGACCCGGGCAAACGGTTTATTTTAAAGCCATCGTCCTCGAAAAAACGGGCGAAAAATTCGACATCAAACCTGACTTTCCCACCATGGTTGATTTTTATGATGTGAACAGTCAGAAGATTTCGTCATTCAGACTTCAGACCAACGAGTTTGGTTCGGTGAGTTTTTCGTTCATCATCCCAACAACAGGCCTTAACGGCATGATGACAATTGTAAACGAATCGGGAAGCGTGCAGTTTTCGGTGGAAGATTACAAACGGCCAACTTTTGAGGTCGTTTTTGAACCGGTGAAAGAATCGTTTAAACTTGACGAAAATATAACGTTGACCGGACAAGCCAATGCCTTTGCCGGCAATGCTGTTGATGGCGCAAAGGTGCAGTATCGTGTGGTTCGGAACAGCGTTTATCCTTTCCGGTATTTTTACTGGCCCATTTTTCCATCATCGCCGGAGGTCGAAATTATAAACGGCGAAACCACCACCGATGAAAACGGGAAATTTACTGTCACGTTCAAAGCCATCGCCGACCCGGCAACCGACAAAAACTACAAACCTGTCTTTAATTTTACTTTATCGGCCACAGTGAGCGACATCAGCGGTGAAACACAAATGGCCCAAAACACCGTTTCAGTGGGCTATCAGGCGCTTTTTATTGATCTGGATATTGCCGAAAAAGTAAATCAGCAACAAAATATTCCAATCAAAATTTCCGCCTCCAACCTCAACGGCGAAAAACAACCCACCGGATTAACCATCGAAATCATCAAACTTAAACAGCCCGAAAGGCTCATGATTTCGAGGCTTTGGGAAGATCCGGATAAATTTTTAATGAGCCGTGAAAATTTCGTCAAACAATTTCCTAACCGTATTTTTGATCAAGAAAACAACCCCGAAACCTGGGAAAAAGGCGAGGTTGCGCTCAATAAAACCATCAATACGGCCACCGATTCGGTTTTAACTATCGAAAACCTCACAGGTTGGGGACAAGGAAAATATCTGGTAAAACTTTCGGCCAAAGATACTTTTGGCAATGAAGTTACAAATGAAAAATATTTTACCCTTTACAACCCGGCTGCCCCTACCCCACCTTTAACAACCTACGAATGGTTTGTGCCGCTCAAAAGCAGCGGCGAACCCGGAGAGGAAGCTTCATTCCTGCTCGGCACTTCGGCAAAAGGCGTAAAAATGCTTTACGAAATTCAGCACAAAGGAAAGATCATCAAAAGCGAATGGCTCAAATTTGACCGTGAACAGCGGATTTTTACGATCCCGATTCTGGAGGAATACCGTGGGAATTTTTCGGCTCAGATTACATTTGTAAAAGATGGCAGAGTTTATAAAAATAGCATGGTCGTAACCGTTCCTTATTCAAACAAAAAACTCGACCTTGCTTTTGAAACCTTCCGCAGCGACCTGGAACCCGGTGGCAAAGAAAAATGGACCGTGACCATCCGCAACAACAAAGGCGATAAGGTTGCCGCCGAAATGCTGGCTTCGATGTACGACGCTTCGCTCGACGCTTTTACGCCTCATACCTGGAATTTTAATTTGTTTGGCACCAACAATAGCTTTTTGCCCTGGAGCGAGAGCGGAAACTTCTCGGTTTCGAATGGCAGTTTTTATGATTTCAGCCCTGAGGAATACAGGAGCTTTTTCCAGCAGGAATACGACCGCCTCAACTGGTTTGGCTACAATCCGACCGGATATTTTGGTGGCCGGATGGTCGGTGGACCGCGTTACAATATGGCCATGAGGGATAAAATGGCCATTGATATTGATGATGTGATGGAATCCAGCCCCGGAATGGCCGAAGAAATGACTTTAGCCGCCGGTGAGACAGGCGCCGATGTTACCGCACAAAGTATTAGCGGAGCAAGTTTACAGCAACCAGCCGCTGCTGAAAAGCCAACTTTTTCAGGAATCCAGGTGCGGCGCGATTTTAAGGAAACCGCATTCTTTTATCCCGAACTAAAAACCAACAAAAATGGCGACGTGGTGATCGAATTTACCTTGCCCGAATCGTTCACCAAATGGAAATTCATGAGCCTGGCGCACACCACCGATTTAAGTTCTGGAATGTTGATGAAGGAATTTACTGCCGCCAAAAAACTGATGGTTGTCCCCAACGCCCCGCGTTTCCTGCGCCAGGCCGACACCCTGTTTTTCAGCACCAAAGTGGTAAACTTGTCCGATTTACGGATGCGGGGAACTGCTCAACTGGAATTTGTGGATGCGATCAGTCTGAAACCTGTAAATGCAGTCATGAGCCTTCAGGAAGCCGAAAAGGATTTCATGATCGAAGCCGGCCAGAGTGCTGTTGTAAAATGGCAAATTATTGTCCCCGATGATTTTGAAATCCTTACTTACCGCGTTAAAGCCGTTGCCGGGAATTTTACCGATGGTGAAGAAAAAACGCTTCCCGTTCTCAGCAACCGGATGATGGTGACCGAATCGCTACCAATGCCCATAAATGGCCTGGAAACAAGGAATTTTGAGTTTAAAAAACTGATGGATTCCGGGAAAAACAAAAGCCTCAAAAACTATAAGCTCACCCTTGAGTTTGCCTCAAATCCGGCATGGTACGCCGTTCAGGCTTTGCCGGTGCTTTCGGAGCCTGCCTATAAAAACGCCATTTCGGTTTTTGGAAGTTTTTTCGCCAACAGCATCGCTTTTCACCTCGCCAATGCCGATCCAAAAATCAAACGTGTTTTCGACAGTTGGAAAAACCAGTCGCCCGAAACTTTGCTTTCTAATCTTGAAAAAAACCAGGATTTGAAAACCCTTTTGTTAGAGCAAACGCCCTGGGTGCTCGATGCCCGTAACGAAAGTGAGCGCAAACAAAGGATTGCCCTGCTTTTCGACATCAGTACCATGCAAAATCGCCTCGATGCTTCGATAACGCTTTTAGAGAAATTCCAGACCTCAAACGGTGGTTTTACCTGGTTTGATGGGATGCCCGAAAGCCGATATATGACTCAGCATATCGTCGAAGGCCTCGGAAAACTCAGTCATCTCGGCATTATTGATGCCATCGCCGACAACCGCATCAACGAGATGATGACCAAAGCAACACGTTACCTGGACGATCGCATCCGTGAGGATTTTGAAGAACTGAAAAAACATCATGCCGTCAATTTGGATGAAAACCATCTTTCGACGACCCAGATTCAATATCTCTACGCCCGCAGTTTTGCCAGAAAAATCATGATGAATCCTTCGTGTGAAACGGCTTTTAATTATTACAAATCGCAGGCAACAAAATACTGGAAACAGCAGGGCCTGCAGTTGCAGGGGATGATTGCCGTTACGCTCGACCGATACAGCGACAAAACCACCGCCAACCTTATTGTAAAATCGCTGAAAGAACGCTCGCTCACCAACAAAGAAACGGGCATGTACTGGCGGCAGGATCGCGGGTATTTCTGGTACGAATCGCCCATCGAAACGCAAGCTACGATGATCGAAGTTTTTGATGAAGTTGCCGATGACCAGGAAAGTGTCGAAAAAA
>CAJATL010000295.1 GCA_903944895.1 uncultured Bacteroidota bacterium
AAACACTAATGCAAATGCTGAATCTTTTAACTCTAAAATCAAACTCTTCAGAGCTAATTTGAGAGGCGTTACTGATACCCCTTTTTTCCTCTTTAGATTAAACAAACTTTTCGCTTAATCCCCACAAAATTAACGTGAGCCTGAAAATTGAGTTTTTGTCGGTCAATAGTGATTCCAAAATATGTTTAAAAGATTTCATGCTCTCAGATGGATTGCGCTCTATTTCAAATTACACGGAAGATGAATATGGGAATTTGATGGGTGCTTGTACTGAGGATGAAAATTTACTTTTCACGCTGAATGATTTTTATGGAATGACGTACACCGAAGGTCTCGGCCAAACAAGATTTGATAGCGGAGGATTTGAATATTACGATAACTGGCATATCGTAGGTTACATAAAAAACGGCAACACCACCGGAAGCATTACTCCGGATGAAATCCTGCTTGCCATTGACGAAAAATTCTCAGATAAAACCCTTCAAATATTTCCAAATCCAGCCACCGAAAACCTGACTTTTGCTTTTTCGGCCAACGGCAACACCAATGTTTCAATTGCTGTTTTTGATTTGCAGGGAAGATTAATAAACACTGTTTTTGCTGGTGAATTAATTGGAGAACAAAAAATCACTCGGGATTTACAAAATGCTTTCGGCCAAAAAGTTAATCCCGGCGTTTATTTTTGCAGATACACGATTGGGGAAGCTGTTGGTGTGAAAAAGATTGTTGTTTCCAGATAGAAAATTCAGCTCTCTGCTTTTGTTTACGGGGTTGATCTACGGTTTAAGTGAAATTACATTTTTCGGCTTTACTAAATAAACCAGGCAAATACTTTAAACCACAATAGGCCTCCCGATAGCTATCGGGAGGGCACATAGAACATGAAGAAAAAGTACCTGCCAGTATTTTTAAAACTTGAAGGGCAACAATTATGTTGAAAATAATATTTATGTCCGCTCTAAAAACTCGTTGGTTTTGGGCTAAAGCCCGGTATCTTCCTGTTATTCAATTGCCCCGACCTTAAGGTCGGGGCAATTGATGTCCATAATATTCAGGGCTTTAACCACATTTTTAAATTTTTGATGCCTTTTTAAACCGGATTCATATTTCTATTGTGAGCTAATGTGCCTACTGTGGTAAAACAGAATTATTAAAAAGGGTGGAAAACCGCCCTTTTTGAATTATAACCCCTCCCCTACTTCCTCCCGAAATCTGCCGGGATTTCGCCCCAGTTTTCGGTGTCCCATTTATAAATCGGGATATCCCACGAATGGGTTTTTAGCCAGGCTTCGGCGCGCTGGATCAGGTCGAAAACCTCGTTATTGCGGGTGGTATGCTCCAGTTTTGTTTTGGCGTGTTTGTTTTTTACCCAGGACATCGCTGTTTTTGAATCGGTGTAAATGGGCATGTTTTTGTACTGCTGTTTCAGGAGCGCCAAAGCATGAACGATGGCCAGAAATTCGCCGATGTTATTGGTGGCATCGGGATACGGCCCTTTGTGGAAAATCAGCTCACCGGTTTTTGTAAAAACACCCTGGTATTCCATGTCGCCGGGATTTCCGCTGCAGGCGGCATCCACCGAAATGCTGTCCTGGATTATCCCTGTTCCTGAAATCCCGGCTTTTGAAATTGGTTTTATCGTTTTTTTCTTACCAAGATATTTCCACATATTATCTTTTAAAGCATATTCAGCCTGTGCCTGGTTTGGAAAACTCTTGAACCGTGCACCTTCAAAACCTTTTGTCTGCTTTTGGCAGTCCTTCCACGAAGTATAAACTCCGGGCTTCACGCCTACCCAGACCACATAAAACTTGTTTTCGGATTTCGCCATCGCTTTTTTCGGTTATTTTTGCAATTCATTCAAACGGCAAAAATGAAGAAAATTATCTATTTCCTGGCCATTGTCGGTGCTTTAATTGCGATTTCGTACGCATTTGTTGTCATTTACAAAAGCGCCACAACATTTGTATTGTTCCTTTATGTGATGTTGGCTTTATTCCTGCTACTCTTCGGCATTTACGGGCTTATCGCCAAAATGTTGCGAAAAAGATTTGAAGCCCGGGGTCTCGAAAATTTTTGTGTGGAGGCCAATTATTACGTTCGGAAAAAGGGCTTTTTGGGGAGAATATTTTTATTTCCCTTCATGAAAATAAAATCAAAAAACTCACTTGTTATTTCATTTTTTGGCGCATTAACCTGGATAATCATCATTTCAATTGTTTTATCAGCTATTTTAAAAGTTCAATAATCATCATGAAAAAAACATTCCTTTTACTTGCTGTTATTGGCCTTCTTGCCGGAGCATGCAACAATAACAAGCCGGTTTCACAAACGCATAAATTCAAAAATGGCGTTTGGGAGCGTTTCGATTTTCTCAACTTCGAACTTCCGGTCGAAAACATCAAAGCGACTTATGATATCTCGGTTGACTTACGTTTTACCTCCGAATTTCCTGCCGAATCGCTATACATTAACGTGGTTTTAACGACTCCTTCGGGCGAAGAACGCATCAAAGACTACAACCTGACAGTTAAAGACCGGAATGGAAATTTTCTGGGCACCAAAACCGATGGCGTTTATCATCTCTCCGTTCCAATCCGGAAAGGAATCCGGTTTAACGAAGCCGGCATCTGCAAATTTGAAATCGAAAATCTGATGCCAAAATATGTAACCTCCGGAATTGTTGATTTTGGAATTAAATTAGAAGAAAAGAAAAAATGATGCGGAAAGTTCTCGTTTACAATTGTATGGAATTCCCTGAAAAGGTAAGGCTCTTTAATGAAGGCATCAAAAAAGAAGTGAATGCCGTGGGAATCGATGCTGATTTTGTGGTTCCCCTTTGTCCCGAAGTTATCGAAAATATTGATGAATATTCACACCTCATTATTTCGGGTTCGGAGGCTTCTGCCATGGATGAATCATTCTGGACATTGGAGCTGACTGATCTTATCCAAAAATTTGTTTCGGCAGATAAAAAAATCCTTGGGATTTGTTACGGCCATCAGTTTTTGGCGAGGGTACTTGCCGGAAAAAGTTGTTTGTACAAAATGCCGGTTGCGGAGTATGGCTATTCGAAAGTTAATCTGAAAGAAAACAAGCTTTTCGAAAATATTACCAACCCCGTTTGCCTTCAATTACATCATGATGCTGTGAGCGCTCTGGGCGATGATTTTGAAATTATCGCCGAAAACGACACTGCTGTCCAGGGTTTTCAATACGATGGAAAAGCCATTTACGGGTTACAGTTTCATCCGGAATTTGACCATGAAGCGGCAAAATATTTCTTTGAAGTTGCGGCAGCGCAGGATCCGGAATTTTATGGATATTTCAGAAATGCGTTGGAAGATGAACAGTGTTTAACACAAAACAGGCTGTTTATTCAGAATTTTTTACGTCTTTAACAGGTTCTTCGGGGGCTGGCAAAAACTCCTCCGGATTTTCCTTATTGTCGGTTCCTGGAACTTCCAAATCCGCGTTTTCATCAGCTTTTACAGGGTTTTCTTCTTCCTCTGGTTTAGTGAAAAACTTACGTTGAAACAAGATCAACAGCAAAACCCCGATGGTGATGGATGAATCGGCGATGTTAAAAACCGGCCTGAAGAACACAAAATCCTGTCCGCCCCAGATTGGAAACCAGGAAGGATAATAGCCCTGCAAAATCGGGAAATAGAGCATGTCGACCACCTTTCCGTGAAGCAAGGTTCCATAACCGCCTCCGTCAGGCATAAAGGTTGCAACGGTGTGATAGGACGATTCGCTGAAAATAAGACCGTAAAAAACACTGTCGAGAATATTGCCTGCGGCTCCTGCAAATATCAGCGAAATACTTACGATGAGACCAAAGTTTACCTTCTTCTTTATTAAATCGCGCAGATACCAGCCTATGCCGATAATGGCGACAATGCGGAATAAACTCAGGGCAAGTTTTCCAAAAGGGCCGCCAAAAGAAAGCCCGAAAGCCATGCCTTCGTTTTCGGTAAAATGAATAATAAAATAATCGCTTAAAATCTGGTATTCCTGACCCATGGTCATGTTAAGTTTAATCCAAAACTTTAACACCTGGTCAACCAATAATACCAATGAAATAATAAGAAGAGACTTTTTCAAAATATTTAATTTCTTTTAATAAGCAACAACAATCCGATGATGAGGAGAATATGGCATGCCTCTCCCTGCCGCACATTCCGGAGATAAACCCAAAAGTACCATGTGAACAGCTTTGTTCAAAACTTACCTGCGCTGCTGGTTTTGCTGCAACTTAGCTTCAATGCTTAAAGTAGCATGAGGAACGCTTCTGAGCCGTTCTTTGGAAATCAGATTTCCGGTAACCCTGCAAATTCCATAAGATCCGTTTTCGATACGAATCAAGGCATTTTCGAGGTTAGCAATAAACTTTTGCTGCCGTGCAGCCAGCTTGCTGTTTTCTTCTTTCGAAAGCACGTTATAGCCTTCTTCAAGCACCTTGAAGGTTGGCGAAGTATCGTTGGTGTCGTGCTCGTTATGATTAGTGAATGCTTCTGTAAGCAACGTTAAATCAGCATGTGCTTTTTTCAATTTTTCAAGAATAATCTGCCTGAACTCCTCGAGTTCATCTTTGGAATAACGGCCCTTCGTGGTGTTGAGCATATCGTTTTCCGATCCTGTGTTTGCCATAATTTTATCTTTTTAAAAAATAAACTTCATTATCATTACATTAAAAATCAGTTGGCTTTGGTGATATTGATTTTTGCGACAATATCATCTCCAAGTTCAACTTCTATTCCGGTACCGGCATCAATTTCCTGTACCAAATCCAGTGTTTTAGCCAATGTTTCAGAACAAATATACTGAAAATTGTGCTGAATTGCGGTTTCGATTTTATCGTTCTTTTCGATAAAAAGATTGATTTTATCGGTTACATCAAAATTTTTGTCCTTCCGCAGGTTTTGAATTTTGTTCACCAGGTCTCTCGCAATTCCTTCTTCACGAAGCTCTTCGGTCATTGTAATATCGAGAGCTACAGTCAGGCTTCCTTCGGTCGAGATAATCCATCCGGGAATATCCTGGGTGTTGATTTCGACATCTGAGAGCAGGATTTCAACCTCTTCTCCATCAATTACAATAACGTATTTTCCGTGTTGTTCCAATTTTCCGATTTGTGCCCCGGTGAAACCCGAAAGAACTACCGCAAGTTTTTTCATCATCTTGCCATAACGGGGGCCAAGCGTCTTAAAATTCGGTTTCATTTGTTTTACCAACATTCCCGAATCGTCGCTCATAAATTCGAGTTCCTTTACATTTACCTCCGACAAGATCAGTTTGGTTACCGAATCAATCTGTGCTTTAAAATGATTGTCGAGCACCGGAATCATGATCTTGTTCAAAGGCTGACGAACCTTAATTTTTGTGCGCTTCCTCAACGATAAAACCATCGAAGATATTTTCTGGGCCAGTTGTATTCTTTCTTCAAGCTCCGTGTTAATAAATTCCTCTTTTGCAACAGGCATATTAACCATGTGGATGGATTCGACATCCTTTTTGCCTGTAACATTGTTCAGGTCAAGAAATAGCCTTTCGCTGAAAAATGGTGCGATGGGCGCCGATAAAATTGCCACGGTTTCGAGGCAGGTGTACAGCGTTTGATAAGCCGAGATTTTGTCGGTAGAATAATCGCCTTTCCAGAATCTCCGTCTCGAAAGCCGCACGTACCAGTTGCTGAGTTTATCATCAACAAACTGCGAAATCATGCGGCCGGCTTTGGTTGGCTCGTAATCAGCCAGGAATTCGTCGACCTGTTTAATGAGCGTATTTAATTCCGAAAGTATCCAGCGGTCAAGTTCGGGACGGTTTTCGTGGGCAACTTCATCTTCGGCATATTTAAAACCGTCAATGTTGGCGTACATGGCGAAGAAAGCGTAGGTGTTGTAGAGCGTTCCAAAAAACTTACGTTGCACCTCCCCTATTCCTTCGAGGTCGAATTTAAGATTATCCCATGGCTGCGCGTTGGTTATCATGTACCAGCGCGTTGCATCCGGGCCGTATTTATCGATGGTTTCGAAAGGATCAACGGCATTGCCGAGTCGTTTCGACATTTTATTGCCACTCTTATCCAAAACCAAACCATTCGAAACGCAGGTTTTATAGGCCACCGAATCGAACACCATGGTTGAGATGGCGTGAAGCGTAAAAAACCAGCCACGGGTTTGGTCAACACCTTCGGCGATAAAATCGGCAGGGAAGAATTCATCGAGCTGATCTTTCATCTCAAATGGATAATGAAACTGCGCGTAAGGCATGGCTCCCGAATCGAACCAGACATCAATCAGGTCCGTTTCGCGGAACATTTTCTGACCTGTGGCTGACACCAGGAAAATATCATCAATGTAAGGTCTGTGCAGGTCGAAAACTTCGTAATTAGCCGACGAATTATCGCCGGGTTTAAAATTTTGAAGCGGGCTTTTATCCATGATTCCGGCCCCGACAGCTTTTTCGATTTCAGCCTTGAGCTGCTCAACCGAACCGATGCAAATCTGCTCTTTCCGATCTTCAGTAGTCCAGATGGGCAAACCAACGCCCCAGAACCTGGAGCGTGAAAGATTCCAGTCGACCAGGTTTTCGAGCCAGTTTCCAAAACGGCCAAAGCCGGTGGCTGGCGGTTTCCAGTTGATGGTGTTGTTGAGTTCGATCATTCGCTCCTTAAAAGCCGTAGTCCGGATAAACCACGAATCGAGCGGGTAATAAAGTATGGGCTTGTCGGTGCGCCAGCAATGCGGATAGCTGTGAACGTATTTTTCGATTTTAAAAGCCTTGTTTTCGAGTTTCAGCATCACCGAAAGATCAACATCCAGGGTTTGATCGCTGTCGGCGGCGCTTAAATCGTAATCGTTTTTAACGTACCTGCCGGCATATTGGCTGTATTTTTCGACATCAACATATTCGTTAACAAAATTTTCGTCCAGATCTTCGATGGTAAAAAACCGTCCTTTCAGGTCAACCATCGGGCGGCGGTCGCCGGCACTGTCTTTCAAAATCAGTGGCACAATTCCGGAGGCTTTTGCAGCGCGGTCGTCGTCGGCTCCAAAAGTCGGCGCAATGTGGACGATTCCGGTACCATCGGCGGTAGTAATAAAATCGCCGGTAATTACGCGGAAGGCATCACCGTTGGGTTTAATCCACGGAATGAGCTGCTCATAACGCATTCCTTCCAGCTCGCTACCTTTGAATTCGCCGAGAATCTGAAAGGGAACATTTTTGTCGCCAGGTGTGTAATCTTCAAAAGCTATTTCCTTTGCTTTTTCGGTAAAATAGGCGCTAACCAGGTCTTTTGCAAGAATTACATTAACAGGTTTTCCGGTGTAGAAATTAAAGGTTTTAACTTTTACGTACGAAATAAGAGGTCCAACGGCCAGTGCAGTATTTGAAGGCAGCGTCCAGGGTGTTGTTGTCCAGGCCAGGAAATAAACTTCGTTGTCGCTGCCCGAAAAAAGTTTTTCCGAAAGCTCATCTCTGACCACCTTAAACTGGGCGGTGATAGAAGTGTCTTTTACATCGCGGTAACAGCCCGGCTGGTTGAGTTCGTGGGTGCTCAAACCCGTTCCTGCCGCCGGCGAATAAGGCTGGATGGTGTAACCTTTGTAGAGAAGCCCTTTTTCGTAAAGTTTCGAAATCAGGTACCAGACCGTTTCGATGTATTTGTTTTCGTAAGTGATGTAAGGATTATCCAGATCAACCCAGTACCCCATTTTGATGGTAAGATCGTCCCAGACGTTTTTGTATTTCATCACCTCTTTGCGGCACTGATCATTATATTCGTCAACTGAAATTTTCTTGCCGATGTCGTCTTTGGTAATTCCAAGTGTTTTTTCGACGGCAATTTCGATAGGAAGGCCGTGGGTATCCCAACCGGCTTTGCGGGCAACGTAAAAGCCCTTTAAAGTTTTATATCTGCAAAAAATGTCCTTAATCGTCCGGGCCATCATGTGATGAATGCCCGGCATCCCATTGGCTGAGGGAGGGCCTTCGTAAAAAATGAATGGCTCGTGGCCTTCACGGTTTTTTAAACTCTTATGAAAAATCTCATTCTTCTCCCAGAATGCTTCAACTTCTTCAGCAATTTTGGTAAGACTAAGATTCTGATATTCCCGATATTTTGATTCCATCAACAGTAAAAATTAAGCTTCTTTTTTAAGACCGGCAAAAATATAAAAAAAAAGGAACCCGCTGATGGATTCATTGTTTTTCCGCAGTAAAATGATTTTGAAGCGGTAACAGATGAAGGGGGGGATTAATCTGAAACATTCGTGATCGTAAGATTCCGCCAGATATTTCAATGAAAAACAGATGGGGCTGGTCGTTAAACCAAAGGTTGGGGAATGTGGTGTCTTTTGATAGGGTTTCAAAAATTTAATCTGAGAATAATCATTTTATCGATTCTCCGAAAAGCACAAAAGCCGAAAACTTCATGAGTAGGTGTCTTAAAGATTATGGTGTCAACGAGCCGGAGGTAGGGTATGGGGATTTGTTGGAAAGAAAGGGGATGAGCTAAATTAAAATCTATGCTGACCGACAATTTTTCCGTTTTGTCAACCAGTTAGCGGAAGCAATAAATACAAGGCATTCGGGTAATTCATGATGCTTTTGTCGGTCATTAATGATTTGGCAACTATTGGTGGTCGCCAGAGAATGATTGCAGGCAAGTTGGTGATAAAGCGGAGCGGATGATGAAATTCAGGAAGGTGCATTTGGCTTAAAGACTACAAATGAGCTGAAAAGACTGAGGGAGAAAATGCCTGGCATTTTCTCCCTCAACTATTTTTAAATGTGTGATTTTCTGCTTTTCTATTTGGAAAATGAAAACCGACGGGTTTGTCAGAGAACAATAAACTTTAGCGCGCCTGTCCTTAAAAATTCATCCTGAACCCTCAAAAAATAAACACCACAGGTAAATTCATCCCGATCTACAGTAAGCCGGTTGCCCGATGTTTTCATCGTTTTTACCAACCGACCATAGCTATTTGTAATTTCAACAACGAACGATTTGCTTCCATTTGCAGGAATGGTAACCACCGATTCGTTAATTACGGGATTTGGATAAAGGCTCAGGTTGAGTGAAGATTCCTTTTCCGACACGTTTACTGCCCAATACGGATCAAACACCCAACACTCTTTTGTTCCATTGCCTGTTACAATATATCCTTTTTCGTCAATAACAAATGATACTCCGCCAAAAGGTCCCGTTGTGCCGGGAAAATCAGGTAGCTGCGACCAGGTGTCGGATGATGCCTGATACTGCCAAACCTCTTTTAAATTCGTTCCGGAAATGGTCACGCCACCAACAACATAAGCTGTATCGCCGATTACAAACGAATTACTTTGAAACCTTGCTTCTGCAGGCATCGAAGTCATCTGAAACCATTGGTCAAGATTGGTGTCAAATTTCCACAGATCATTCAGATAACCATCGTAATTGGTTCCACCAAACACGAAAACATCACTTCCAACCGAAAATGCAGTTGCATAATATCGGGCAGCCTCAAAGGGCAATGCCGTTTTTTCGGTCCATATATCTATCAAGGAGTTGTACTCCCAAATATCGTTCATCGGCTCTGCCGCAAAACCATAACCACCAATAATGTAACCCTTGCTTCCAACGGTGGCAGATGAAGCATAAAGTCTTGGATAAATCATCGTTGCAAGTGTAGCCCAATTGTTACCTGTTTGATTGTACAGGTACGTATCATAGTTGAAAAAAGCATCATTTACGCCGCAACTCACGTATCCATATCCTCCGATTCCAAAGGCAGCAAGCCCGGTAAAAGGATACGGCATGGGTGTAATTACATTCCAGACATCAGTCACCGGATCAAACTCCTGCCATTCACTGATGGCATTAAAAGGACCGGCGTATCTTCCTCCGCCCATATAACCTTTCCCATTTGCGCTAAAGCCCGCAAAATCGTATCTGGCAAATCCGGAATGATGCGTCTTCTGGCTCCACTGAGCCCGGGTTTGTAACCCTAAAATAGTCATGATCATTAAAAAAGTAAAAACACAAATTCTGTTTTTCATCAAGCTAAGTTTTAATTATTTACAGTATTTTAATAAAACGCCGCACAAATATAGCCGGCTTTAATATGGAATCAAATTTTTTTTCATCAATCCATCGTCTTCCTGGTCAATCTTCATCTTCCTCCGATTCCGATTCACGCTGTTCAGTTTCTTCCGTTTCCTGTTTGTTCCCTTTCTGCTCATTGATCTGAAAACCATTTGCGTAAAAGAACATAACCACCGGAATAATCAACCATAAAAAGCCAAAGATTTTCTGAAAATTGTTTAACCTGACATTTTCAGCCTGCACATTTTTGTACCCTGTAAACATCGAACGCAAAGTTCCGGTATCAGGATGAAACAGCAAATCGGACAAAATTCCCAGCAGATGCATTCCCACCAGGATAAGGAAAATGTTGGCCAGCACTTCATGCGTTTCCTCCAAAAAATCGGGATCAAATCCCAGGCTAAATGTTTTGCTTTCGGAACTGTAAATCAGGTACCCCGAAATACTGCACAAAATGCCCGCCAACAATATAAACAACATTACCACCGAGGCAGCAGGATTATGTCCGGCATATTCTTTTGTTTTGGCAAAAAAGGTTTTTACAAATTCCACATGGTTTTTTACTCCTATCGGAAAATCGCTGAAGCGGGAGTATTTTGGGCCAAAAAAACCAAATAGTATCCTGAAAAAGATTAATGTTCCTGCAAAGGCGCCAAAGGCGAAATGCAGACTTTGGAGGTCATCTGCATCACCAAGCAAATATGCTGCTGCAAAACTGATTGCCAGCAACCAGTGAAAAAGCCGCGTTGGTAGCGACCAAATATACGTTTTCGTCATTTTTTCTAATTTATCAAATTAACACTTAATTTTTTTAAATGATTAAAAACCAAGCCACCAGCTCATTTCAAAAGCCAGCAACAATGCATTTTTTATCAACTAAAAACAAACAAATTGGCCACAAGCCCGGCTTTCGCAACTTGTCATTTGGCTTATGGCAATCGTAATTTTGACCATAGCCATTATCGTGCCGGCAGCCATTATGATTGTTTTGAATTCCGATAAATGCCTGCCTTTCGGTTGTTTTCTCCATCACATCCCGAACGAGCCACAATTCACCACATTTTGGACAATAGTCAATTCCGATGCCCTGTTTTTCAGGCCTCAAAAGTAGCGTATTACAAACCGGACAAATCATAGCTTATTCGATGATGTTATTTAAGAGCGAGTCGGCTTTTTTAAGTTGTTTGTCTAACTGCTGGTTAACAAGGGTGTCGGCCTTAATAATCTGCTCATTAACCAGCGTATCAAATTTTTTCATTTGCTCTTCGATTTTTGAATTAACATCATCATCAATCTTCCGTTGTATGTTTTCACAGGAGCCCAGTGAAAATGCAATAATTAAAAGAACTGACATCCAAAAAATTTTCATCATTATTCAGTTTATTCTGTATGTGGTTGAATAAGTACTTTGTATTTGCTTTCTAAAAACAAGTTACCTTTTTAATTGTATTGATAACCGCCTGTAATTTGTGGCTTTTTAAGTTTCAATCAAAAGGTAACTTACGCTAAATCGCTGGTTCTACACTTGTAGTAATTGTCCGGAATCAGATCCATATTGCGGGTTTTCATTATTTTAGATCACCGTTTGGCCCGATGATTCCTCTGAAATGTTCTGAAAACCAATAACCATCCTGACAAAAAAATCATGAATCCAGGCATTTCGCCAGTATTGATTCGTTAATCGCCAGCTCATCTGAAATCAGAAATCCGCTCCAAAACAAGGTAAAACAGCGTTTATAACTTTTCGGGAGGTTGAAAGAAAAAGGAAGGAAACTTCTGGAAACTAAAACCGGTTTCAGGATATAGAAAGTCAAGTGATGAACCAAAATGGTTACCGGATAATGTATCTTCGACAACGTTAAAATCATGATGATCTAGGTGTTCGTCGAAATGGTTGTGCGTATGATTGGCCGTGTGGCACATTTCGATATGAATTTGCTTGTTGAATTGAGTAAAGACGCTGACCTCGAAAAAAATCGAAAATGCTAAAACTGAAAATGCTACAAAAAATGTCTTCATCATTTCAACACCAATAATCGCACAAAAGTAACCCTATTAATGAATTACGATTCATTTTATTATTACCGCCTACGAATCAGGTTCAGTTGGATGATGCTACCTTTTTTACAAAACACAAAAATGGTATGTGCTAAATCCGGAATCAACACTAACCTGAGATAGACTTTAAAAGGAGGTTACTGCTGCATAAAAACATTGCTTACTAAAAGTAGTGACCAAAAATTGACTAAATTTTTTCAACAAAAAGAGGATTCAAATTTCGACCTTTAAACCCGGATGGCGATTCGATTAAAAGCAAAAGGGTCGAAAACGATGTTTTCAACCCTTTTGCTTTTGGGAGGTTTCGAGCGGATTCGAACCGCTGTACACGGTTTTGCAGACCGCTGCCTAACCACTCGGCCACGAAACCCTATATGTTTTAGGTGCGCAAATTTAATGCTTTTAGTTTCATTCAAACAAAAAAATTATTCATTAATTGCCTTTTCTTAAACCTGAAGTTAAAAAACTGTTGATTAGCTTATGATTAAATTCTACTTTTGGCGCTTGATTTTAAAAGAAACGACACTGTAATAACCATATTTTACGCATTATGAACAACACGCTGGAGAACGAATCAGACAACAGGGGAGAAGGAAAATCTTCGATAAATTTTATTGAAGCAATCATAAATGAGGATTTAAAAAATGGTAAAAACGATGGACGCGTGCACACCCGCTTTCCTCCGGAGCCAAACGGCTATCTGCACATCGGTCACGCCAAGTCGATTATATTAAATTATGGAATATCCCGGAAATTTAACGGCAAATTCAACCTCCGCTTCGACGATACAAATCCCACCAAAGAAGAACAGGAATATGTCGATTCGATTCTTGACGATGTAAAATGGCTTGGCGCCGATTGGGAAGACCGATTGTTTTTTGCTTCAGATTATTTTGATCAACTCTACGAATGGACCGAAAAAATCATCTCCGAAGGCAACGCTTATGTTGACGACCAATCTGCCGAAATTATCAGTGAGCAACGCGGAACGCCAACAAAACCGGGCATCGAAAGTCCTTTCAGAAACCGGTCGGTAGAAGAAAATCTCGATTTATTCCGCCGCATGAAAGCCGGCGAGTTTCCAAATGGGGCCAAAGTTGTCCGCGCAAAAATTGATCTTGCATCTCCAAACATGCACATGCGCGACCCGGTGATGTACCGCATTTTACACGCCAACCATCACCGTACCGGCGACAAATGGTGCATTTACCCAATGTACGACTGGGCGCACGGCGAATCGGATTATCTGGAAGGTATCACGCATTCGATTTGTACACTCGAATTTGAGGTTCATCGCCCGCTTTATAACTGGTTTGTTGACCAGATTATCGAAGGCGAATACCGGCCACGACAGATTGAGTTTGCCCGTCTGAATATCAGTTACACGGTGATGAGCAAACGGAAATTGCTGGAACTCGTAAAAGATGGTTATGTTTCCGGTTGGGACGACCCCAGGATGCCGACGATTTGTGGTTTGAGAAGACGTGGCTATACCCCGGAATCGCTTAAAATGTTTGCCGAAAAAGTTGGCGTGGCCAAACGCGACAACATTATTGATGTTGCACTGCTGGAATACAGCATTCGCGAAGATCTGAACAGAACAGCCTCCCGCGTAATGGCCGTTTTAAATCCTTTAAAAGTTGTCATCACCAACTATCCTGACGATCTGGAAGAAGAATTGCTGTCGGAAAATAACCCGGAAGATCCGGATTCAGGACATCGGATGCTGCCTTTCTCGAAAGAGCTTTTTATCGAAAAAGAGGATTTTATGATCGACCCGCCTAAGAAGTTTTTCAGACTGGCTCCTGGTCAGGAAGTCCGGTTAAAAAATGCTTACATCATCAGGTGTGAAAGCTATGAACTGGATGAAAATGGTGAGGTAAAAACAGTTTTCTGTACGCACGACCACGAAACCCGAAGTGGGGGAGAGGGAAGCGGCCGAAAAGTGAAAGGAACTTTACACTGGGTTTCGGCAAAACATGCTGTTGATGCTGAAATAAGGTTGTTCGACAGACTTTTTATTGCAGAAAGCCCCGAAGACGTGCCCGAAGGTGTGGATTATAAAGTCAATCTTAATCCCGAATCGTTGCAAATTTTGAAAAACTGTAAAGTTGAACCAGGCCTCAAAGGCACAAAACCAGGCGATAAATTCCAGTTTCAGCGTATCGGCTATTTTTGCACCGACACCGACAGCACAGCGGATAATCTGGTTTTTAACCGAACCGTGCCTTTGCGCGATAGCTGGACAAAGACGAATAAATAATCTTTCAGGTTAGATTTCTTCTGCCGATCCTGCAATTTCGTTTAAACAAGCCGGGCAAAGACAGCGATCGTACTTTTCGTTGATTTTGCTCAGTTTGTCGGGCGAAACGAAGACTTCATAACACCAGCATTTTCCCGATGGGCTGCATGAAAATTCGATGCCGCATCGTGGGCATTGGGCTGGTTCGTTGATTTTTTCAGGCATTTCAGAATTATTCATGCCCCGTTTTTAAGGTGAGGCTTACGTTTTTTAATTTCCCTCCAAGTGGTGGATTCATTTTTGAAATCTTAACTTCGGCATTTATAATTTCAGGGAATTTTTCCATCAAGGCCTTTAAAATCCTTTGCCCAACATGTTCGAGAAGTTTCGATTTGATGGCCATCTGCTCCTTTACAAGCAAATAAATTTCCTGATAATTCAGTGTTTTTGAGAGCATATCGGTTTCCTCGGCTTCTGCGGTGTTGGCGTCAATCCATAAATCAACGATAAAATGGGTGCCAATAATTTGCTCCTCGCTGAAACACCCGTGATAAGCGAAAAACTCCATTCCTTCAAGCGAAATTTTCGACATATTTCCTGTTTTTACGCGATGTTTTTAATCCCGGCATCAATGCGTCGGATAACTTCTTCTTTGCCCAGCATTTCGGCAATTAAGGCGAGGTCGGGGCCAAAACCACCGCCTACCAAAACCAGCCTTAAAGCGTTCATCACAACACCTAACGAAATATTCTTTTCCTCAGTAAATTTCACGATGTCAGCTTTAATTACCTCTGCCGAAAAAACCGGTATTCCTTGCAACAGGTTTTTTATTTCGCCCATCATTTCCGGAACGCCTTCTTTCCAACGCTTTTTTACTACCTGTTGGTCATATTCGGCAGGTGCTTCAAAGAAAAATGACGATTGTGCCCAAAAGTCTTCAACAAAGTTGGCGCGCTCTTTAACCAGGTTCACAACTTTTAAAACGAAATCCTCTTCGGCGAAAATGCCTTTTTTTTCCAAAACTTTTTTGAACAAAACAGCCAATTCGGCATCAGGTTTTTCGACCAAATATTTATGATTAAACCATTTTGCTTTTTCGGGATCAAATTTTGATCCCGATTTTCCAACCCGCTCCATCGAAAATAAGGAAACAAGCTCATCTAAAGAAAGGATTTCCTGCTCGGTGCCGGGATTCCAGCCAAGCAGCGCAATCATGTTGATAAATGAATCCGGAAAATACCCTGATTCGCGGTAACCGCTCGAAATTTCGCCGGTTTTTGGATCTTTCCACTGAAGTGGGAAAACCGGAAAACCAAGCCTGTCGCCATCTCGTTTGCTGAGTTTACCGTTGCCATCAGGCTTTAATAAAAGTGGGAGATGGGCAAACTGTGGTGCTTCCCAATCGAAAAAACGATAGAGCAAAACATGCAAAGGCGCCGAAGGAAGCCACTCTTCGCCGCGGATAACGTGCGATATTTCCATCAGATGGTCATCCACAATGTTGGCCAGATGGTAGGTTGGCATGCCGTCGGACTTAAACAGAACTTTATCATCGAGCAACGACGATTGAACTTCAACCCGTCCCCTGATCAAATCGTTAACAACAATTTCTTCGTTTTCGGGGATTTTTATCCTGATAACAAATTGTTCTCCGGCATTCAGCCGGTTTTTTACTTCTTCATCAGAAAGCGTCAGCGAATTTTTCATCAAACCCCTTGTTGACGAATCGTATTGCTGGCTGGTGGCACCCGCTGCTTTAAGGCGATCGCGTAATGAATCCAATTCTTCGGGTGTATCGAAAGCATAATAAGCTTTGCCTTCTGCAATTAGTTTATCAGCAAATTGCTTGTACAATTCCTTTCGCTCCGATTGCAAATACGGGCTGAATGGACCTCCGATATCCGGGCCTTCGTCATAATTGATTCCAGCCCATTTTAATGCTTCGATAATGTATTCCTGGGCACCCGGCACAAATCTGTTTTGATCAGTGTCTTCGATACGCAGAATAAACGTTCCGTTGTTTCTTTTAGCGAATAAATAATTGTACAAGGCCGTGCGCACACCTCCGATATGAAGCGGCCCGGTTGGGCTGGGAGCAAAGCGAACCCTGACTTTTCTGTTTTCGATCATAAAAAATTCAATTTGGCGGCAAAGATAATAAACGGCATGTTACCCATTGTTGTAATTCACAGCAGGCAGGCGTAAAATAATTTCGGCTTTATGATACATTTAAATATTTTGAATATAAGAATTTTATATTTTTGATCATTAATTTAAATCTACTCATTATGAAAAAATTAATGGTCCTTATCATCTTCACAATTTTTACAATAAATTCATTTTCCAATCCGATTGTTTCTGCCGACACCTTGCGCATTGATGGAAAACTGGTGCTCTGGCTTCGTGCCGACAATTATGGAAATGGCTGGAATTATGGCTATTTTCTGGGTAACCGTATCATGAGCCTTTTCGATAATTATGTTATTCCCACGGCTTTTGGTGGGGCAACAAATTATACGATGGCAAGGCAGGCGTTTGATCAATATTTTATTGTTGATGAAAAGTACAACCAAATTGCGCAGGGTATTGTTGATGGGATCGAACAATCCGGAGTGAGCCTCTTTTCACAAATTCTGAATGACAATCTGGGTTTTAAAGATCTTTTAATTGCCAATTCAATTCCCGACTTTACGGCGATGGATGATTCCTGGAAGGATATTGGTCCGGGTTGTTCAAATCTTACAAGTTGGGGCGAAGCGACAATAAACGCTCCTGAGCTTTTGGGTGAGACGGTGATCAGCCGTAATCTGGATTGGACAAACAACCCAAATTTGATAAACAACGCAATAATTATCGTTTGGGCGCCCACAGGTCCTGATGAACAGCGTTGGGTTTCGTTTGGATTTATTGGGATGTTTGGTGCACTTTCGGGCTTTAATGAATCTGGTGTAGCGACTTTTCAAAATATGTCGAACTATGTTTCTTCGGCAACAGGAACCGGATTTTACGGCTCACGTTAATTTTGTGGGGATTAAGCGAAAAGTTTGTTTAATCTAAAGAGGAAAAAAGGGGTATCAGTAACGCCTCTCAAATTAGCTCTGAAGAGTTTGATTTTAGAGTTAAAAGATTCAGCATTTGCATTAGTGT
>CAJATL010000296.1 GCA_903944895.1 uncultured Bacteroidota bacterium
CGGCGAAGCCGCCACCAACCCCCACCCTCCCAAAATACTCCAAATACCTTGTCATTTCGACCGTAGGGAGAAATCTAAAAAGTTCTACCGGACACCAATGATAATGAATATTACAACCTGAGGTTTCTCCATCAATTTTGTGGTTGTAATGGCAATGTATTAATGAATCCGGCCTAATAAACCGACATTTTACCGGTAGCGATGATTTTATCTGAAACAGATAGTGAGTAGGTGTACATTCCTTTTACAAACCCGTCATTATTAAGAGTTACCTGATTTTTCCCCGGAAATATTTGAAGCGGGATATTTCTAATCGTTCTTCCGGTAATATCTGTAATGATCAGTGCAGCATCCCTGATATTGTAATAATCTGATGCTTCGATAATGAACTCCGTTTGTTCGGTGAATGGATTAGGGTGGTTTTGGTACATCTTAATACCCCAGTTGTTCATCAAATGATTTCCGATCCCAACAGGCAACAAATTGTATTCTGCACAAAACAGGCTTTCGACGTTGTTTTTAACATTTGCAACACTCAGGTATCGGTTTTCATCAGAACCACCCAAAGGTAAATGAAGTTGGGTGACATTGGTAAATGTAAAAATGGTGTCAAAATATAAGGAACCTGAATGACGGGAACGGATGCCAACCCGGTAATGTTTGTAAACTGTATCAGCATCGTGCATGGTAATTACCACAGTATCTCCGGACAATGAAAATTCGGGTGTCGGCGATGGAGGCGCAAGGGCAAGGTAGCCCAGGTTCACACCGTTCATGATGATATTCCGCCTGAGATAATTCGGATCAACATAAAAACTATCAATAATTGCATCAGGAGGAACAGACGTGTCGAGGCCAAGTATGTCGCCGGTTGTGTGTTGCCGGTCGGGTGGAATGCCTGCACCGTTGCCATGCTCATTTCTTGAGGTAAAACGAATTGCAGGGTAGCCTTTCTGGCGGAAAGGGATATGGTCGCCGCTGCGGCCTGTACGATCCTCGGTAATAATGAGGTCAATTGTCATTGGAGTTTGGAGCAGGGGGTTTATTTTTTCTTCCTGATGCAGCCTGATATAGCGGGCAAGTTGCTTGTGTGGTGAAGGCCAGGCCGTGTCGTTAAGTTGGGAATATGAAAATACCCGTACATGTGTACTATCAATTGCATTCAAACCCGGACAGCCGGGCGGTGATGAGGTTTGGCCGCAGATAATTCCACCGATCACATCGTTGTTAAAAACAGACCGGATTTGCACATTGTTGTTTTTCAGATAGGTCGAGAGCGCTTTTGCTCCGTAAAGCCCCTGATCTTCTCCGGTTACGGTAGCAAAAAGAATGGTATGGTCAAAGGCGTAGCGGCTCATAATTCGGGCAAGTTCCATTACCAGGACAGTTCCAGAACCATTGTCTTCCATCCCGGGGGAATAGCACGCTGTATCGCAGGCTCCCTGACAACGAGTATCAAAATGACCCATCAACACCAGAATTTCTTTGTTGGTTGTATCCAAACCTGGCAAAACCGCAAGAACATTCCGGTGATGGCTTTGTCCGCAAATATTCATATCAAAATCCATATAACTCACAACGAGCCGGTTTTCACATTCCGCGCGATATTCGCTGTACTTTTTTTGAATCCATCGTCGTACGGCGCCAATTCCGCGTGTTTCCGAAACTGTGTCCGAACCGGTATTACGATTCTGATAGCTATCAATTTTTAAAAGGTAGTTAATCAAAGTATCTTTTGAAACGCCGTTTACAATACCGTGAAGGATCGAATCGGGATGATTGATAATCACACTTGGGGTATAATCTGCCGGATTATAATTGCCAAACAATATCTGCTGCGCCTCCGGATTACTGAGTGTGATGTTGGTCTGACCAAGACACTGAAAGGCAAAACTTATAATCGTTAAAATGATGTAAAATGATTTTTTCATGATGCATGTTTTAAATTTGAATGAAACCAGGAATTTTAAGAACCCGAAGTTTTTGACTACTTTTTAAAATTAAAGGGTAAATGTACAAAAAGCATAAATAAACAAAGTCAAATTTTATTGGTGAAAAACCAAACATCAACAGTTGAAATTGTTTCTACTTTTGCGAAAAATTAAATTTTATGAAAATAGACCTCCGCAGCGATACGGTGACCAAACCCACAAAGGAAATGCTTGAAGCCATGTTCTCAGCAAAAGTTGGGGATGATGTTTTTAATGAAGACCCCACCATTATTGAGCTTGAGCAAAAAACAGCCGCACTTTTTGGGAAGGAAGCCGCTTTGTTTTGTCCTTCGGGAACGATGACTAACCAGATTGCCATGAAAGCCCACACCAGACCTGGCGATGAAATTATCTGCGACCAAACCGCGCATGTGTATAATTATGAAGGCGGTGGCATCGGCTTTAATTCGGGTTGCTCGGTGAGGCTGCTCCAGGGCGATAAAGGCCGGTTTACTGCCGGTGATGTAGCCGAAAACATCAATCCTGACAATGACGTTCACCGTCCGTTGAGCCGGCTGGTGGTTATCGAAAATACCAGCAACCGCGGTGGCGGAAGTATCTGGGTTTTAGGTGAAATCGAAAAAATTAAAGAAACCTGCCGTAAAAACGGATTAGCGCTTCATCTTGACGGGGCAAGGCTTTTTAATGCTTTAGTCGAGACAAGTGAAACGGAAATCCAGTTTGGAAACCTTTTCGATTCTATTTCGATTTGCCTTTCAAAAGGATTGGGTGCGCCGGTGGGATCGTTGCTTATTGGCGATAAAACATTTATCACGCAGGCCAGAAGAATCAGGAAAGTTTTTGGCGGGGGTATGCGTCAGGCCGGTTACCTTGCTGCTGCAGGAATTTACGCGCTCGATCATCACATCAGCCGGTTAAAAGAAGATCATCAGCGTGCCCGACACCTGGGAAAATTACTCGAAAAACTGCCGTTTGTAACCGAAGTTTTGCCCATCCAGACCAACATTGTCATCTTTAAATTAGATGAGAAAATGCCTGCAGCAACCTTCCTTAAAACACTTGCCGACAGCGAAGTTCTTGCAGTCCCTTTCGGGAAACAGACTATCAGGTTTGTTACACACCTCGATTTTACCGATGAGATGCTGATGGAAGTGGAAAAAGTTTTTAAAAAGATTTGAATAACTAAAAAGGAAAGCCTCACAGACCATGAAGACTGTGAGGCTTTTAATAGACTTGAAGTGGCTGTTTTAAAATAAATTTTTAACCGCAGAGAATCGCAGAGTTATAACGCAGAGAATCGCAGAGTTATAACGCAGAGAACCGCAAAGAGTTATTTTTCAACGTATTGTCTCTGCGGCTCTTTGCGACTTTCTTTGTGTTCTTTGCGTTTTAAAAACATTTGAGACAGCCCATTGGAGTTGATGTGGTTTACAAATGACCCAGCATCTCTGACGGATCAACCCACAAGTCGAATTGCTCCTCGGTTACGAGCCCAGATTCAAGCGCCGATTGTTTTAAAGTTAAACCTTCCTTGTGTGCTTTTTTGGCAATTTTTGCTGCGTTTTCGTAGCCGATGTGCGTGTTTAACGAAGTAACCAGCATCAGCGAATTTTCGAGATTACGTTTGATGCTTTCGGTGTGCGGCTCGATTCCAATTGCGCAGTTATCGTTAAACGAAACGCAGGCATCTCCAAGCAACCGGGCTGATTGCAGCATGTTATAAATCATCACAGGTTTAAAAACATTAAGCTGGAAATGGCCGTGAGTTCCTGCAACGGCAATGGTCATATCGTTACCGATGACCTGCGCGCAAACCATGGTAAG
>CAJATL010000297.1 GCA_903944895.1 uncultured Bacteroidota bacterium
AAACACTAATGCAAATGCTGAATCTTTTAACTCTAAAATCAAACTCTTCAGAGCTAATTTGAGAGGCGTTACTGATACCCCTTTTTTCCTCTTTAGATTAAACAAACTTTTCGCTTAATCCCCACAAAATTAACGTGAGCCAAAATTTCTCATAGTTTTTAATTAAATGTATGACTTGTTTATTTGATTTAAAAATTCCTGTTAAAGAGAAAAATAGGTAAAAATATCCCGCCATGAATCATGGCGGGATATCCTGACAGTTAGTTTGTATGAATTATTTTATGGATAACCACATTTTCGGCAGTGATCAATTTGCAGAAATAGATGCCTTTTTCGAGACCGTTGGCCGAAAATTCGACTACTTCGTTTCCGCCGGCATTTTTGGTTCCCTGTTGCAAAATTTCAATTTCCTCGCCAAGAGCATTGTAAATTACCAACGAATATGATGTTCCAGCTTCGAGATTAAACTCAATAAATACCTTATCGCTGAATGGATTTGGATAAACATTCAGGCTGCTGTTTCCATCAATTTCATTGATGCCGGTAATTAACACATGAATAATATTTGATGGTGCCGAGGCACATCCAAAAAAGTTGGTTACAATCACGTAATAATCCTCTTCGGTGGTGCAGGTGTAGGTTTGTCCATTAGCACCCGGAATTATGCCAAGGCTGTTGTACCATTGGTTTCCTTCGGCTGAACTCGACTGAAGTGTGAGAACATTGAGTGTAATGGTTGGTGTGGCAGGTAACTCATGAACGGTTATCGTAGCCTGAGATGAAATAGTTTGAATTCCGTCGTTAACGTTTACAGTGTAAGTTGTAGTTACAGCAGGCGATGCAATCGGGTTGTAAATATTAGGATTGCTCAATCCTGTGGTTGGCGTCCAGCTAAAAGTATAAACGCCGCTACCACCGGTTGGTGTTGCTGTCATTTGTGAGGAGCTGCCCTGGCAAATTTCGGTTGGATTACACATCACATTTACGCCAAGTGGGATACCTCCGTTAACCAACAACGAATAATCTTCGATTTCGCCATAGGATGCCGAGCCACAAGGTGTTGGAGCGGTGCTGTAAGTCATCCTGATTCTCACCCGGTACTGGCCGCCAAACTGGTTATTTGGCACTGTAACATTGCCCTGGAATGAAGCACCCGTTCCGCCAACATTGGTAAGACTAAAAGTTTCATTTGCATTATCACCAAATTCATAATTCCGGTTCCAGTCAACCCAAACCGTTACAATATCGCTGGCCCATGGAGTTCCATTGGTCACAACCATTTGTTGAGATGCGCCCGGGTTCATCACTGTGCTCAGGTTTGTGTAATTTGCCACAGCACCCTGCCATCCACTGGAATTATTTATTGTCCCGAAAACAATATTTGAGATATATTCATCCTCTGTAGTTGTCGATGCTTCGCAGTAATCTGAAAAGATCAGCGAGAATTGTCCGGTTGCTTCAATGCCATACATGGCCTCAATCTGGGCAACCATTTCGGCAGTATAACCAGCCGGAATGTTTGCAGCAGCACTAATGGTAAATGTTGCCTGAGCAGAATTTCCTGAAACCAAATCTCCGAGTTCCTGTGCAGTTCCGTTATTTACCGTGATATAAATGCTGTTCGAGATCAACCCGGCCATAACCTGGTAGGCCTCAGCGCCACCTAAATTTTCGATAACAAGAATAATATCGGCAGTTTCGCCTGGATCGAGCAAACCGTTGTTGTTACCAACAGCGGCATCGTTGATAATATAATTTGACATTTCCAGAGCTGGTGCCGAAACCGTCACCGAAAAATCAGATGACCATGAATCCTGTCCAACAGCCAGTAACGTAAAACTAACTGCGTGTTGATCGGGAACATTTCCGGCAATGGTGAATGCAAAAGCATTTTCAACAGTTACTGAAGATCCTCCGGCAATGTTGCCAAAGTTTTCGGTATTGTCGGTAATCGTAACATAAGGGTCGGTTGAAGATAAAGTTACTATAACATTATTGGCCTGAACGGTTCCTACATTTTTCATGGTTGAAGTAAGCAGGATTGATTCGGTATATTCAGGAATCCCGTTGTTGTTGCCGTTTACATCATTAATTGTTGATGAAGCATAAACCACAAAAGCGCCGGTATTCGGGATAACTGTCAAAGGAAATTCGTGAACCTGGCAATTATAGCCTGCAACATAAATGGTAGCATCGCCAACATTGGTAATTGGAGTGGTGAAAACGATCTCGGCCTGACCGGCTGCATTGGTAATTCCGGTTCCGTAATTCACGCCGTCTTTCATAAAAACACACGAAAAACCTTCAACATAACTTCCATTTCCGTTAACAGTAACCGATATCGAAGGAACACCAATTGGTAAAGCGCTTTGGTAATTTGCTGTAATACTTATTGGCTCGGTAGTCCAGATTCTTAAACCAGCATCACCAAGTACGTTGGCATCATAAAAACACCAGCGTAAAGCGCCTTCTTCCCATTGTCCGGGAGCATTAACCCAAGGCGAGGTTTCAATCCGCGAAATGGAGTGTGCCATCCCGATATGATTTTCTTTTTTGGTATAGAGGGCATCAACAAATTCGCGGTGGAGATGCGCATTCGGGCCTTCGGTCTGTCCTTCGTTAAACCAGCCGTAACGTGTGTTCATCACAAGTGCAACAGCAAAGTTGTCGATATTAACCATACGTTCGGCTATACAATCGCTTTCATCAAAAGCGCCGCAGTCGCAGCCATGCGAATAAACGAGGGTATAATTGTGAATAATTCCGTTAACCTGCGAAAAATTGGCATTGGTGATGTCGGAATTACTCATCTTCATCGTGTAAGTGCTGTTTGCATGTCCAACATGATGAATAAAGGATTTCCCGGTGTTTATTTTTTGGAGAAGTGTGCTTGCCGACCATGTACCGTCTTCATCATAAAGTCGTTCGATATTATCAGTTAGCGGTATTCCTGTAGTTTCGTAACCATTATCGGTACGGTTTCCGATTAAAAGTTCGAGATAATCGGAACCCCAGGTTTCATATGGATCTCCATAAAGATATTCACCGGCGAGAAGTGGTTTTTGCAACTCTCCCAACACCGGGGATCCTTGATATGACATGGTTTTGTGAAGCAGTGAAGTGAGTTCGACCTGCGAACTGAATGAAAACCTTGCAACACCAACGTCTGGCAAAAGGTCGTCTTCACCTATTTCAGCCCATTTTCCATCTCCATCGGTATTCCAGTTTCCGTCGAGACCTGAATAATAAAGATCAGAAGGAATATTGTCGTCCTCATAAACCGATGAAGATTGCACGTGGCAATAAAAACCGCGATAAGGAACATGTTCAACATCCCCACCTAAAAATATATGCTGCACGCCATTATTCTGGTATTCCTGAATGATGTAATTCCTGATTTTGGCAGGGTTGTCCTGGCCGGTCATCGTCGAGTAAATAGTTTGTGTGGTTGCAACTTTGGCATTCATTCCACGAACCGCGTAAAAGGCAATCAAAGGAGCAAAACTGGCTTCAAACTGTGAAGGGGTAACGATAATCATGTCGTAATCGTCGGTGCGGTTATCGCGGGTTGGATAAGTGCTGATCATTTCACTGTTTTGAACCAGCGATGTCAGCCTTTCTTTTACAGCCTTTGAAGTATTGATGTTATGAAGCGCTGTTGATGATTTTAAATCAGAAATGGTTTTCACAACAACGGTAACCGTTTCGTAATATGAAACTTTTCCGGTTGCAGGATTGTATTTTACAGGCGTAAATGCCGACATCGCAACTGCAAAGCCATTCATGTACTGGGTTGATAATTGTCCAACCTGGCTGGCAGGATATGAAACGTCGCTGAGATATAAAACCTCATTTTTAACAAAAACTCCAGATTCGCCTTTTGATGTTGGCTGCGAATGTTGTTGCGGATAAATCTGATAAGTTCCGTCTAAAATTATTTCATTGCCCGTAATAATTTCGATATTGCTGGCTGCAAATCCGGCGGGGAGAAGCAGTGACACCGATTGATAAGGAAGAGTGGGCTCTCCTGCCAATCCGGTAAGCAATGTATTTTCAAACGAAATCATCTCATAGCCGTTGGCCTCAGATACTTTTGGATTTGAAAAGTGATACGTTTTTTCGACCGTGCCGGCGGTGAGCAGGCAGGTAACAAGAAAAAATGCAGTTAACGAAAGTAAAATCTTTTTCATGTTTTGATTTGGTTAAAATGAAAAAAGCCGTTTAAGAACAAAAAAGAAAGTCATTCCAATTTTTAAATAAACCACCCGAAATCAGCAAAACTGCTGATACCCGCTGATAAATTTCGAAAATTGAAATGACTTTATTAATCATTTTAAATCAACCTGATAAATTATTTTTTACAAAATTAGTGTTTATTTCTGGATGACTAACTTTTGGGTTCTGCGTGTCAGGCCATTGTCGATCAGCATGAAATAGATCCCACTCTTGAGTTCGGAAACATTGATATATTCATGATTTTTACCTGTAACAACCGATTCGAAAACTTCTTCACCAGTCATATTCAGAATGGTGATGTGATATTCGGCTGAGGCATCTTTACTAAAAGTAATGTTAAAAACCCCATTCGATGGATTTGGTGAAATTGCGAAGCCGGTTTCGGCCAGGATTTTTTCGATTCCGGTGCAATCGTCAACCTGAATCGGGAATTCCTGTGAAAGGCCACCGCCACCACAATTATTTATTCCTTCAACGGTTAAAACTACCGGGCCAGTCCAGCCGATAGCCCAGTTTATCGAAACCTCATTTCCACCAGTTCCTGAAATTGTTCCTGCTGCATGTGGGGTCAAATCCCATTGATAAGAAGTTGCATTAGCCAAAGCTGGTGTTGAATAAACATTGTAACCCTCCATGCAAACCCAGTCGTCGCCGGTGATGGCCGTTGCTGACTCAGGTAACGGCATAAAACTTAAAACCAGATTATCGGTCATGGTTTGTCCGCCTGCACCATAAACAGTAATGTAAAGGATAACAGATCCTGCCTGATAATCCTGCGCACTTGGCGTGTAAACCGCATTTAAAACAGCGTTGTTATCAAAACTACCACTTCCTGAAGTTGTCCAGAGCAATGAGGTAAAATTCTGTGCAAAAGCATTAACCGTAAAATCCATTCCTTCACATGAAGAAGCATCATTTCCGGCATTTACAGTCATGGTTTCGTTCAATTCAGCCGGTAATTCGATATAGTCAACCCAGCCGCAATCGCTGCCACTAACAACATAAACATCTTTAATGTAAACCCAGCGGAAGGTATGTGTGCCGGGGGTTACAGGATACGAAACCCGTGCCCATGCTACTTCGCCCGAAATTTCTTCTTTCATCGTATTATCAATATAAAAACGAAGGAAATCGTAAGTGGCTTCCGAAGACACTTTCCGGTAGAACGAAATAAAATCGTTATTGGCAACTTCCATGGTCAGTTTCATTTCCGTGGACTGGTTGTCGAGGATAGCTCCTGATTTTGCAGTATAAGTTCCTTCGTAGGCACCGGTTGACGAAACCGTCCAGGGTTGGCTACCCGAAAACTCCCATTCGTACTGGCTGAAATCGCCGGTTTCGAAATCTTCGACAATAAGGCCAACTTTAGGTAAAAACTGGGCTGTTGCCGAATAATATCCTGCAGTAACCGAATAATTCAATTCGACAACAGATCCAATTGTGGCCGAAGGATTTACGCTAATATTAAAGGTGGCTGTTACGGTTTGACCTGCGGCGATAGTTTCGAAATTAACGCTGGAACTGTTGATCGTTATTTCGGTGGTTGGCGACGACAAAGTTGCCAAAGCTGCACCTGCATCAATTTGTCCGTTATTTGAGGTTTGGATAAGAATATCAACGGTTTCACCAGGATCGAGGCTGCCGTTATTGTTACCGCTGATGTCAGAAATTACAATACTTCCAACATTTAAAGTAACTCCGTTGGCTGTTACGGTAAAGCTGCTCTGCCACGAATCGGAGGCATTGGTAGCAGTGAGGAAAAATTTGACACCCTCACCACCTGGAATATTGTTGGCAACAGTAAAGGCAAAAGCATCAGGTACTTCGATGATGCTTTCCAAACCAAAATTGCCGAATAATTCAGAATTATCAGTGATGGTAACAAAAGTTGATTCGGTCGAAAGTACAACGGTAACATTGTCGGCAGGTTCATCGCTGAAATTGCCCATCGAAATCGTTAAAAGAATTTGTTCGGCAGGGTCAGCGATTCCATTATTATTTCCGGAAGCGTCGTTGATAACGTGGGTATAATAGCTTGGTCCCGGCATTGAGGTAGCTTCAACAGCAGCCAAAGCATTGATACGTCCGGATCCTGAATTGTTATTTTTGAGCGGAGTAAATTTTACTGCCGTTTCTTCGAGAGTCTGGTTAATTTGTTCGGGTGTGAGGAGATTATTTTTTTGTAGCATGAGGGCAATTAATCCGGCGTTAGCTGGAGTTGCCATCGATGTTCCGCTCCATCCTGAAGCATAAGCTGTATTGCTCGAATATTCCAACGATTTGATATTTACGCCGGGGGCACAGATATCAGGACGAATCAGTCCGATTTCGGGCTGATAAGGATAATCGTTGAAAGGAGCGATGGCAGACCAATCACATGGGCCGCGGCTTGAAAATCCTGCAAGGGCATCACTTGCATCGGTAGCACCAACACAAACAATTCCCGAAACACCACCAATAAGTGTTTGATCAGGGTTAAGCCATGCCGGAGGAAGATCGCCCGGAGTTCTCACATTGTCAGGAATCGGGTAACTGCCTTGCTGGTCACCTTCGTTACCGGCTGCAACTGAGGCAATGATGCCTGCTGCCATCGAATTGTCGAAACTTGTCCGCCAGACTGCACGGTTAGGGCCCCATGAATGTTGCCATCCCAGAGACAAACTCATTACATCTGCACCGTGTTCAACGCTAAACTGAATGGCTGCCCAAACACCGCTTTCATTTCCACTGCCACCGGCATCAAGTACTTTGCAACACATGATTGTTGCTTCGGGAGCAACTCCGGTTTGTGATCCGGCAGTACCATCACCTGCAACAGTTCCCGAACAGTGGGTTCCGTGGCCGTGATCATCCATCGGGTTATTGTCGTTATTAACAAAATCATATCCGTGATATGGGAATTCAGGATCCGTCCAAACGTGGTCGGCAAGGTCAACGTGGTTATAATTTACACCGGTATCAATCACCGAAACAATAATCCCGTCTCCGTTAAAGCCAAGCGCCCAAACATCGTCAGCATTGATTTTAAGTACGTTCCAGGTAATTTCGCGGCTGCCGGGAGTTCCCTCTTCAACAAAAGCGTTTTTGTTTTCGTTCGGGTCAATCATTATCCGGGCTTCATCGTAATCAATGGCTGAAATATCATTTCTTTTTGCCAATTCCGAAATAGCCTCTTTGGTGGCATAACAGTTCACCACATTAGCTATCCAATAAGTTGTAACCTGTTTTACGGTTTCACTCCGCTGTAAATCATTCAAACCGGCAACAACACCTTCCTGCGAAAGCCTGCTGAAATCCTTCAAAACCGAAATAACATGAGCGCGCCTTTCGGTTTTACTCATTGTTTTAACCTGATTTAAAAGTTTTTGTGAGTCGAATTGATCCTTCAGGGTGATGTTTATCCTGATCATTTCGGTTGGAGAGGAAGCTTCAATTTTTTGCTTCAGT
>CAJATL010000298.1 GCA_903944895.1 uncultured Bacteroidota bacterium
ATTCGTTGGTTGCCGAGAAATAAAAAATGACTTTCTTTTTGCTGTAAACAAAAATCGCCCCGGCGCAAAGTTCATTATTTTCATCAAAAGCGCCCACGGTTTCAGCTACTCCTTTGTAAATCATCAGGTAAACAAGTCGCTTAAGCAGTTGGTAATCTTTATCATGAAGGGCTTCGAGTTGCTTTCCTTTATTACTTTTAAAAATATTGATGATGTAATCGGGTTTGATATTTTTAATGACAGAGATTTTTGATGCAGTTGCCTTTTTGAGATTTCTTTTCAGATTTGACGAATATGCTGATGCTAATTTTTCGTAGGGGCTGATCATGTCGAGTTCGTGGTTCAGCCAAAGTGTGGTTGATCTGGCGGCCTGATCCAATTTATTAAAGGTGTTCAGGTTGATGTCGATATGTTTAAATTTTGAAGGGATGGCATCGAGAAAATTCTGGACTACTTCCTCGGTAAGCAGCGATTTTGAAAAAATACCAAGTTGCTGCGTAAAACGTGGCTGGAAAAGATAATCCATGCCCAATTTTCGTCTGGTTGTCAACGGAAAAACCCGCTCATAATCATTCTCAACGAGCGCTTCCCAGTTTTCGTTAACCATGCTGAGATACCACGAATGGGCATAAATCAAACCATTGAAGGAATTTTCGATACACAGGTTCCATTTATTAATGTCCACCTCCGGATGTTTGAGATATCTTATCAAAGCAAAAAAATTAGGTTTTTATGATGGTCAAAAATAGATAAAAGATACTTTTTTACCGGAATTTTATTGCATCAGATAAAACATTTAGGGTTAAATTGTTGTTTTATAATAACTAATTTTCTTACTATGAGTAATTCTATCAATCAACCCTCATGGAGGGAAGTCATCGTAAAGTACGCCCAACCCAACTTACGTTCAAGCCTCTGGCAACTTACAAACACACTCATCCCATATCTGGGATTGCTTTTCCTGATGTATCTGAGCCTTGAAGTTTCGTATTTTCTCACGCTGTTTCTTTCGGTTTTTGCTGCCGGTTTCATGGTGCGGCTGTTTATCATTTTTCATGATTGCGGCCATGGTTCATTTTTCAAATCAACAAAACTGAGCGACGTTGTGGGGATTATTTTGGGGATACTAACGTTTACGCCTTATTACAAATGGCATCGCGCACACAAAATTCATCATGCAACGGTCGGAAATCTGGATAAGCGTGGTACCGGCGACGTTTGGGTTTTAACCGTTGACGAATTTAATACGATTAAAAGGTGGAAACGCAGGTTTTACAGGGTTTACCGCAACCCATTAATCATGTTTATGATAGGTTCACCACTGATCTTTTTAGTTCTGAACAGGTTAACCAACCGACACCTGAATAAAAAGGAGAAACTAAATGTTTATTTTACAAACTTTGTTTTGTTGTTGATGCTTGTTTTAATGCATTTTACCATCGGAATAAAGGCTTACCTGATGATACAATTACCGGTGATTTTTATTGGTTCGGTGATGGGAGTCTGGCTTTTTTATGTTCAGCATCAGTTTGAAGGCGTTCACTGGTACAGGCAGGATGAATGGGATTATAAAACTGTAGCCCTTCAGGGAAGTTCGTTTTACAAATTACCAAAAGTCCTTCAGTGGTTTTCGGGGAATATTGGTTTTCACCACATTCACCATCTTAGCCCAAAAATTCCAAACTATAAGCTGGCCAAATGCCATAAGGAAAATACCCTGTTTTCGGAAATCAGCCCGATTACTCTGTGGACCAGCATCCGGACAATGAAACTCAGATTATGGAATGAGCGCTCGGGGAAACTGATCAGTTTTAGAGAGTTGCAGGCAGGGATTTAAAGACTTCCTTTTCATCTGAAACCTATTTTTTTGCGAAGTTGGGATGGTTGCAATTTTCCTGAATGGAAATTTGCCTACTTTCGCTGAAAATCTTTTTCATGATTACATTGTTGACCGTTGTTGGCGCAAGGCCACAAATCATTAAGGCTGCAGCTTTAAGCAGGGCTATCAGAAGTTTTTTTCCTGATCAGATCAGGGAATATATTTTGCACACCGGCCAGCATTACGACAAAAATATGTCACAGGTTTTTTTTGATGAACTTGGCATCCCGGAACCCGATTTTAATCTGAGCGTTGGTTCGGCAAGCCACGGTGTTCAAACTGCCCGGATGATCGAAGGTATCGAGGAAAAACTCCTGGCACTGAAACCCGATTTCCTGGTGGTTTACGGTGACACCAATTCCACCCTGGCCGGAGCTGTGGCAGCACCAAAAATCCATATTCCCGTGGTTCATATCGAGGCTGGCTTGCGCTCCTTTAATAAATCGATGCCCGAAGAAATTAACCGAATCATGTGCGACCACGCTTCAACCTTGTTGTTTACACCAACACCAACCGGAATTAAAAACCTGATTAAAGAGGGCTTTCAGATAAATTCGGTTCCGCCGTTTACAAGCGATAACCCGGCATGTTTTCATTGTGGCGACGTGATGTACGACAATAGCCTCTTTTTCGCTCAACTGGCAGGTTCAAAATCCTCAATCATGGAGCAAAATCAGCTTAAGGTAAACGAATTTATCCTCGGAACCATCCATCGCGACAATAATACAGATGACCCGGTACGCCTGACCAATATTTTTAGGGCACTTAACGATATTTCGAGAAACGAAAATCTGGATGTTTTTTTACCCTTGCATCCCCGGACTTCAAAGCTTTTGGAGAAAAATCTATCAGGCATCTTACTCAACGAAATCAGGAATAATCCTCATTTCAAGATTTCACCGCCGGTTTCGTTTCTCGATATCATCAAACTCGAAAAAAACGCCAGGCTCATTATGACGGATTCCGGCGGTGTTCAGAAAGAATCTTATTTTTTCGAAAAACCCTGCATTATCCTGAGGCCGGAAACAGAATGGGTCGAACTTGTCGAAAACGGCACTGCCATCATCGCAGATGCCGATAAAGAAAGGATTCTCGAGGCATTTTCTTTTTTTGCCGAAAATAAAACGCTGAGTTTTCCACCGGTTTTTGGTGATGGAAAAGCCGGGATATTTATTTGTCAACAAATTATCCGGGCTTTTGACGGCGTTTAGAAGAATGTTATCATTCATTATTAAAAAACGCAACCATGAAACAAAAAATTCTATTTACACTGTTTGGTATTTTATTTTTAAACCTGGCTTTTGGACAGACTGAAGAAATTATTGAATCATCGTTGAATAAAGAATTAGTAGCTATTTTGGACACTATTCACCAGGAAGACCAAAAATACCGCGAAGAGTCACAAGTACTGGAAAAGAAATATGGCTGGGATTCAAAAGAAGTGAAGGATGTGTGGAAAACAATAAATACTATAGATTCAATTAATCTTATTAAGGTTGAAAAAATACTTGCTGAATATGGATGGCTCAGTGCAGATATTGTCGGAGAACAGGGAAACAGGACTTTATTTCTGGTAATACAACATTCACCAGATTATAAAGTCCAACAGAAGTATCTTCCTATGATGAGAGAAGCTGTCAAGAAAGGAAATGCTGATTCTAAGCGCCTGGCTCTTTTGGAGGATAGAGTAGCTTTAGGTGAAGGGAAAAAACAGATTTATGGAAGTCAGCTTGAAATGGATTATAAGACAAACCTCTACGTATTATCCCCCTTGATAGATCCAGGTAATGTTGACAAGCGAAGAGCCGAGGTTGGACTTAAATCTATCGCTGAATACCTGAAATTTTGGGATTTAACCTGGGATGTTGAGAAGTTTAAAAAGAGAATGGAACAATATGATGCAGAAAAGAATAAATAACGAATACCATTAAACGCTTTAACAAATGTGGGTTTTGCGTGTTCGTTGAAACATTTGAAATCTTTACCTACATTTGTGTTGGTATGAAAAGGCAAAACAAATTAATCCCACATTTGCTAAAGCGTCAATTTTGGTATGTAATTTTCAACTCACGCGGCTTAGCGGCTTAACAGGAAAATGCCTTCAATCCGCCTCTGTGTGTAGATTCAAAGGTTTAAACGAAAATACGATGGCATGTTTGCCACATCAATAAAGTTTTAAAATAGTTAATACAAGAAATCTTATGAAAGTTATCGTTTTGGGAGCTGGCCTGGTGGGCGCTCCAATGGCATTTGACCTCGCTAAAAATGGCGAATTTGAAGTTAGCGTTGCTGACAAGGACATGAAATCTTTGAAAAAATTTGAGTTTTCAAAAGACATTTCAACCATCCAAAGCAACCTGGCTGACACGGAAGTTGTAAAGGACCTTGTTAAAGATTTTGATTTTGTCTTGAGTGCGATTCCGGGATTTATGGGTTTTCAAACACTTCAGGCTGTTATCGAAGCCGGGAAAAATGTGATCGACATCGCCTTTTTTCCTGAAAATCTTTTCGACCTCGACCAGCTTGCCAAAGAAAAAGGAGTTATCGCAATTTCTGACATTGGCGTTGCTCCCGGCATGAGCAACGTTTTGATTGGTTACGTCGATCATTTGCTCGACAGAACCGACAAAGCGGTGACTTATGTTGGTGGTTTACCAAAAATACGCCAGTGGCCCTGGGAATACAAGGCTGTGTTTTCACCAATTGATGTTATCGAGGAATATACCCGCCCGGCCCGTTACATCGAAAACGGGAAAATGATTACAAAACCTGCTTTATCGGATCCCGAATTGCTGAATTTCCCAAATATCGGGACTCTGGAAGCCTTTAACAGCGATGGTTTGAGGTCGCTGGCCGAAACCATCAACTGCCCCAACATGATCGAAAAAACGCTGAGATATCAGGGACATATCGAAAAAATCAGAGTCATGCGCGATACCGGTCTTTTTGATACGAAACCTGTCGAAATAAATGGTGCCCTTATCCGTCCTATCGATTTTACCACCAAACTTTTATTTCCAAAATGGAAACTCGAAGAAGGGGAGGAAGATGTTACCGTAATGCAGGTGATTATTGAAGGTGAAAAGGGTGGCAAAAACATCAGGTACACCTACGACCTTTACGATTCGTATGATCAGGTTACCAAAGTCCATTCGATGGCACGAACCACAGGCTATACAGCCACCATGGCTCTCAGGATGGTAGCTTCAGGATTGTATCATCACAAAGGAGTTTCAGCACCTGAGTTTATCGGGAAACAGCCTGAGTGTGTTAAGTTTTTGCTCAAAGGACTTCAGGAGCGTGGCATCGTTTACAAAGAAAGTATCGAAACAATCTAACATCCGTTTTCGATCTGTTTCAGGTTTTATCGGGTTTTTGACCTTAACAATTTTTAATAGCTTCAAAATCTTTAAACAAGGCATAATCATTAGCTTTGCAATTATCTTTTATTCAAAATCATCGTGTTATGCCACATTATTATTCATTGGGTAAGATTCCGCACAAGCGACATACGCAATTTAAGAAACCCGGCGGAGGCCTGTTTTCTGAGCAACTGGTTTCGACAGAAGGTTTTTCAGACAATTATTCCCTGCTTTATCACACCTATCCGCCAACAAAAGTTCTAAAAATTGATGAACCCGAAAATGTAGCCCCAAAGGTTGCAGTTGAGCATAACATGCAGAATCGCAGCTTTTCAGGCTTCAGTGTAAAACCCGAAAAGGACTATTTGAAAAGCAGAAAATACGTTCTTGTAAATAACGATGTTTACATCAGCCTTGCGGCACCGCAGGAATCGATGAAGGATTATTTTTACCGGAACTCAGATGCGCACGAAATGATTTTTATCCATCAGGGCCAGGGAACCCTCAAAACCATGTATGGAAATATTGATTTTGGATATGGCGATCATCTGATTATCCCAAGAGGCGTAACTTACCAGCTTAATTTTGCGACAGCCGAAAACAGGCTTTTTATCGTCGAATCATTTACACCGCTGCGTTTCCCAAAGAGATACCTCAGCCGTAACGGACAACTACTCGAACATGCACCATTTTGTGAACGCGATATCCGCAAGCCTGTTATGCTGGAAACCCATGATGAAAAGGGGGATTTTCTGATCAAAATCAAGCGCGACAATATGATTTTTCCATATCATTATCAAACTCATCCTTTTGATGTGATAGGGTGGGATGGATTTCATTTTCCTTACGCTTTGTCGATACACGATTTTGAACCGATAACCGGGCGGGTTCATCAGCCTCCGCCAGTACATCAGACTTTTGAAACACCAACTTTTGTTGTCTGCGCTTTTGTGCCGAGGCTTTACGATTATCATCCCGAGGCTATTCCTGCACCTTACAACCACAGCAATGTCGATTCGGATGAGGTACTTTATTATGTTGATGGTGAATTTATGAGCCGAAAACATGTCGAAAAAGGCATGATCACGCTTCATCCCACCGGGATCGTTCATGGACCGCACCCGGGAGCCATCGAAAAAAGCATCGGAAAACATGAAACTCGTGAACTTGCCGTGATGGTTGATACGTTTAAACCATTAAAATTAACAGAACAAGCCTTAGAAATCGAAGATAAAGATTATTACCTGAGTTGGCTGGAAGAATAAGTGGTAAGTCATAAGGCGTAAGGCATAATTCAAAAGTCAAAAGTATTTGCTATGCGCTTTGCGCTCTGCTAAAGAAGTTATCAGGAATTGAATTTTTGAAAATCAAATAAAACTATAAATATGAGCACATTAAATAATATCGAAGAGTTTCTGCCAATTGATGGCACCGATTACGTTGAATTTTATGTGGGTAACGCCAAACAGGCTGCACATTATTACCAGACTGCCTTTGGATTTCAGCCGCTGGCTTACGCCGGGCTTGAAACAGGCGTAAAAGATCATACTTCCTATGTGCTGCGTCAGGATAAAATTACCTTCGTTTTCACAACAGCGCTTTATCCCGAAAGCGAAATTGCCGGGCACGTTGTAAAACATGGCGATGGTGTTAAAGTTATCGCCCTTTGGGTTGATGATGCCAGAAAATCGTACAACGAAACCATCAAAAGAGGAGCAAAATGCTTTATGGAGCCTTTTGTTGAGAAGGATAATTCCGGAGAAGTTGTCCTATCAGGAATTCATACCTACGGCGAAACCGTGCATATTTTTGTCGAACGAAAAAACTATCATGGTATTTTTCTGCCAGGATTCGTAAAATGGGAACCACTTTATCAGCCCAAACATGTTGGTTTAAAATATGTCGATCACATGGTTGGCAATGTTGGCTGGGGTGAGATGAATACCTGGGTCGATTTTTATGCGAATGTCATGGGTTTTAAACAACTGGTTTCGTTTGATGATCATGATATTTCGACTGAATACACAGCACTGATGAGCAAAGTAATGTCGAACGGCAACGGGCGTATCAAATTTCCGATAAACGAACCTGCAAAGGGGAAAAAGAAATCCCAGATCGAAGAATACATCGATTTTTACCAGGGACCAGGCGTTCAGCATGTCGCCATGGCCACCGATGACATCATTAAAACGGTAGCAGAACTTCGCGACCGTGGCGTGGAATTTTTGACCGTTCCCGCAACCTATTATGCAACCTTGCTCAGCCGCGTTGGAAATATTGACGAGGAATTGAAAAGCCTGCAGGAATTAGGCATTCTGGTTGACCGTGATGATGAAGGTTATCTTTTGCAGATTTTTACAAAACCAGTCGAAGACCGGCCAACGGTTTTTTATGAAATCATCCAGCGTAAAGGTGCAAAATCTTTCGGAAAAGGAAATTTCAAAGCCCTGTTCGAATCTATCGAGCTGGAACAAGGCCGAAGGGGAACATTATAAAAATCAGCCTTTTAATCCAAATTTAAGCTACAAAATCACATGATCAATGCGAACGATCCTCATTTAAAATCATGGCTCTACATTGAGTCCGGGAGCGATTTTCCAATTCAGAATATTCCTTTCGGGGTTTTTAAACCTAAAAACCGGACAAATCCACGTGTCGGGACACGATTGGGCAATTTTGTTATCGATTTGGCAGCTATTGCTGAATTGGGATATTTTAAAACCGAAGGAATTCCCTCAAAAGAAGTTTTTGAACGACACACACTCAACGATTTTATTGCTCTCGGAAAACCGGTCTGGCGCAACGTAAGAGAGAAAATTTCGGAGATTTTTAATTTAGAAAACCGGGAATTTTGGAACACGCCTGATTTCAGGGAAGATGTTGTGTACAATCTTTTGGATATCGAAATGCTGATGCCTGTTTCGGTGGGCGATTACACCGACTTTTATTCGAGCCTTGAGCATGCCACCAATGTCGGGAAAATGTTTCGTGACGTCAACAATCCTCTGCTGCCCAACTGGAAACACATCCCGGTGGGTTATCATGGCCGGAGTTCATCGATCGTTATTTCGGGCACAAATATCCATCGTCCGATGGGTCAGATTATCGTTGGAGAAGATGAAAATCCAATTTTCAGTCCTTCACGCAACCTCGATTTTGAACTTGAACTGGCCTTTATCAGCGGAAAAACCTCAAAACTTGGTGAACGTATTTCGACAAAGGAGGCCGTCAACAGCATTTTTGGTTTGGTACTTTTCAACGATTTATCGGCCCGGGATATTCAACGTTGGGAATATGTTCCGCTTGGGCCGTTTTTGTCTAAAAATTTTGGATCGGTAATCTCCCCCTGGGTTGTAACCCTTGATGCGCTTGAACCTTTCAAAGTTCATGGCCCAAAACAGGATGTTCCGGTTTTGCCCTACCTCGAATTTGATGGTGCCTCAAATTATGACATTCATCTCGAAGTTTTCCTTCAACCCGAAGATGGGAGAGAAAACAGGATTTGCCGGTCGAACTTTAAATACATGTACTGGAATATGTTTCAGCAGCTTGCTCATCAAACGGTTGGTGGTTGTAATATCAACGTTGGCGACTTGTACGGCTCTGGGACAATCAGCGGTCCTACACATGATTCGTTTGGCTCGATGCTCGAACTTTCGTGGAAAGGCACAAAACCAATTTTGTTATCTGACGGGAGTTCCCGAAAATTTCTGGAAGATAATGATACCGTGATTTTCAGAGGTCATGCCGAAAAAGATGGGATTAAAATCGGCTTTGGTGAAGCCACCACAAAGATTTTACCAGCCATCCAATGATAAAGACCATCGCCCCCGGCTCAATGCCAACAGCCCAGTTGCACCGGCTGATTTTGGGTGCTGTTGCGCCACGACCCATCGCTTTTGCCAGTACGATTGATAAAAATGGAATCCCAAATTTGTCGCCTTTCAGTTTTTTTAATGCATTTGGCGTAAATCCGACAACGTTAATTTTTTCTCCTTCACGCCGCGGACGCGATAACACCAATAAACATACTTACGAAAATATCAAAGAAATTCCGGAAGTAGTAATTAATGTTGTGAATTACGAAATGGTCCAGCAGATGAGTTTAGCCAGTTGCGAATATCCCAAAGGCGTAAACGAATTTGAAAAATCCGGTTTTACCGCGACAGCATCCGAAACCATCCGGCCATTCCGGGTTAAAGAATCACCCGTTCAATTTGAGTGTAAGGTGCGCCAGGTCATCGAAACCGGGGATGGGGGAGGTGCAGCAAACCTCGTAATTTGCGAAATCACCATGATTCATGTTCATACCGGAATTCTCGATGAAAACGGAATCCCTGATCCCAACAAAATCAGGCTTATTGGCAGGCATACCGGCGATTTTTATGTTAAAGCTTATGGCGAAAGTCTTTTTGTTGTCGAAAAACCAGCAGCAAAACTTGGAATCGGGATAGATGCTTTACCTTCTAAAATTAAAAACAGCAACCTGTTAACCGGCAATAATCTCGGACAACTTGGCAATTGTGAAAATTTTCCATCTGCTGAAGAAATTTCCGGCGTTGCTTCATTGCTTGAAGTGAAAAAGATTATCAAGACTTATAAAAACGATCAGGCAATTTTAGACAGGGAGCTTCAGATTTTAGCAAAAAAATGGCTCGATGTAAGCCGCGTCAAGGATGCATTTTGTGTTCTAATGATCGAAACTAAAGATTTCAATGATTAACTTCAACAACTTAAAAATGACTGATTTCGACTACATAATAGCTGGTGGTGGAGCAGCAGGTTTAAGTCTGGCTTTTTACCTGAGCAATTCATCTTTAAAAAACAAAAAGGTACTGATTATCGATAAAGATCAGAAAAACAAAAACGACCGTACCTGGGGATTCTGGACTTCGCGCCCGACTGCTTTTGAAAGCATAATTTCCTATCGCTACAAAAAAATTGAGTTCATCAGCAAATTCACAAATCGAACCATTCCTTTGGGTGATTATTCGTACAACGTGATTCAGGGTATCGATTTTTATCAATTTATCAAATCACATCTTTCTGCTTTTACAAATTTCAGGTTTATTAATGAAGCGATAACGCAAATTAATGATTTGGAAAGTGGTGCCGAAGTAATCACAAATCTTGGGAAATACACAGCAGGATGGGTTTTTAGCAGCCTTTACGATGAAAAGGAAATCGTTAAAGCAGCCGTTTCAAAATTGTATTTGAGGCAACACTTCAAAGGCTGGGTGATCGAAACTCCAAAGCAGGTTTTTGATCCTGAATCATTTCGAATGTTCGATTTCAGGACGCCACAGGAAAACCAGATGCGTTTTTTTTATGTGATTCCACATTCGAAAAACCGGGCATTGGTGGAGTTTACCATTTTCTCAGAAAATCTGTTGGAAAAGCCACTTTATGAAATTGCTTTAAAACAATACATCTCTGAAATTCTAAAATTAGATGATTACCAGATTGTTGAAGAAGAATTTGGCATAATCCCGATGACTAATTACCGCTTTCCGGCGCAGCGAGGCAAACACATTGTAAATATTGGTACGTTGGGCGGCAGTTCAAAACCTTCGTCAGGATATACTTTTTTGAGGATACAAAAGCACGTACAAAAAATTGTGCGTGCTCTCGAAAATGGCAAAAAACCTATCATCAGTGCAAATTCTCCAATAAAATACCACTTGTACGATTCTGTTTTACTCAACATTCTAAAAAATAACGGATCACAGAGTGAAAGAATCTTTTCTGAAATGTTCAAAAACAATACAATCCGGCAAATATTCCGGTTTCTCGATGAAACCGGCGGTTTAAAGAACGATTTAAAAATCATTACTTCGTTGTCACCAATGCCATTTCTAAAATCGACCATTAACCTGTTAACCAGGAAAATATTCTCATAAGGTGCTGATTATTATAGGAATGCCAGTTTTACGTCAAGTTTTTTTACCATCCTGGATTTAGAATTTTACTGCCTGCAAATTCATTAAAGTCCTTTATATTCTGTGTGTTTCAAGATAATCCAAAATCAGTTGATCGTAAAGTACCATCATCCTTTTCAAAATTTCATGATTTGGGTTAAACCTGAAAGCATCGATTTGTGCGATGGGCAGAACTTTGGGTGAAGTACCGGTGACAAAGGCAGCATCGAACTTATTCAAATGGCTGAGTTGAATCATTTGCTCCTCAAAATCAATTTGCCGGTCATGCATAAGATCAATAAGCAGTTCACGTGTTATTCCGGGAAGCACAATGTTTAAAGGAGGAGTTACAACTTTTGCTTTTGAAATGAAAAACACATTCGACCGGCTCCCTTCTGTAACGAAGCCATCATGGTTAACCAACAGAACTTCAAAAACTTTTTCATTTGCAATTAATTCGTTGGCCTGATTTCTCAGATCGGCATGATGGATTTTTGCATTTGGATTTGGTCGTTCAGCAATTAATGAGATAAGCTTTACACCTGTTTGATAGTCAATATCATCAGGATAGTTGTGAGGAATAAAAAAAATAAATAATTCGCCTGATGAAATGGTGAGATTGGTGCTGTTGAAGGTGAAAACCAGTTTAACGTTTCCGGTGTTTAAATGGTTTGCGCTGGCCAATTTGGCGATATTAGCAGTTATTTCACTGAGGTTAAAATTGAAGCTTTCATTTGCTAATCCGGCTGACTTCTCAAAACGCTCCAAGTGTTTCTCCCAAAAAAGCGGAATTCCGTCAATAATCCGGATTACCTCATAAATGCTGGCAACATTATCAAAATCAATTAATTCCAATGAGTTGGAAGGTAAGAGATCATTATTCCTGAAATAGAACATACCCGGAGTTTTCATTATAAAGAATTTAGCATTAAAAATAGGTTTAAAAACAGTTCAGAAGACATTGTCAGCCGGTTTTCTCAAATAGTCCCTCATCATCAGTAAGTTTTGGCAATGATGGCTTTATCGGTTCGATAAACTTCTTAACCGGCATAAATTCAGTTCTAAGTATCGGCCACTTTTCAGGGTACTTTTTCAATAAGTGCCTGATATTTTCGCTGTGCTTCCCGATAAAACCCGAAATGGCCGCAAAGGAAATATCCTTACCAAAATATTTTGTCAAATTATTGCCGGTAACTTTTTCTTGCTGCTGTAAAGCGACAATGGCGGCCATTTCCAGTTTGTCGAGATAGGCGATTTCGGCAGAGAATTCATCTATTGAAACCGGAGCGGTTTGTTGATGATCAGGCACTGAAATCGAAAAATTCAAATAACTTTCGATTATTTTAATATCCTTTCCCGAAACCTCCAGTTCATTAGCCATTGCCGCAGCCTGGGCAATTACTGCATCCAAAAGGTACAATTTACCTTTAAATTGCCTGATTTGCTCAACTGCATTTTCATCAAAAAAGAACTTTTTATGGTATTTTGCACCTGCACGGTCTAAACGATACCTGCAATACTCGATAATGCGCTCCTGGTTAGCGGTTTGAATTTCAAGGCTGGCTTTTCTTTCCTCTGCGAGTTTCCTGCTATTCTCGATAAGCGCTTCATTTAAAAATACTCTTGATTGATGAACATTTTTATAATTGAAATTCAACATTTTAAAACTGTTGAAAATCAATTTTGCAATGATGTCTTTATGGCTTGCCGACAGGTTTTCGTTGGTGCTTAAGCCAAACAAACTTAAATTGGAAAGATCATAAATGAAAACCAGGTCCATCAAAAAATCATCCTGATTTGGTATTTTGATTAATAAAACCACTTTTTCCAACTCACTTTCAAAGACTGAACCAGCATCTTTTTTTTGATACAAAGGCAGGTGTGGAACTTCACCCTTTGCCAGCCACTCGGTGCCAAACCTTGAACGACGGAGTGAATTGATCTGTTCGGACATCTCTAAATCAGTATCTTCCAGATTCACACCATCACCATTCTTTCGTCCTGCAATGAGCTTCAGTTTTCGGGTAGGGGGATGAAAAAATATTCCATCACAGCGCTCGATGCCCGGAATAATCTGATAACAGTTACGCACCAAAATTTCGGTAGGAAATCCAGAAAATGTAAGTGGCTCTGTCATAAATAAACGCTGTTTTCAGGAAATTTGAGATGATGATTAAAAATGTTGCAGATTTCGATAGCCGGGTTTTTAAAAACTTCCAACCCTTCGATAAATTATTTGGTGGTAAAAATAAGGACAAAAGCGTCCATAGTCAAGTTTTTTAACTTAAAACATTTAACTTTAAGTTAAGCGAGGTTGTTCTTAAAGTTGATTAAGTGATTAAAATTTATTGCTTAAATTTTGCAATTAACAGATAATTAGTATTTTATATCATGTATTTTTATCCCGTCAAGTTATTTCGCAATAAAAATTAAGTTTAAAAATGTTGTTGCCAGAGAAGTAAAATTAAGAACTTAAGAGACTTTTAATTACAGATTAGTTAAAAAATGAAATGTCATGAACACAATTCTACAAAGCAGGAACCTTCAAATCCAGGTAAATCGTTTTAAAAATGGGAACAAAAGAAAGCCTGACAATGGAACGCCTTTGCCCATTATCATCCAAAACATAGGTAAAATCCGATTGAATTCCTTTATAATTGACCAAATCATGTCAAAAGCAGGAAAATTTTTTGACCGCATCCGGCAAATGGTGGTAAAATGGAATTTGGGCGGCATTTTTTGGACGATTCTTCTCACAATCTATCAATTTGCCATTCGACCTTTAATGGTGCTTTTAATGAGGAATCTCGGGATTTTGCTGAGACGGGTTGAGAATAAGTTGACAGCACTTCAGGAATATTTTTATGGCAAAATGGAGGATTTATTTAATCATGAAGAACCTGGTGATTATTTGTTCAAAATGCAGTGCACCAATGGTCAGCAAGTTGAATATCAATACGAAATTGCCTGGGTGGAGCGTACTTTTGACATCATTCAGGTGGTAAATTATGTGATGCTGAACATTAATCATAAAATACTGGCGACTTTTGAAAAAGCACAGATTAAATTTCGCAAATTTCAGAATCGTCATCATGCTGCCCAGGTTATCGAAATGCCTGAATTTGAAATTACTAATCCGGAAATTTTCGATTACAAACCTTCAGATGTTCTGACTTCAGAAATCAAAAGCCGGGCGAATCTAGCAAATCTTCCGCTTCAAAACATGATCAAAACTACCCTGCAACAAAACGTTAAGTTCTTTTTAAGTCTGGAAAACCGTTTCTCACCGAAGAAACCTGAAATCATAAGTCAACATCAATGGAGCGTTAATCGATCAGTAAAAGATTCAATTGACCAGCCATATACCATATTTCAAAATATTACAAACCAATTACTTAATTCAGAAATATCTGGCAAAATCAAACAAGATCTCAGGGCTTTTACAATCAAATGCTTCGGCATGATTCGTCACCTAATGTTTTATCGTAAGCTCTGACATGATTTATCTGATTTTGAATGATATATTTGCATTCTGATTTTCCGGACTATTGATCGAACAGAAACAAAAGCGTTTCCAGGATGCACGACATAAAAGCAATTGATTTTACTGAACCTGATAAGCGGGTGGAGCAGGTTACCCGGCTCTTTTCCCCGATTTCCCTTGCCGAAATGGATGCGGTTAAACTATTGGATCGTTTCGATACAAAATTCATTTTTCAAACACGCGATTTAGTCACTTTTCTTGACCAGGCAAAACCCTTTTACCGCATTCTTGAAGTTGAAAATCATTTTGTTTTCCAATATATTACGCAGTATTTCGATACCCCTGAATTTGAAATGTACTTGAACCATCATAACCAGAAACTTAACAGGTTTAAAGTTAGAAAGCGGGAATACTGCACAACAGGGGAATTCTTTTTTGAGATAAAATTCAAAAGCAACAAGGGGAGGACCAGGAAAACCCGCATTCAGGTTGAGAATCCTTCCATTATCCTGAACAAGGACGAAAAAACTTTCCTAAAGCAAAATTCTCCATACAAAGCTAAAAAACTTGAGCCTAAGTTGTTAAATCAGTTCAGGCGAATCACACTTGTGCATAAATCAGATAATGAACGGGTTACATTGGATTTTGACCTGGGATTTCATTTGGGTAATAATTTCGTAGATTTGCCTTTTCTTTCGATTGCCGAAATTAAAAAAGAACGACTTTCAGGTACCTCTGATCTGGGAATGATCCTCAAAAAGGAAAACATTCTTCCGATGAAATTCAGCAAGTACTGCATGGGTTCTGTTTTATTAAACGATCAATTAAAATATAACAGGTTTAAGACCAAATTGTTAACATTAAATAGGTTAAAAAATGACAGCATTTATTCTTCATCTTTTGTCGGATTATAAATTATTCGGAATCGAGTTTATTAATCCGAATGATTTGTTGATTATGGTTTTCAGGTTTGTTATTAATTTCATTTTCACGCTTATTATTGTCAGGTACATTTACTACGCAAATTCGCGAAGGAAGGACTATCTTTTTACCTACATCCTGATCAGCACCGCCATATTTTTAATTTCTTACACCCTTCAAAGCGTTGATCTTGAGATTGGTTTCGCCTTTGGACTTTTTGCGCTTTTCGGGATTATCCGTTATCGCACCAATCCGATTCCGATCAAAGAAATGACTTATCTTTTTTTAATTATTTGTGTTTCAGTAATCAACGCGCTTTCAGATAAAGAAATCAGCTACGTTGAATTGCTTTTCACAAATCTTTCGCTCGTAGTTATTACCTGGGTTATCGAGTACTTTTGGAGTTACAAGCACGAGTCGAGCAAAACAATTATTTATGAAAAAATTGAGCTGATCAAACCTCAAAACCAGAAAAAGTTCATTCTGGATCTTGAAAAACGTACCGGATTGAAAATTAATCGTGTGGAAATTGGCAAAATCAATTTTCTGAAAGATACCGCCGAGATTACCATCTACTATTTTTGGGATAAATATTCGACCAACTTTTTTGAAGGCGATACGATTGATAATTTTTCATTTAAAGAAAGTCCAAAAACTGATAACGGAAAATAAATTTATGCTTTATAGTATTATCAGACAATTATTTACAGCATCATTCTTAGTATTTTTCTTTGCAGGTTTTGGCCAGGAGAAAGATTCAGGTAAAGCTGTTCCATTATTTTCAACGAACGACATTCTCAGATTGACACTAAAAGGTGATATTAAAAGCCTCATTAATGATGTTGGTGAAGAGAGGAAGGAACACCCGACAATTGTTGAATATGTCGAAAACAACGACACCATCCGGTTGAATGTGCAAATCGAAACCCGTGGAAACTTCCGCCGCAGTAAAGCGAACTGCAATTTTCCTCCGCTAAGTCTTAATTTTAAAAAGAAGCAAGTTAAGAACACGCTTTTTGATGACATTAATAAAGTAAAACTTGTAACGCACTGTAAATCGAATTCTAAGTTGTTCCAGCAATATGTTTTGGAAGAATACCTGATTTACCGGACCTACAACATTATCTCCGACACAAGTTATAGAGTACGGCTGGCTTTTATTACCTATTACGATACTGTTTCGGATGAAATTTTTCAGGAGAGTTATTCGATTTTTATCGAGTCAGACAAAGTTTTGGAGGAGCGTTTAAATCTGATCGAATTCGAGAAAAAATATGTGATGCAGGATAAGACAAAATACGATCACATGTCAAAACTTGCTGTATTTCAATACATGATAGGAAATACTGATTGGGCGGTAACGACGCTCCACAACATCAAACTTTTCACTTCCGACACAACCTTGCCGGCTTACGCGATTCCTTACGATTTTGATTGGAGTGGGATGGTTAATACCATGTATGCCATTCCTTTACCACGTTTTGGTACAAAATCGGTCACCGAAAGGATTTTCAGAGGCTTTTGCCAGCCATTGGAAGAATATAAAACTACATTTGAATACTTTAATTCAAAAAAGCCCGAAATTTATGCGCTTTATCAAAATTTTGATTTGCTTAAAGAAAGCGAACGAAAAAGGATTCGTTCCTACCTCGATGATTTTTACAAAATCATTGGCAATGATAAGCTGATCAAAGTTGAATTTTTGGATGCATGTTTGAAATAAAACTGACGATACTCTAAATATTTGAACAAAAATTATTCGTTTTGAGTTAATTATAAAACTACGTCTAAACTAAATTTTTCAATTATCGGGTAAAATGATGATGAAAACCTTTAATTGTCTGTTTTTTTTTCTGATTGCCGGACTGTCGATAGCCCAGGGTGATTCGTTAATTACCGAAAAACTGGTTATTCAAGCCATCAAAGAAAATGATCTTGAAACAGTTTTGAAGTTTATCGGCGAAGGCAACGACATTGATGGAATTTATGGCAAAGAAAAAATGACATTGCTAAATCTTTCGATAAAAAATGGAAACGAATTAGTTGCAGAGAAACTGGTAAAAATTGGTGCCGATAAAAATAAACAAAGCCATGGAAAAACGCCTTTGATGTGGTGTATTCAGTACCGGCAAATCGATTTGATGCGTTTTTTGATACGGAATGGCGCTGATTTAAATGCAAAAGCAAGAAATGGAAACACAGCCCTGATTACAGCAACCCGGATGAACAAGTTGGAGGATGTGAGGTTGCTCGTCGAAAATGGTGCAGATGTTAACCAGGTAAACGATAAAAAGATGAAAGCCCTTGATATTGCCAATTCAGCCGATTTCATTGAAATTGCTGAATACCTGGTTAAAATGACCGAATCGAGGCACTTTTACACCGAATTGCACGCATACAACGACGGGCCTTATGTTAACTGGGAAAATGACACTACTTTGAGGATGTATTATTTTACCTACGATACCATCAGAAATGTTCCGTTGATCCAGGATGATTATTTCAGAATTTCTTCCGATACAGTCAAACTTAAAGGATTTATTAAGGATACCAACGATTATGTGGTTTTAAGGAAATGTTCGACAAAACCTGCCATTTATGAAAATGTTTCAAAAGTACTTGCAGTTGGTGATTTTCATGGGAATTATGGTGCTTTGGTAAATTATCTTTTGATCAATAAAATAGTCGATAAAAATTTGAATTGGAACTGGGGAGATGGCCATCTGGTTTTTTGCGGAGATGTTACTGATCGCGGAAATGAGGTTACCGAAAGCCTCTGGTTTATTTATCATCTCGATTTACAGGCAAGAAAAGCAGGAGGCCGGGTTCACATGCTTCTTGGAAACCATGAGGTAATGGTGATGAGCAACGATATCAGATACCTCAATGAAAAATACGCTTTTTTTTCGAAATATTTTTCCCGTGACTATGCTTCAAATTTTTCCAAAAATAGTGTCCTGGGAAGGTGGCTCAGATCACAAAATACGGTGATAAAAATTAATAGTTTGCTGTTTTCGCATGCAGGAGTATCTCCACAGGTGCTTTCACAGCAAATCGGAATAGATGAGATTAATGGAATTGTACACGATTATTTGGTAAACAAAAAAGCTCCAAAAAAGGATGATATTACAACATTGATTATGGGAGTCAATGGCCCGATGTGGTACCGGGGCTATGTTTTTGCTTCCGATAAATCACCATTAATCACTCAAAATGAAGTCGATTCGATTCTTGATTTTTATGATGCTGAAAAATTGATCATTGCTCACACCGAAAATGGATCAATAAAGTATTTGTTCAATCAAAAAGTAATTGCCATCGATGTTCCTATTAAAAATAAGGAAATAATTTCGGAAGGGTTATTATTCGAAAATGGTGATTTGAAAATAGTAGATTTCGAAGGGAAAATCACTAGATTGTTCTAAGGCACGTTTTCAGGTAAACTTCATCAATTTAAATAGAATTTGTAACCAACCTCCTGAAGTTTCTTATTGATCATCAGCAAAAAATTCAGTTTTTCGATCAGCAATTGTTCCCTGAGTTCGCTATTGCTGAGTTTAATAATTTTGTACTTTTCGTCGATTTCCAGCGGAAGTTGTCCCGCTATATCCAGAATGTGTCGCGGAAAATGAGCATCTGTAGTATTTCCGGGCATTTTATTGATTACCGAAAGTTGTTGCTTGTAGGTAATAAATTTTTCCTGAAGCATCTGAACAGCAGTTTTATTCATTTCATCCAAAATCATCACCGATCCTCCGGCATACAATTTGCCTGGAAGTTGTTCTTCGATACTCATCATTTTAAACAGATTTACGCCTCTGACGAGGATATCCATTTCTCCGCCCGGACTTTTGGCAAGTATTTTATGAATTACCACACCAGAACCAAATTCACAAAGCTTCCCATCTTTAATAAATGGGATTCCAAAAATTTCACCACTGCTTTCCATATCATTGATCAACTGTTTGTACCGCTTTTCAAAAATATGAATAGGTTGTATTTCACCGGGAAAAATGATAATACTTATTGGAAATAATGGAAAGTTTTCCAGGATTCTCGACATACTTCTTTTCACTTGTTTTAAATCTTAATTGACCTAATAACACACGAAATTTGAAATTGTTTGAGATTTGCAATTTTTAAAGGAAATTAAATCAAATTAGGTCGAAAATGATGCAAACTTGTGGTTCAGAATTTTGTCTGGAAAAATTACTGATGTAAAAGACCTTCAATTTTTGTCTTCATAAGATTAAATTCTTCCATATTGAAAAGCCTTGTGAGGTAAGCAATTCTGCCGTTTTTGTCAACTATTACATTGCGGGTAACGCCTGATTCTTTGAGGGCAAATCTGGAAAAAATCTGTGCGCCCGGGTCCAGCGCAAGCGGGTAGGTAATTTTTATATCGGTAGCGAATTTTCTAACTGTTTCAACTGGTTCATCGCGATCAATGCCAATCACCACAAGGCCTTTCGTTTTTAAGGGAAGCCAGATTTCTTTTTCGATATGAGGCATTTCCTCCCGGCAAACGCCACACCAGCTTGCTGTAAATTGAAGCATCACTACTTTTCCTTTCAGATCGCTCATTTTTACCAGCGAATCATTAGCTAAAACCATTTCAAAATCGGGACATACGTCGCCAATATTTACGATAAATCCTCTGTTTTCAGGCTCTTTGCTGCTTTTGCAGGATAGGATTACAAATGCTGCTGTTACAAGCAAAACGATAAATTGTGACTTTATTTTCATGATCGAAATTTTGAACAAAGAAAAGGAAAATTAAGCTTCTGAATAAATTGAACCTCTATACTGCATCTTCAAAATTATTATTTGCTTACTTTGGCTGCATAATTCAAAACCTTCAACATGAGATTAAATTTTGCAAGAGCCCTGCGGATAGTCGCAATCGTTGTTTTTACACAAATAACTTTAATCCAATTCATTAAAGCACAAACCAGCATACCTGTGAAACCGGCAGATTTTTTTGGTTTTGAGCCTGGCAGCGACCGAAATCTTTTTGATTACGAACAATTGATTTCTTATCTGCAAAAGCTGGATGAATCTTCTTCCAGGCTTGAGATGCGTGAAATCGGGAAATCACCCATGGGAAAGCCCATTTTTATACTTTTTATTTCGTCAGACGAAAACATCAAAAATCTGGATGAATTAGCGAAAATCAATAAAAAACTGGCTTTGGATGCCAGCTTAGCTGATTATGAAGTTGATCAACTGGTAAAAGATGGAAAAGTATTTTTTCTGGCAACGCTTTCGATGCACTCAACCGAAGTTGGTCCAACTCAAAGTGCGCCTCTCATCGCCTTCGACCTGGCAACCACCAATGATCCAGCAAAGCTAAAATGGCTCGAAGATGTTGTTTACATGATGGTTCCAAACCATAACCCAGATGGAATGGACATGATTGTGGAGCATTACCGCAAATATAAAGGCACCAAATACGAAGACAGCGACATGCCGGGAGTTTACCACAAATATGTGGGTCACGACAATAACCGTGATTTTGTGACGCTGACGCAAAGTGATACCAGGGCAATTTCAGATATTACCAGCAAAACCTGGTTCCCACAGGTGATGGTCGAAAAACACCAGATGGGTAGTGCAGGTGTGCGCTATTTTGTGCCACCAAATCACGACCCGATTGCCGAAAATATCGACGAAGGTTTGTGGAACTGGAACGGGATTTTTGGTAGCAACATGATTAAGGATTTGACTAAAGAAGGCTGCTCAGGCGTGGCTCAGCGTTATGCCTTCGATAATTACTGGCCAGGCTCAACCGAAACCTGCCTCTGGAAAAATGTTTCAGCATTTTTAACTGAAGCGGCAAGTTGCAATATCGCATCACCAATATTTATCGAACCTTCCGAAATTACGGTTCGTGGAAAGGGACTTTCGGAATACAAAAAGAGTTCGAATATGCCTTTGCCGTGGCCGGGAGGATGGTGGCGACTGAGCGACATCGTAAAAATGGAAATCGTTACAACCAATTCGATCTTAAATACCTGTTCAGTTAGTAAAGATGAGATTTTAAAATTCAGAAATACCCTTTGCAAAAAGCAGGTTGAATTAGGAAAGACCGAAGCGCCGTTTTATTATATTTTGCCCGTCGAGCAACACGATAGGAGCGAGTGGATTGATTTAGCACGCCTTCTTACCGAACATGGAATTAACGTTTTCAAACTGACTAAAAAGGTGGTAATCGATGGTCAGAATTATGAACCCGGTGCTTTCGTTGTTCCGCTATCACAGCCTTTCAGAGCTTTTATCAAAGAAGTGATGGAAGTACAGGAATATCCGGTTCGCCATTACACCATTGATAGTGAGATTATCAAACCTTACGATATTACCACCTGGTCGTTGCCACTTCACAAAGGCGTTAGCAGCGTTGAAATTAAAACCCGGTCATCAGAACTCGAAAATTCATTGGCAACCTGGGCTCCTGGAAATGAAAAAAGACTTGAACTACCTGAAAATACTGCTGCTGTAATTTTTCCTGTTAACAACAATGCTTCGTACAAAGCTGTCTTTATAGCCATTAAGGCGGGTTTAAAAGTTCAGCGGTTTGAGGAAGATTATTCAACCGAAAATTCTACATTCAAAAAAGGCAGTTTCATCATTTTTACCCGGGGAGGCAGCAATTCCCAAAAAATGAACGAAATACTAAAGACAATTAGTAGTTTGCCGGTTTTTATTCAGAATACCGAAAACTTTAAGCTTTCAGATTTCGTGATGCCTCGGATAGCAATGGTCGAATCGTGGTATCACGACATGGATGCAGGCTGGACCAGGTACGTTTTTGATGAGTACAATATTCCATTCCAGGTTTTGCATCCGCAGGATTTCGAGAAATCTGATCTCACGAAATTGTTTGATGTTATAGTATTTCCCGATGAGAACCCTGATGTTTTGATGACCGGAAAATTCAAATCCGGTGATGGCACCTATTCCGTCTCCACATATCCTCCTGATTTTACAAAAGGTATTGGCGAAACAGGTTTTGATAACCTGTTAAAATTCATCAATGATGGTGGATTGGTCGTTTCCTGGGGTGAATCGACAGGTTTATTTTCGGTGCCTCTAAAGATAAAACACTCCGAAGAAAATATCGAAGAATTTTCGTTGCCAATCCAGGATATTTCAAAAGCCCTTGTTACAAAAGGATTGTATTGTCCGGGTTCGCTGGTAAAAATCAATCTCAATCCCGATCATTTGCTCACCCTGGGTATGGAAGAAGAAATTGGAATCTTCTATCGCGGAAAGCCTGTTTTTAAAACCCGTGAACCATACTTCGACATGGACAGGCGTGTTATTGCCAGTTTTCCTGAAAAGGAAATCCTTAAATCGGGTTACATCGAAAATGAGGATTTACTCAGTAATAAACCCGCGATGGTCTGGATTAAAAAGGGCAAAGGCCAGTTGGTTTTGTTTTCCTTCAACCCACAGTTCAGGGCTTCGACGCCGGTTTCGTACAAATTGCTTTTCAACGCTTTGCTGCTTCCGGATTTAGAGTAAACCTGGAAAAACCTAATCCCGCCCATCGCGGGATTAGGTTTCACATCCCAAAAGGTAGTAGTATCCAACTTTTTAAGCAGGGTTGGTCTTCAACATCAGCATGTCGTTAACCACAATTTCGGTGATGTACTTTTTGTGCCCGTCCTTGTCGTCCCAACTGCGGTTTACCAACTTCCCTTCAACGGCAATCTGGTTGCCTTTCTTAAGGAACTTTTCAGCAACATCAGCCACTTTGCCCCAGATAACTAAGTTGTGCCACTGGGTTTCGGTTACTTTTTCGCCTTTCTGGTTTTTGTAGGTGTCGCTGGTGGCCAGTGAAAACCGGGCCATCTTGTTGCCATTCGACATTTCTTTTACTTCAGGATCCATTCCGAGGTTCCCGATTAAATTTACGCTGTTACTTAAACTTTTCATGACTTTAAATTTTAAATGAATGATTGGATAAATTTTATGAAACAAAGGTAGGGTGGGGGAGAGCGGTTATTCGGTTAATAAACAATTGTATTCGTTTCTAAACGAATTTAAACGTTTTTAACCGTTTACAATCGGTTCGTGTCGGATAATGACTACTTTTATATCCAAATTCCTAAGCTCCGATAATGAAGACAGTCACCATTAAAGAAATCAAAGATGAATTGCGTAATCGTTCAGCCAAGGAAATGCTGGATTTCTGCCTTCGATTATCGAAATTTAAAAAGGAAAACAAGGAATTATTGGCTTACCTCTTATTCGATTCGTACGATGAGGAGGCATTTATTGAAAGTATAAAAGTGGAGATTGATGAGCAATTTGAGTTGATAAACACAAAAAGCTATTATTTAATCAAAAAGAGCGTTCGTAAAATTTTAGCCTTTGTTAAAAGGAATATCAGGTTTTCACCTAAAAAGCAGACAGAGATTGAATTGCTGATTTATTTTTGCACAAAACTCAATAAATTCACACCCTCAATTCATCGAAATCCATCCCTAAAAAATCTTTACCTCAGACAAATTGAGTTAATCAAAAAAGCAATTTCTACCTTGCATGAGGATTTGCAGCATGATTATGGAGTTGAATTGAAATCGATAGACAAATAAATTATTTGCTAAATTTGAATGTTAAAATGTAACGTTGATTAAAATCCTAAATATCATGCCAAAAACCTGTCCCGAATGTAACGAGCCTATTGTTGGGCGGATTGATAAAAAATTCTGTTCCGACCAGTGCCGCAACAGTTTCAACAACCGCGAAAACCGGAAGATGACCAACTACATCAGGAATGTTAACGCCAAACTCCAGAAAAACCGGCGTATCCTCGATGAGTTTGTTCCGGAAGAAAAAGCCACGGTGCACAAGGAAATGTTGCTCAAGAAAGGCTTCGACTTTAATTACTTTACCAATATTTACACCACCAAAACTGACAAAGTGTATTATTTCTGCTACGAAATGGGCTACCTTCCCATCGAAAATGACTTTTATGCCATAGTCAGGAGGCATGAATAAAATGCTGCAAAACCAAATTTTCCTTCAAAATTTTGGAGAATCTGTTCCCCTTCTCCTTGTAGGAGAAGGGGTTAGGGGATGAGGTCCAACGAAAAGATTTTTAATTCAATGAGACAGGTCTAAAAAGGTATTTTGATATGTATTACAAGTTCATAACTTTTTGATAATAAACCTAACAGGTTTTTAAAACCTGGTAGGTTTCTGCTTTTTAGACTGGTCTCTTCAATCTCAAAAAATATTCATGCGCAAAATTTACTTCATTATTTTCGCCATTTTTCTGCTGCTCTGCTCCGAAATTCAGGCTTTTAATTTGTCAGATCAAGCCAAAATTTCGCTTATTACCTGCGATCCGGGGCAGGAGTTGTATTCCATTTTTGGTCACACCGCCATCAGGGTTCATGATTCGGTAAACAAGGTTGACAAGATTTTTAATTATGGAACTTTCGACTTTTCGACACCAAATTTCTACTTTAAATTCTTGCTTGGAAATTTGAATTACGCGCTTACTGTGAACGATTTTCAGGATTTTTATACCGAATATCAAACCGAAAACCGTACAATTTTTGAACAGGAAGTGTTGTTGCCGTGCGAATTATTTCAGCAAATTTATGACTCGTTAAATCAGAATGCTTTAACCAAAAACCGATATTATCGCTACGATTTTTTTCGTGACAACTGTTCCACACGAGCTTTTAATCTGCTGTTGGAATTCGCAGATCACAGGGAAATCAAAAAACAATTGAATGAAACCACAAAAATATCGTTCCGGCAAGCGTTAAAACCTTCACTTGCAGGCAGTCCGTGGCTTTCGACAGGAATCAATTTTTTGCTGGGGCCATTTGCCGATAAAAAAATGACGAAACTGCAAACGACCTTTTTACCTGAACCAGTCATGAAAGAAGTCGAAAATACAGGCCTGGCAAATGCTCCGATAGTACTTTTTCAGGGAATGAAGCAAGTAAAGAAAAACCAGGATTTCAGTTGGCCGATGATTATTTTCTGGCTTCTCGCCTTTTTACTGGTAGCCGAAGTTTTCTGGCTAAAAACTTCTCAAAAAACATCCAACCGGATTGACCTTGGTTTATTTACCACCGCTGGAATTTTTGGCCTATTGCTACTTTTTTTATGGATCTACAGCCTTCATGTTTCGCTCCGTTTTAACCTAAATATTTTGTGGGCAAACCCTTTGCTTTTAGTCATGCTGTGGACGATTCCACGGGGCCACAAAAAAATCAGCCAGGTTATTCTTTTACTTTACGGACTTTTGATGTTTTTTTTAATGATAAACTGGAACAAAATGCCCCAGAAATTTCCTCTCGAAATGATGCCTGTAGTTACTTTATTGGCTTTCAGGGCTATCAGCAGGGTTTTTCAATTCAAGAAAAAATCCGAAAACCCGGAAGAAGAAATTGTCGATCAGGTTTGAAAATGAATTTTATTTTTTGGCATATTTCAACTATCCAACTATCTTTGTTTCACTGAATTTCTGCTTATTACAAATTTATCTTATTCAATTTTTAAAGCTATGAAAAACTTTTACTCTGCGCGTCTGATAGCCTTCTTGTTCACATTTTTAACTTTCTCATTCGGCTCATCCGGGCAGGTTGTTATTAATGAGTATTCGGTTTCAAATATTTCCTACATGCTTGATAATTATGGAAGTAACGAAGACTGGATTGAGTTGTACAATGCCGGACCTACAACAGCATCACTTGCTGGTTTCTCGTTAAGCGATAAGATTTCGGAACCATTAAAATGGCAGTTTCCTGCAGGAGTGAGTCTTGCAGCGGGAGGATTTATTAAAGTTTGGGCTTCAGGGCGTAACGAAGTTTCTGGTGGTCACTATCATACCAATTTTAAGTTATCACAAACCAAAGATGAGCCTGAAACAATCATCTTTTCCAATCCTTTTGGCGCTATTCTCGACCAGGTTGAACTCGAAATCACACAGAAAAATCATTCGAGGGGCCGTACAGTTAACGGTGGTGTTAACTGGGCGATTTTCACAAATCCAACTGCCGGATCATCAAATATTAGTGCAACAGCTTATCCTTCTTACAGCGCAAAACCGCAGATGAGCCTAGCGGCAGGCTTTTATGCTGAGCCAATCACCCTCGAAATTACCACCAATGAACCCATTTCTCAAATTCACTACACCATCGATGGGAGCGAGCCAACAAGTTCATCGCCGGTTTATAGTTTTCCACTTACTATCTCACAAACTACTATTGTGAATGCCCGTTCGATAAGCAGCGATCCATCAGTTTTGCCCGGATTAATCGAATTTAACACCTATTTTATAAATGATGCACACACAACAGCCATCATATCAGCATCAGCGGCTCAACTCGACGATCTTTTAAATGGAAATCAATCACTCCGACCATTTGGTACTTTTGAATATTTTAACAAGTTTGGCGAAAGAACAACAATCGGTTATGGCGAATTTAATGAACACGGCCAGGATTCGTGGGTTCATCCCCAAAGAAGTATCGACTATATTTCGAGAGATGAATGCGGATATAATTATGCCATCAGGGATACGATAATTTCATTGACAAAAAGAGATGAATTCCAGCGGATTATCCTGCGCGCAGCCGGCGATGACAATTATCCCGGAATTGATACAGCCGCACTTTTGAGGGACATATTTGTCCAGAATACTGCATGTAAAGCAGGAATGAAATTAGATGTAAGAAAAGGACAAAAAGGACTTTTGTATGTAAACGGTATTTATTGGGGTGTTTATGGCTATCGCGAAAAAGTAAATGATCACGATTTTACGCAGTTTTATTACAACCAGGGTAAGTATGATATTTACTATCTGATGCTTTGGGGCGGAAGTTGGGCTGAGTATGGGGGCCAGGCAGCCTGGAATGATTGGAATACGCTACATGATTTTGCCAAATTTAACGACATGAGCGTTCAGGAGAATTTTGAATATGTTAAAGAAAGATTGGACTATACCAGCCTTATCGACTACATCCTGATCAATTCATTTGTTGTTTGCTCGGACTGGATTAACTGGAATGTTGGCTGGTGGCGCGGAACCAATCCTGAAGGCGGGCATCAGAAATGGGGTTACGTACTTTGGGACGAAGATGCAACTTTTAATCATTACATCAATTATACCGGAGTTCCTGGCACATTACCAACTGTTTCACCATGCTTTCCTGAAGGATTGACAAATGATCCGGAACAACATATTGTTTTACTTAACAAACTCAGGAATAATGCCGAGTTTAACCAATATTATATTTCGAGATACATCGACCTTTACAATACGGCTTTTCGTCCTGAACGGATGGTTGGTTATCTTGATACTATTGCAGGTTTAATGGAGCCGGAAATGCCGCGTCATATCCAGCGCTGGGGTGGGAATATGCAGGAATGGCAGAATAATGTTCACAAAATCAGGAACTTTGTTACAACACGATGGAATTATCTGCCAACAGGCCTCAAAGATTGTTATGATCTGAATGGACCTTACGAATTTTCGTTAAATGTGGAGCCTTCCGGAATGGGGAAAATTCAACTGAATTCTCTTGAATTATCTGCATTTCCCTGGCAGGGCAGCTATTTTGGAGGTGTTGATACCAAATTGACAGCAATTCCTGCCGATATTAATTATGAATTCGATTATTGGGAAGTTACAAATAATGCAGTCTCGCCGAATCTGACTTCATCTGAAATTACAATGAATCTTACTACCTGGGATAATGTTGTGGCACATTTTAAACCTAAAGCTTACTCTGATTCGTTGGTTATCAATGAAATAATGTACAATCCTGCCGATGATTTTAATACTGACGACTGGGTGGAATTTTACAATCCGATGCAAAACGATCTGGATATTTCAAATTGGGTTTTCAAAGACGAAGATGACGAACATGTTTTTACTTTTCCTGAAGGTACGATAATTCCAACTGCCGGCTATCTGGTGCTTTGCAAGGATTCCGAATTATTTTCAGGATTGTTTCCTGAGGTAACAAATTTTGTTGGGGATATGAGTTTTGGCCTTAGTGGTAGCGGAGAATTAATCAGACTTTATGATGAAACAGGTGCCTTGGTTGACACCGTTTATTATCTCGACGATGAACCATGGCCAAATGAACCTGATGGGGAAGGTCCTACACTGGAATTAGTAGCACCTCATTTAGACAATGCACTTGCACAAAACTGGATGGCTTCGCCATTACACGGGACTCCCGGAGCAATGAACAGCATGATGGTTGGCATACAACAAAATGAGGCAAAGCTAAAATCAGCCTTGAAGTTGATGATTTATCCAAATCCTGTAACCAACAATGCAATGATTAGTTTAAGTTCAAGGGAGCAGGTTTCTCAGGGGCAACTTCAGATATTCGATATGTTTGGCTCTAAAGTTATGGAAATTAACGATTTAAATACAAACTCGATCAATATTGACTGCAAAAACCTGTCTTCCGGAGTATATTCCTTAAGATTGAATTTTAACACCGATCAATCTATCCGGGGGAAAATGGTTGTCAGATAGTTTCACCTTGACCAGTGTTTAATTTCAGGAAGTTTGCCGTACGATTAAATTCATCATTTAATGATGCGTTAATGGTAATTTCAAGATTTGAAGCGGGGTGAAAAAATCTTATTTCAGATGCATGTAAAAGCATGGTCGTCATGTTCCAGTTATCTTTAAAAAGCTTATTTTGTTTATTGCAACCATGCGGCCGGTCGCCGATTATGGGATGCAAAATATGTGCGAAATGCTTCCTGATTTGATGCATCCTGCCGGTTTGAGGTGTAATTTCAACCATTGAATATCGTGAAGTTTGTTGTTTTCCAAAAGGAATTTCCAGCTCACTCCTGGAAAGCGTATGATAGTTGGTTGTTGCAGATTGAGAAGTTCCATTTTCCTTTACCAAAGGATAATCAATCATTCCGGAATCATCCGTAAATCCGCGAACGATTGCCAGATACACCTTTTTTATTTTATTTTCGGCAAACTGTTTTTGCATTTGTGTGTTTGATTCGGCACTTAAGGTAAAAATCAAAACGCCACTGGTTTTACGATCTAATCGGTGTGCCGGAGTTACTTGTTTTCCAATCTGGTCGCGTAAAATCTGTAATGCAAATTCATCTGCATCCCGTGCAAGCGATGTCCTGTGCACCAATAAACCATTGGGTTTATTAATTGCAATAATTTGTTCGTCCTGATAAAGAATTTCGAGTTCGGTCATTTGCTATGATAAATTTGCAAAGGTGATCGTAATAATCGGATTTAGCCGAATTTGATGTCATTTTTTCTATTCAATGAATGTCCTATAATTAATATTATGTTAAATAGCTTTTTAGAAAAAAGAAGGGAAACATCCCCTCCTTTTGATTTCTTAAATTATTTATCTATCTTTTCGTTGATGCTCTTCAATTTATCTACCATGCTTAAGCGTGTGTAAATATCTTTGAGTGTGCGCATGGTGTATTGATCGTTAGGTTGCAGTTCATCAGCACGTTCCAGATAAGGTAATGATTTAACAAGTAAAGCATCGGCATCTGCCTTCAACGCTACATATTGTTTTTCTTCATTAAGCGGCAGTGCATTTGCTTTATCCATTATTTCGATAGCTTTGTTAACATAGAGAGCTCCTAAATTGTAGTTGGCATCAAAATAATCAACTTTCAGGCTAATTGCTTGCAAATAAGCTTTTTCAGCTTCTTCAAAATTTCCCATCTGATCATAATTTGTACCTACCGCAAAGAAAATCGTTGGATTCTTATCATCCTGAGTAAGCGCCAATTTTAATAATTCCAAAGCTTTGTCCTTTTCGCCAACAGCAAGGTAAATATTTGTTTCACCGATGATAAGATTGAAATTTTCCGGATACTTTTTACGACCCATTTGCAGATAACTTAACGCCGTTGCTGTGTCACCTTCAGCTTTCAAAATTTCGCTTAATGATGAATAAATTGCCGGTTGATTATAATTCCATTCGATGAGCTGAATGTATTTTGTTTTTGCATCTTTAGGTGCTCCTGAAAGTTCGGCACATAATGCAGCATTGAATGTAGCAAGGCTGTCAATTTTACCAATCGAACTGTTGATTCCTGCAGATTTATCAAAAGATTTAACGGCCTCGGCATATTTTTCTTCATTGTATTTATTTACACCCTTATTATAAAACTGTTCAGCACAAACCAGAATCCGGTCATTAATATCGTTAGTATATTCTTTGTCGGCGTCCAATTTAAGCGCTTTTTGATATCCGTCATAAGCTTTTTCAAGAGCATCCGGATCAAGTGCTTTGTACTTTTCGTCCTCGGTGAGTTGGATTGACAGGTAAATATTGCCGTAATAGTACCAGGTCTTTGGCTCTTCCATGGTTTTAGGATTAAGAATCGCCTTATCGATAGCTTCCTTGGCTTTATCCAATTTTCCGTATTTAAGATAATTGAAAGCACTAACAACCACCGAACTTTGCGCATTGGCAACGATCACAGACATCACCATTAAAACTGAAAATGCAATTTTTCTCATTTTTCTATTTTTTAATATTTATTTAATTTTGTTTACAATTGCTATACCAAAAAACATTTTTCGTAACCGCTGCAAATGTATTAAATTGAAATAATCTATAAAAACTTTTTCTACTTTTTCGCTAAATTCCATGAATTCATCAGATTACTCATTGCCAGGTTCGTTGATACTGTCATCCTCAGTAAAATCAACATTTTCATCTTGAATATCACTGATTTCCTCTTCGACTTCAACTTCAACTTCAACTTTAGCAACTGCTGCAATGGAATCTTCACCGCGTAAAGTTATCAGACGTACACCCTGCGTTGCGCGACCCATCACTCTTAATCCTGAAACTGCAAGCCGGATGGTCAATCCCGATTTATTGATAATCATCAGGTCGTCGTTGTCCATTACATTTTTTATAGCTATCAACTCTCCGGTTTTTTCGGTTATATTCAGTGTTTTTACACCTTTTCCTCCACGGTTTGTTACACGATAATCATCTAATTTTGAGCGTTTACCGTATCCGTTTTCTGATACAACAAGCACATCATAATCAGGATTTTCGAGGCAAATCATCCCAATAACTTCATCTTTATCGTGCGAGAGCGTAATTCCCCTGACTCCCGAGGCATTGCGACCCATCGGGCGAACTCTGGTTTCGTTAAAACGAATGGCCCTGCCTGAACGTAAAGCCATAATCATTTCACTTTCGCCATTTGTCAGACGTGCTTCAAGCAACATATCTCCTTCTCTGATATTTATTGCGTTTATGCCATTCTGACGAGGACGGGAATAGGCTTCCAATGATGTTTTTTTGATTATTCCTTTACTTGTGGCAAGTATAATAAAGTTATTGTTGATGTAGTCATCATCTTTCAGATCTTTGGTGTTGATGAATGCCCTCACCTTATCATCAGGCTCAATGTTAATAAGGTTTTGAATAGCTCTGCCTTTTGAAGCTTTAGTGCCTTCGGGAATTTCAAAAACTCTTAGCCAGAAGCACTTCCCTTTTTCGGTGAAGAACAACATATAATTATGGTTGGAAGCTATAAACAAGTATTCAAGGAAATCTTCATCCCTTGTAGTTGTTCCTTTGGCTCCTCTCCCACCCCGGTTCTGAACATGGTACTCGGTTAAGGGTGTGCGTTTTATATAGCCCATGTGCGAAATTGTAACAACAACATCTTCATCCGCTATGGTATCCTCAATTCTGAAATCGCTTGCTGAATATTCAATTTTTGTCATTCGTTCATCATAGAATTTCTCCCGAATGGTGCGGAGTTCTTCCTTGATGATTTCCATCCTCATTGTCTCATTCTGCAAAATTTCCTTGAAATATTCAATTCTTTTCATCAATTCTTCGTAATCTGCCCTGATTTTATCGCGTTCCAGGCCTGTGAGCCGCTGCAAACGCATCTCCAGGATTGCTTTACTCTGAATCTCGCTCAAATTAAAACTTTGCATCAATCCTTCTTTTGCTTCATCAGGAGTAAGCGAACGGCGGATGAGGGCAATAACTTCATCAAGATGGTCGAGGGCGATGAGTAAACCTTCTAAAATATGTGCCCTTTTGAGTGCCTCTCTTAAATCGTATTCAGTGCGTCTGATAACGACTTTATGACGATGCTCAACAAAATGCCTGATGATATCTTTCAGGTTAAGTTGCATCGGCCGTCCATGGACAAGCGCAATGTTATTAACGCTGAAAGAAGTTTGCAGAGCTGTGTATTGATAAAGCTTGTTAAGAACAACGTTTGTAATCGCATCTTTTTTAAGATCATAAACGATCCTGATTCCATTTCTGTCGGATTCATCCCTGATGTCAACAATTCCTTCTATTTTTTTATCATTTACCAAATCAGCAGTTTTTTTTATCATTTCTGCTTTATTGACCTGATAAGGAATAGACGTTACAATGATGTGTTCTCTTCCTGATGGTGATATTTCGATGGTTGATTCACCGCGCATGACAATTCTTCCACGGCCGGTTTCAAATGCTTCTTTAACACCTTCATAACCATAAATTATTCCACCTGTCGGAAAGTCAGGGGCTTTGATGTATTGCATTAATTCCTCAATCGTAATATCATGATTTTCGATGTAGGCAATTGTCCCGTCAATAACTTCGGTAAGATTGTGTGGCGGCATATTAGTAGCCATTCCGACAGCAATACCTGATGCGCCATTGATTAAAAGATTGGGGATTTTGGCTGGTAAAACGGTAGGTTCTTCTAAGGAATCATCAAAATTTAGTTGAAAATCAACGGTATCCTTGTTAATATCTTCGAGCATTTCCTCAGCAATTTTGCGGAGTCTTGCTTCGGTGTATCGCATGGCTGCCGGACTGTCATTGTCAATTGAGCCAAAGTTTCCCTGTCCGTCAACTAATGGATATCTCAACGACCAAGGCTGAGCCATTCTAACCATAGCATCATAAACAGAAGTATCGCCATGGGGATGATATTTACCGAGCACCTCCCCTACTATTCTGGCAGATTTTTTATACGGACGGTTGGAGAGTACGCCCAAATCCAACATTCCAAATAAAATTCTGCGATGTACCGGTTTTAGTCCATCCCTGACATCTGGTAAAGCCCTCGAAACAATAACCGACATTGAATAATCAATGTATGCCGATTTCATTTGGTTTTCGATATTGACTTTAACTATTTTTTCGCCTTCCTGCATGTTATCCATCTGCTAACTTATTCAATTTTAATTATTTACAAAATGAATTTTTAAAAAACAAAAGTACAAATATTATCTTTACCACAGCTTGTAAAAATCATTAATTAACTAACATATAAATGTTGATAAAATGGAGGTTTGATGTGATTGACCATGATTTTTCAGATTAATTTTGCAACTGAACAATGATTAAGATTTCTTGTTAATTTCGATGCGTAAAATGCCGGGAAAAACAGATTTTTAATTAATTTTTAAAGACTGGTGCTAAATGCAAGGTTTTAAACTAAATAAATTGTTGGAACGTTATTTGATCACCGCAAAACTGATACTAACAACTCAAAAATAATGGAAGCTAAATTTTCACAGCGAGTTAAAGATGTACTTACCTTCAGTCGCGAAGAAGCCGTTAGATTAGGCAACGATTACATAGGCGTTGAACATCTGATTTTAGGCATTCTTCGTGAAGGAGAAGGATTGGCAATACAAATATTAAATTATTTGGGGGTTGATCTGCAGGAATACAAAAAAGCAATCGAGCGCTCGATTGTAACCAATTTTGTCCCCGGAAGTAAAAAACTTGAAAACATACCTTTAATTAAACAAGCCGAAAGAGCTTTAAAATTAACCTACCTCGAAGCCAAATTGTACAACAGCGAATTGATTGGTACCGAACATTTATTGTTGGCCATTCTAAAAGATGAAGACAATGTGGTTACCCGTACCTTTAGTAGTTACGGTGTTGATTACGATAGTGTTAAAGAAGAACTTCAGGCAATTATGACCAACAGCGATATGGAAAAAGAAGAATTACCAGAAATAAAACCTGATCCAAAAGATGAATTTCCAGGCGGTCAGATGGAAGATGATTTTGATGAAGGAAGGGGTTTTAGCAAACAAAGCAAGAAACCCGGCGAATCAAAATCAAAAACACCGGTTCTCGACAACTTTGGTCGTGACCTGACAAAATCAGCCGAAGAAGGAAAATTAGACCCAATTGTAGGCCGTGAAAAGGAACTGGAGCGAATTGCACAAATTCTCAGCCGCCGCAAAAAAAACAACCCGATTCTTATTGGTGAACCTGGTGTAGGGAAATCTGCTATTGCTGAGGGCCTTGCGCTGCGTATTGTTAACAGAAAGGTTTCGAGAGCCTTGTTTAACAAACGGATTGTTACGCTTGATCTTGCCTCTTTGGTTGCCGGCACAAAATATCGAGGGCAATTTGAGGAACGGATGAAGGCCGTTTTAAATGAACTGGAGAAAAATCCAAACATCATTTTGTTCATCGATGAAATTCATACCATCGTTGGCGCTGGCAATGCATCAGGATCTCTTGATGCATCCAATATGTTTAAACCAGCGCTTGCAAGAGGTGAAATCCAGTGTGTTGGAGCTACAACGCTTGATGAGTACAGGCAATACATCGAAAAAGATGGTGCACTTGAGCGACGGTTTCAGAAAATTTTAGTCGATCCGACAACCATCGATGAAACCACTGAAATCCTTCATAATATCAAAGAAAAATATGAAGACCACCACCTTGTAAAATATACCGATGAAGCTATCAAAGCCTGCGTTACCCTCACAGCGCGCTACATCAGCGACAGATTTTTGCCCGACAAGGCCATTGACGCGCTGGATGAGGCTGGCAGCAGGGTTCATATTACCCACATGCACGTTCCAAGCAGAATAATTCAAATCGAAAACAGGATCGAGGAAGTTAAAGGTGAAAAATCGAAAGCCATTGGTAGCCAGAAATTTGAAGAAGCAGCAAGGTTCAGAGATATCGAACGGAAACTCCAGGAAGAGCTTGATCTGGAAAAAAGAAAGTGGGAAGAGGATTCACGTATCAATCGTGAAATTGTAAATGAAGAAAATGTTGCCGAAGTTGTTGCCATGATGACTGGCGTGCCGGTTAAACGCATTGCCCAGACTGAAGGTAACCGGCTGATTAAGATGGAAACCGAACTTCAGGGATCTGTTGTTGGTCAGGATGAAGCCATCAATAAAGTGGTTAAAGCCATTCGCCGAAATCGTGCCGGCCTTAAAGATCCGAATAAACCAATCGGAAGTTTCATTTTTCTAGGTCCTACCGGAGTTGGAAAAACCCATCTTGCCAAGGTTTTGGCCAAGTATCTTTTTGATTCTGAAGATGCGTTGGTACGAATCGACATGAGCGAATACATGGAGAAGTTTTCCGTATCGCGTCTCGTAGGAGCGCCTCCAGGCTATGTTGGCTATGAAGAAGGAGGCCAGCTTACCGAAAAAGTTCGCCGGAAACCTTATTCAATTGTACTTTTGGATGAAATCGAAAAGGCCCACCCTGACGTTTATCACCTGCTGCTGCAGGTTTTGGATGATGGTTTAATTACCGACAGCCTTGGACGAAGGATTGATTTTAAAAATACAATCATCATCATGACTTCAAATATTGGATCGCGGCAGTTAAAAGACTTCGGAAGTGGTGTTGGTTTTAACACTAGTGCCAAAACTGAATCCAAAAACAAACATGCTCAGGGTGTCATCGAAAATGCACTTAAAAAGACTTTCGCACCTGAATTTTTAAACCGAATTGATGATGTGGTGATTTTTGATTCGCTCGAACGTGAAAGCATCCATAAAATCATCGATATCGAACTTAAGCATCTTTATAAACGCATCAACGAATTGGGTTATCAGATTGAAGTTTCGGAAGATGCCAAGGATTTTATCGTCGAAAAAGGCTGGGATGCCCAATTTGGTGCAAGACCGCTAAAGCGTGCCATTCAAAAATATGTTGAAGATCCGCTGGCCGAGGAAATCATTAAAACAAAGATTCATGAAAGTGACCTGATCAGCGTGAACTACGTTAAAGACCAGGAAGAATTAGATATTAAGATTATTACTCATGAAAAGGAATTAACGCAGGCTCCTTCCTGAGTTTAAAGGCCGTATTCAAAGCTTTCTTTTTTCAGTAAATTGAAAATGAATACTTTTAATACGGCCATTTTTATGTCTGTTCATAATTTGCTTCAGAATTGATTTTTCAGGATTTCCAAAAATAAAACATTCTTATCTTTGCCGCCAATTTCGTAAAAAAAATCAAAATAATGGCAAAAGACAACATTTTAAAAGGCGGAGAATTTCTTATCAAAGAAACAGAAGCAAATGATATTTTTATTCCTGAAGAATTTACAGAGGAACAGTTAATGATTGCCGATACCTGCGCAGGCTTTCTCGAGCAGGAGGTTTATCCGATCCTCGATAACATCGACAGCCAGGAAGAAGGTTTGATGAAGGGCCTTCTTAAAAAAGCCGGCGAACTTGGATTACTGGGAATTTCGGTTCCTGAAGAGTATGATGGTTTTGATCAGAGTTTTGTTACTTCCATGCTGGCAAGCGAATACATGGGCGCTGGTTACTCATTTTCGGTAGCTTACTCTGCTCATACCGGGATTGGTTCATTGCCGATAGTTTATTATGGCAATGCCGAGCAAAAAAGTAAATATCTGCCAAGCCTGGCAACCGGTGAACTTACCTCGGCTTATTGTTTAACTGAACCTAATGCCGGCTCAGATGCAAATTCAGGAAAAACCAATGCTGTTTTAACCGAAGATGGGAAACATTATCTCCTCAACGGCCAGAAAATGTGGATTACAAATGGTGGTTTTGCCGATTTGCTCACGGTTTTCGCAAAGATCGACAACGACAGGGTTTTAAGTGCCTTTCTTGTTGAGCGCGAATTTCCGGGCATTAAGTTTAATCCCGAAGAAAAGAAAATGGGAATTAAAGGTTCCTCAACAGTTCAGATATTTTTTAATGATTGCAAAGTTCCTGTCGAAAATTTACTCGGCAAAAGAGGCGAAGGCTTTAGAATTGCCTTAAGCATTTTGCACATGGGACGTATAAAATTGGGCGGAACAGTCCTTGGAGCAGCAAAACGCGCAATAACCCAATCAGTAAATTATGCCAACGAACGGAAACAATTCGGCACGCGAATTTCGAGCTTTGGTGCAATTCAGCATAAACTTGCCGAACAAGTTATCAAAACCTGGGTCACCGAATCTTCGGTTTATCGCGTCAGCGACAATATCGATCATGTTATCGCTTCTTTAAAAGAACAAGGTTACGAAAAAGGAAAAGCTTCAATCGAAGGAATCGCACAATACGCTATCGAAGCTGCATTCTTAAAAGTTTTTGGTTCCGAATCGCTGAATTTTATTGTTGATGAAGCCGTTCAGATTTTTGGTGGTATGGGTTTTTCTTCGGAAACACCCGTTGACAGAGCTTATCGGGATTCGAGGATAAACAGGATTTTTGAAGGAACCAACGAAATTAACCGCATGCTGGTTGTTGACACAACAATTAAAAAAGCGCTAAAAGAAGGTTTTGATGTTTCAAGATATTCGCATTCAATTTTAAAAGAACTCGAAAATAAACAAGAAGTCGCAATTCCTACGGATTATTATGGTGAGAAAAAACACTATATCCGTAACTTTAAAAAAGCTGCTTTGCTGATGCTTGGGACTGTTTCGGAGACTTTCCAGCGAAATCTCACCAGCGAACAGGAAATTCTCTTTAACGTTTCTGATATTATCATGCAGATCTACCCTGCCGAATCATCTTTGCTGAGAATCGAAAAATTAGAAGGCCTGAGAGGAGCTGAAGCAGTTCAAATTTATAAAGATATTGTTGATGTTTTTATTTATGATGCTGCCGGCATTATCAGGAAAAGTGGTTTTGATGCCATCAATTCTTTTGCAGAAGGCGAGCATTATGAAAAATTGACCGGCTATATCGACGATCTTACAAAGGTTGCTCCAATAAATATCAAAGCTGCCAGAAGACGGATTGCTGCAAAACTGATCGAAGACAACAAGTACGATTTTAAATAATCAGGATAGACGCTTGATTTTAAGAATCAAAAAAGGGGACTAATCGTCCCCTTTTTTTGATTGGTTTTTACCTTATTCCTTGCGCCTCACGGCTAATGCATTTATTGTTTTAAAATACTTTTCGAAATTACAATTCTTTGAACCTGGTTGGTTCCTTCGTAAATCTGACAGAGTTTTGCATCACGCATCATTTTTTCAACAGCAAAATCTGTCGAATAGCCATCACCACCCATAACCTGAACAGCATCGGTGGTTACGCGCATGGCAACATCCGAAGCATATAATTTTGACATGGCCGAAAGCCTTGATGCCGATTTTTGTCCGGTATCATAAGCCCAGGCAGCGTGCCAGGTCAACATCCGGGCGGCTTCAATTTCGGTGGCCATGTCGGCCAGCATAAAACCTATAGCCTGGTTTGCCGCGATTGGTTTTCCAAACTGAATCCGGTTTTTTGCCCATTCCATCGAGGTTTCGTAGGCAGCACGGGCATTTCCGATACTTAAGGCAGCTACTCCGGTGCGCGTACGGTCGAAAGTTTTCATGGCAATGATAAAACCGGTGCCTTCGCGGCCTAACATATTTTCGGCAGGAACTTCAACATCACGATAAATGATCTCATTTTGTACTGAAGCTTTTTGCCCCATTTTTTCGAGGTGTGGTTTAATTTCGATGCCCGGAAGGTTTGTCGGCACCACAAAAGCAGTAAGACTTCTTGACGCTTTTTCAGGATCGGTAATTGCAAAAACGGTGTGAAATGCAGCTACTTCTCCATTGGTAATAAATCTTTTATGCCCGTTCAAAATGAATTTATCACCTTTCCGGATAGCCTGCGACCTGATTCCCTGGACGTCGGAGCCGGCGTTGGGTTCGGTAAGGCAATAAGCGGCCACACCTTGAATTTCGTTGATCAGGCCAAAGAATTTTTTTTGCTGGGTTTCGTCAGCGGCAAGCAAAAGCGGTGTCAGAGCAAGTGTATTTGCATCAATACAAATTCCAATGCCGATACATCCGGCGCCCAATTCTTCGCTCGAAAGTGCGCTATCCATAATCGAGTAGCCTTTTCCTCCAAATTGAACCGGAACAGGACCGTTCATCATTCCTTCTTTGTAGGCTTGTTTAATGATTTCCCAGGGAAATTCGGCTAATTTGTCGTATTTCAGGCGGTTTGGAATTATTACGCGTTCAGCAAAATCCCTGTATCTCGCCCGAATAGCTTCTTGTTGAGGAGTTAATGAAAAATCAATCATCTGATAAATTATTTAGGTTAGTAATTTTTATTCCGGATGTTTGGAAAATGAAAATAAGATTGTAAATGAATTTAAGCAAAAGTATAAATTTTATCTAATTTTGAACCGCTTTATCAAACTTATCATGGAAAATAAAAAAGATCCGAAATTTTTAAAATTACCCAAATATCCGGGCGGCAAAGAGGCTTTTCAGGAGTTCGTAAAAAAAAATCTGAAATACCCGAAAGAGGCCTTCGACAAAAAGATTGAAGGTGCTGTTTTTGTGATGTATCGTGTTGATGGAATGGGCAATATAATCGAGGTTCAGGTTACAAAAGGCCTTGGTTTTGGTTGCGATGAAGAAGCCATCAGAGTGATTAAGCTGATGAGCTATGAGAAAGCAAAAAACCGTGGTTTGCGCGTTGTGGCCACCATGCGTACCCGGATCAACTTCAAATTACCAAAAGCCCCTGAAATTCAGTTTGAATACACCGCCAAACCAAAACCAGCAGCAACAGCCACCAAAAAAACCGAAAAACCAGCTGGTGAATCTTACGAATACACCATTACTTTCTAAATTAGGCTGTCTTTTTTGGTTGACTATTTTATCATCAATTAATTTTAACTGATTTTAATCCACCGGTTTCAGGAACAAATTCAACTTTTAGCTGGTCAGCATCCAGGTTTTTTACGATTCCCAGTTGGTTAACAATGATTGGTTTATTGAAAAGTTCGTCATTTTCAAGAGAGATTATCACCTTTGCCATTTCCGGGATTCGATAAAAGAAACCTTTTGGCTGATCATTCTTGGTTTCTAATGGAATAAAGTCTCCTGTAACTTTTGAAAAACCATTCACTTCGATCCGCAGTTTGACTATTTCACCAGAGTTACTTAACACAGGGCTGATACCGCTGTTTTTCGAAAACCGGAACATCGAAATTTCACCATTATCTGTTTCCCAGCCTGGTGTGTAATAAAAGGAGTATCGCAAATAACTTGTCACCGATTTTCCGCAAAACATAGCAAGGTACTCGTTTTCCTGCTTTTCCAACTGCTGATGCATGTATTGGATGGTGGCTGGTTCGTAGGGAATTTCCTGGAAACCTGTCAGCAATTTGTACTTCGAATCACGCAGTGCCTGGATTTTTCCAAGAATTTCACTTGCCAGTTCTTCATCAGTTTTCTCGGTGGTTCGTGCCCTGAAAATATATTTTTGGATGATGGCAGTATCAACCGTTACTTTTCGGATGATCGTATCAATCTTAGCCTTAATATTTCCAAAAGCCTGGAACTGGTACAATTCAGATGCATCCGATTTGCGCTCCTCAGCAAAAACTATTTGTTCTCTGATTTCAGCAACATTTTTGTCTTTTTCAGCTTCAAACGTCGAACAAAGAAATCCGGCCTCATTAAACCGGAGGCTGACTGCACCGGTATTTTTTCCTGACTTTGCGACCATTTCAACAAAATAAACCTGCTCAGGGTCAGGTTCCGGAACTGGCAAAACATGCACGTCTTCAATTTCATAGTTGGTAAAATCGAACTTAATGGCATCTTTAATTCCAACATATTTTTCGGCCAGATCCGACAAGGGGCCTTTTACGTTGTCGGTAGTTTTTACAACTACATCAACTTTTAGTACCGTTCGCGGAAGCATATAAAAAATACCATATTTTTCGGATGGCTTAGTTGTTGAATTTACCTGATAAACATTGATTTGAGCCTGAATCGTTCCTATCAAAAGAACAAAAACTACAAGCATTGAAGCGCCTTTTTTCATAAAGATTTTAAATTTTGGGTAAAAATAGAAAAACAAAATGGCTTGAAAAAGAAAAACCGGGAAAACATCATTTCCCGGTCTTGTAAATGTCCTTTCTAAAAGTCCTATTTCAAAAATAAAAGCTCGCGATATTTTGGTAATGGCCAGAGTTTATCATCAACAAGCAGTTCGAGTTTATCAACATGGTAGCGGATAATATCAAAATAAGGAAGTACCTTTTTGTTGTATTCCAGCGCTTGTTCCTGCATATCCTCAATTTTGTTGGCGATTTTGCGCTCATCAATCATTTTGTTTACGTTATCTCTGATTTCGGAAATATGCTCCGAAATATCTTTGATGGATTGCAATTGGTTTTTCGAAAGCTTGACGAATGATTTGGTGTCGAGCACTTCTTTTAATCCTTTTACATTTTCGATAAGAATATTCTGATACTGGATTGCCACCGGAATTACATGATTTGTCGCAAGATCGCCAATCACGCGTGATTCGATCTGGATTTGCATCGTGTATTTTTCCATTTTAATTTCATGACGGGCCAGCATTTCGCGTTTGGTCAATATTCCATGGGCTTCGTAAAGTGCAATGGTTTGTTCCGAAAGCCCTTTAATCAAAGCATCCGGAGTATTTTTGATGTTGGATAAACCACGTTTTTCGGCTTCAGCAGCCCATTCTTCACCATAAGAGTTGCCTTCGAAAAGAACTGCTTTACATTCTTTGATGTATCTCTGAAGCACATGTAAAATGGCATCCTGCTTTTTCATTTTCTTTTCGATGAGCACATCAACCTCTGCTTTAAATTTCAAAAGTTGGTCGGCCATAATTAGATTAAGCGGTGTCATGGCTTTCGAGCAAGTTGAAGATGAACCTACCGCTCTGAATTCGAATTTGTTGCCGGTAAATGCAAATGGTGAAGTCCGGTTACGGTCGGTGTTGTCGAGCAGAATTTCGGGAATTTTTGGAATATTAAGATTCAAATCGAAATTATTGTCTTTTGCAACGGTGCCCAGACTTTCGAGCTCGTTAATAACTTTAGTAAGCTGCGTTCCGATAAACGCTGAAATAATTGCAGGAGGTGCTTCATTGGCTCCAAGCCGGTGGTCGTTTGATGCTGAAGCTATTGATGACCGGATTAAATCGGCGTGGGTGTGAACGGCCTTTAAAATATTTACCAAAATAGTTAAGAATCGCAGGTTGGATTTTGGGTCTTTTCCCGGCGAAAGCAAATTTATGCCTGTATTTGTAGCCAGCGCCCAGTTGTTGTGTTTACCTGAACCATTAACTTTTGCGAATGGTTTTTCGTGAAGTAAAACTACAAAATGATGCCTAGTAGCAACCCTTTTCATGAGGTGCATCAACAATTGGTTGTGGTCGACAGCAAGGTTTGCTTCCTCGTAAACCGGGGCACATTCAAATTGATTAGGAGCAACTTCGTTGTGCCGGGTTTTTACAGGAATCCCCAAACGATGGGCTTCGTACTCAAATTCCTTCATAAATTCCATCACCCTTGCCGGGATGGTTCCAAAATAGTGATCACTAAGCTGTTGATCCTTTGCAGATGAATGTCCAAAAACTGTACGTCCGGTCAGGATTAAATCAGGACGGGAATTGTACAATGCCGAATCAACCAGGAAATATTCCTGCTCCCAACCCAGGGTGGCAACAACCTTGGTTACATCTTTATCAAAATAATTGCAAACAGCAGTTGCTGCTTTATCCACGGCTGTCAGCGCTTTGAGCAGCGGGGTTTTGTAATCGAGCGCTTCGCCGGTGTACGAAACAAAAATCGTTGGAATACACAAGGTGCTTTCCAAAATAAAAGCTGGTGAGGTAGGATCCCAGGCTGTGTAGCCGCGAGCTTCGAAAGTATTGCGGATTCCGCCACTTGGAAAGCTTGAAGCATCGGGTTCCTGCTGGATAAGCTGGGTTCCCTGGAAGTTTTCGATTGCTTTTCCACCTTTTACAGGATTAATAAAAGCATCATGCTTCTCGGCAGTAGCGCCGGTTAGCGGATGAAACCAGTGTGTGTAATGGGTAGCTCCTTTTGTAATTGCCCAGGCTTTTAACGAAGCCGCGATCTGATCGGCAATTTTGCGTTCGATTTTTTCGCCTTTGGTGATTGCATTTGTTACTTTTTCGTAGGCCTCTGCGGTGAGATATTCCCGCATAGCAGTCTCATTAAAAGTAAGTTCACCAAAATATTCCGAAATTTTCCCATGAGGGATATTTGCTTTTGCCGGTGTTCGTGTCGAAACAATTTCGAGTGCTTTTTTTCTTAACATATTTGCTTTTTTATTAATTTGATTAATCGAAATTCATTAGCGAAAATAGAGATGATTCTCCTGTCGCAATTTCTTAAAATCTTAATATTCCTTAAACAATGTGAAACTTATCATTTACAAACTTTTTAAAGTATTCAAATTCAAGGTTTTGATAAACCTGAGTTGCTTTTCCTGCTAAACGCCAAAAGTCCTCCAAAGGTAAGTGCTCCGTTCAAAATCAGCAATTCAAAGCCAAATTTATAGCCGTTGAACCACAGTGCCGAATAATCGCTGATGAAATAACAAATTACAGGCGATAAAACTGCAATTATCGGCACCCACCGGTCTTTTACGTTAAACTTCGTAAAAAGTCCAAATGCGTAAAGTCCGAGTAAAGGTCCATAGGTGTATCCGGCAATTGTAAAAAGCTTATCAATAACTGCCTGATCGTTAATGGCTCTGTAAATGATAATTACAGCAAGCAGCACAAATGCAAAACCGACATGAACGATTTGCCGTATCTGTGTTTTTCTTTTTTCGCTCAGATGATCCTTCTTTTTCAGACCAAGAAAATCGATACTAAATGCTGTTGTTAACGATGTTAAAGCGCCATCAGCACTTGGATAAGCTGCCGAAATTAATCCGATCATAAAAACCAACCCGGCAATAGGGCCAAGATAATTAAGGGCTAGAATCGGGAAAAGATCATCGGAACGTTGCGGAAGCCCGATGCCTTTCGTGCTTGCATAAATGTATAGAAATGCACCGAGAACCAGGAAAAGGAAGTTTACAAAAACCAGGGTGATGCTGAAAGTAAACATGTTTTTTTGGGCATCCTTCAGGGTTTTACAGCTCAGGTTTTTCTGCATCATTTCCTGGTCAAGCCCCGTCATGACGATGGCAATAAAAGTTCCGCTCAAAAACTGTTTCAGAAAAAACCTTTTATCGTGCCAGTCCCAAACCACCACATTTGAATAATCGCTTGTGGCAACTTTCCGGAGAAGATCAGTAAAACCAAAATCCAACTGATTTGAAATCAAAATTACCGACAAGATAACAGCAGCCAGCATAAAAGTTGTTTGCAGTGTATCCGTCCAGATGATCGTTTTTATCCCACCTTTAAAAGTATAAAGCAGGATGAGCACAATAAAAATGGCTACTGTTACCCAAAACGGAATATTCCAGGCATCGAAAATGAAGATTTGTAAAACATTTACAACCAAAAACATCCTGAAAGATGCTCCGATTGTTCGGGATATCAGGAAAAAAAATGACCCGGTTTTGTAACTCCAGAACCCGAAACGTTGCTCAAGGTACGAATAAATCGACGTTAGGTTAAGCCGGTAATAAAGCGGTAAAAGCACGGTGGCTATTATAAAATAACCCACGAGGTAGCCAAAAACAACCATCAGATAACTAAACTGGGTTTGGCCAACCCAACCGGGAACCGACATAAATGTAACTCCTGAAAGTGAAGCGCCAATCATGCCGTAAGCCACCACATACCAGGGCGAAGCCTTGTTTCCGATATAAAAACCTTCGTTATTGGCTTTGCGCGAAGTTATCCAGGTTACGATAAACATCAGCGCCGTGTAAGCAATAAAAACCAGGAGGATTAAAAATGGTGTCACCTAAAATGATTTAGTTATGAAAAAGTAATTGTAAGCTAAAATTAATGTGAAGATTATCTTTAAGATGAATTATAAATTTTTAGAAAATGAAAACAGGCTGTCAAAAGCAAAATCGATTAATCTTGGATGTTTCATGGGCTGGAATTCAACGGTTGAAATCCAGACCGTATTCATTTTTAATCTTTTGCCAAATTCCATATCGCTCAACGAATCGCCCGCCATTATTGATTTTTTAAAGTTTATTTGTGAGAAATCTTTTTTTGCCTTCAAGCCCATCCCCACCTGTGGCTTGCGGTTAAAACTTCCAGACGTTCTTAAATCAGGGCAATAATAAATTTTATCAATCCGGCCACCGTGATCGTTCACTTCCAAAATCATCTTTCGGTGAATTTCTTCCAGTGTTTCGGCTTTCATCAAACCTTTGCCAACACCTTGCTGGTTGGTTAGAACAACAATGTTTCCGAAAATCTGATTAAACGTTTTCATGGCCTCCAAAACGCCATCAAGAAATCTGAAGTCTTCCCAGGTTTTTACATAATCATCAACCAAACGGTGATTAATAACTCCGTCGCGATCGAGAAACAAAGTCCAATCTTTAGAAATATTCAAACTGCGTAAAGTCATGCTGCGCCCTTTTGTAATCAGATGGAATTCCAATATCGATAAAATATTGCCGGCATAAAATGCCAAGAATTTTTTCCTTTTGATAGATTTTTTCGAAAAAATCTTTCTCCAGCGAAAATTTCTCAGGCAGGTTATGACTGAGGAAAAAGGCTTTGTTGATGAGATAAATTCCGCCGTTGATATAGCCTGTGCCTTTTCTTTGAGATTTCTCGAAAAACCCGGTAATCATTTTCTCGTCATTTCGCTCAACGCTGCCATAACGACTTACATCAACAACTTCGCGCAAAATGATACTCAGTTTTGATTCTTTTGCCCGGTGAATGTCAACAAATTTTTTGAAGTCGATCATAAAAAATGTATCACCATTTAAAGCGATAACCGAATTTCCCTGAACCTTTTGCATCGACAAAAGTAAACCACCACCGGTTCCCAGTGGTTCTTTTTCGATGGCATAATCCAGTTTTATGTCTTTGTACTGATTTCCATAATGTTCGATAATCATTTCGTGTTTGTAACCTACCGAAAGGATGATATGATTGATTCCAAAAACATCGAGATAGTCGAACTGATAATCAAGGAAAGGCCTGCCATTTATTGGCGCCATGGACTTTGGAAGGTCTGGCAGAACCTCCTGCAGGCGGGTTCCGAAGCCGCCTGCTAAAATGATAGCTTCTTTTATCATTTAGGAAAAATGGTTGATTCGACGATTTCGCAAATAATATGGCCAATTAAAATGTGTGATTCCTGAATCCGTGGAGTATCCGAACTTGGGATATTCAGTAAAGTTTGACAGGCATTTTTCATTTTGCCCCCACTTTCACCGGTTAAACCAACCGTAAACATCCCAATTTTATTGGCTTGTTCGATTGCGTTGATGATATTCGGTGAATTTCCTGAAGTGGATAAAGCCACCAGAACATCTCCTTTTCGGCCATTTGCGATTACTAAACGCGAATAAACATCATTAAACGAATAATCGTTGGCCACTGCAGTAAGATAAGAAGTATTCGCGTGAAGGGCTTCGGCGTACAAAGGAGGCCGGTCGAAATAATACCTGCCCGATAACTCGGCAGAAAGATGCTGTGCATCGGCGGCGCTTCCGCCGTTTCCACAAAACAGGACTTTTCCGTCCTGCCTGTAACAAGCAATAATTTTATCGGCAACAGCCTGAATTTTTTGAAGTAAATCTTTATTATTCAGGATTTTCTGCTTGGTATCAATAGAATTTTTAATGGAATTTTCGATCATAAAACGATATTTCAAATTTTAAGTTTGCAAATATAGTTTTTTTGGAGAATCGTTTTTCAGAACGCCCAGGTTGTTAAACCGTGAGTTGTAAATTCGTAACGCTTTACCTGACCTCCGAAGGCTTCGAGGGCTTTTACCACTTTGCTTCGCGTATTTTCGGGACAATAGAAAAAGATAAACCCTCCCCCGCCGGCACCGGAAATTTTACCACCGGAAGCTCCATGAGCTTTTGCTGCGCTATAAATCTCATCAATCATCAGGTTGGTGATTCCTTCGGCCATTTGCTTTTTATTTTCCCAGCCAAAATCGAGTATTTCGCCAATTTTCTCCAATTCACCTTTCAGGATGGCTTCTTTCATTAGAACAGCCTGCTTTTTAAGCTGGTGCATGGCTTCGATGGATTTTTGATTCTTCGCGACCACATTCCTGCTTTGCGCTTCGATTATTTTTGACGAAAGGCGGCTGGTTTCGGTATAGTACAACACAATGTTATGCGCCATTTCGTTGAGGTACTTGCTTCGGATGCGCAGCGGATTTACGATGACTTTATCGTCATTAAAAAACTCCATAAAATTTACCCCGCCAAAAGTAGCAGCGTATTGATCCTGCTTTCCTCCAGCCATTTTTAAATCGTTACGTTCGATTTCGTAAGCCAGGTGGGCAAGGTCGTATTCGCCCAACGGAAGCCGCAGCCATTCCGAAAAAGCTCCAAGAATCGTCACCACAAGGGTTGAAGAAGTGCCAAGCCCGGAACCCGGAGGCGCATCAACGTAAGTTGACAAAGTAAATGAGAGTGGTTTGTGGGTAAAATCTTTTACGATGCGGTTATAAATTCCTTTTAAAAGATCAAGTTTCCCGTCAATTGGCAGATGAAGTTCGCTGCTCAAAACGATTTCCTCGCTTTTATCAATCGAATTTAAAACTATTTTGCCGTCGGTGCGGGGTTCGATGTTGGCATAAGCGTACATGCTGATGGTGGCGTTAAGAATTGCTCCACCGTAAATGTCGGAATATGGTGCAACATCGGTTCCACCGCCTGCCAGACCAATGCGTAAAGGTGCTTTGCTTCGGTAAATCATGCGGTTAAGTTAATTTATCAATCGTTTCGATCATCTTTTCCCACGAATATTTCAATTTTTCAGTTTGGATATTGTTGATAAATTCGGCTTCCCGGTTTTGACTATAAAAGCGGGAAATGGAATCTGCAATTTCCGCAGCATCTGGGTTAACGACAAAACCAACTTTTCCGTCGGGAACAATTTCAGCAAGGCCGCCAACATTGGTCGTAATCATTGGTTTTTCGAAATGATAGGCAATCTGGGTAACTCCGCTCTGGGTGGCATCTTTGTAAGGCTGAACCACAATATCTGCTGCATTAAAATAGTCGGCCACCTTGCTGTCTGGGATAAAATCGTTGGACATGATGACTTTATCCTGTAATTTCAGTTTTTCGATAAGGTCAAAATAAGGTTTCGAATCAGTGTAAAATTCACCGGCAACCAAAAGTTTAATTTTCAGATTTTGTAGTCTTTCGTTGGCCATAGCCTCAAGCAGCAAATCGAGACCTTTATAATCGCGGATAAACCCGAAAAACAGTAAATAGCCAAATTCCGGATCGAGACCAAGTTTTTTAAGAGCTGCATTTTTATCAGCCAAATTTCCAAAATGATCATAAAGCGGGTGTGGGCAAAACGCACGGGGTTTCTTCTTATCAAACAAATCCAGATCTCCCAGAACCTGGCGCGACATTGCCACAAAACCATCAACAGGCTTTACAAAATAATTCGCCAAAAACCTGTCGCCAGGCCGTTTTTCGTGGGGAACAATGTTGTCGAGAATCGAGATAACTCTTGTTTTCCGGTTTTTCTTCACGATTCGGGAAATCGTTCCCAGACATGGTCCCATAAAAGGAATCCAGAATTTTATGATGAGCAGGTCAGGTTTCATGTTTTTAATCTTCCACCCTACCCTAACCCAATTAAACGGATTAATCGAATTTATGCAGGTTTCGATATCAAGATCTTCAGGTGGTGGTTCACTCGAAAACTGTGTTTTCCCGGGGAATAAAAAACCAGGATATTGTAACGAAAAATTGATAATTTTCACCAAATCGCCATTCTGGATAAAGGCTCTTGCAAGCCGCTCATTATAAGCTGCAAGCCCACCTCTTAACGGGTGGGCCGAGCCTAAAATCACAACTTTTTTTGCTTTTCCGGTTGAGTTCATTATTTATTCAGCAGATTTATCACCAACCATGGCTTCAATCAAATATTCGTTACGATGAAACGAGTTTCTGGAAATCATTTCAGCCAGAAAACCGGCAACAAAAACCTGCGTTCCCATCACCATAGCCAGCAAACCAAAATAAAACAAAGGTCGGTCGGTCATTTTGTATTCCATCATAAAGACCTTGGCGTAAGTAAGATATGCGGCGATTACAAGCCCGATAAAAAACAATAAGGTGCCTATTAATCCAAAAAAATGCATCGGTCTCTTGCCGAATTTCGAAACAAAAGTCAATGAAATTAGGTCGAGATAACCTTTCATAATGCGTTCGAGGCCGTATTTTGACTTGCCGTACTTGCGGGCATTGTGATTGACGACCTTTTCGGTGATTTTTGAAAAGCCAGCCCATTTGGCAATTACCGGGATATAGCGATGCATCTCACCGTAAATCTCGATGTTCTTAACCACAACATTTTTGTAGGCTTTCAACCCGCAATTAAAATCATGAAGCTTTAATTTGGAAATTCTCCTTGTGGTCCAGTTAAAAAATTTTGATGGAAGTCTTTTCCCAATTGGGTCGTGGCGTTTTTTTTTCCAACCTGAAACGATATCAAAACCTTCGTTTTTAATGAGCCTGTACAAATCAGGAATTTCTTCAGGGCTGTCCTGAAGGTCAGCATCCATCGTGATAACCACATCACCTTTTGCGAGATCGAAGCCACGGTTGAGTGCAGCAGATTTGCCGTAATTACGTCTGAATTTGATCCCTTTAATGTTGGAATTGCCACGGTTTAAATCCTCAATTATTTTCCATGAAGTGTCGGAGCTGCCATCATCAACATAAATGATTTCATAGCTGAGATTTTCACGATTAACCACCCGCAAAATCCAGTCTGTCAGCTCTCCGAGAGACTCTTCTTCGTTAAAAAGGGGAATTACAATAGAAATATTCATTAAAATAATATTATTAAGCGAAATATTGTTCCTCTTTTTTCATAAAGGCTGCAACAATTGCTGCAATGATGAGGCCTGCAATTGCATTAACTATCAGTGCCATAATCGCCATCGCCCAGGGTTTCATAAACATTATCGCATAGCCCATTGCTACATCAATCTGTTCATCAGTCATATTTGGATTTTGCTCTACCATTTTTTCTTCTGCTATTTCGATCATTTTTTCAACCTCTGCCGGAGCAATAAATTGAAAAAAAATCACAATGTAAATTGAGGTCAAAATTCCTGCAAAAAGCAGCGTTAAAAATCCATTCAAGAAGGCCTGGCTATAGGATAGGAAACCATTGTTTTTTTCGCGATATTGTTTTACTGCCAAAATCACACCCGCCAACATTAAAATGTAGGAAAAGTAATTTAACCAATGCTCGCGGTCAACACTTAAAACCCATAATAAAAGGGCATAAAAAATCAGGACAACACCAATGATTACACCATTGTTTAGAGCGATTTTTGAGTTTGAAGGTACATTTTCATTCATAATATTTATGTTTTTAGATTGAGAGGCAAATGTAATAATCAAAGCTGTAAAAAGTAAAATAATTAAAAAATATTGCTGTATTCCGTTAAAATACTATTTTTGCAGCGGGTAAGTCCTATACGACCAGCTCCTATTGAATTCCCCCAGGATCGGAAGGTAGCAAGGGTAGGTGGTTGTAGCGGTGCGATATAGGTAGCTTACCCATTTTTTATTTCCCGCCGTTTGTATCAATATTCCAGGTTTTAATGGGTGAACAGTAAGTTGTGGACATAAAGTAATTGGTCGATGTGTTTTTCATTTTGTCAAAGGATGAATGATTTGTCGAAAAATTCGGTTAATAGATCCTTTTTAAATCAACTTCATAAAAAGATGCCTTTTGTTTTGTAAATTTGCCCGGTTTATCGAATTCAAATAAATTATGTTACTTAAAATTCATCCGGAGAATCCCAGTCAGAGGCAGATAAAGATGGTTGTTGAATGCCTGAGCGATGGCGGGATTATTATTTGCCCAACCGACACTGTTTATGGTTTAGGCTGCGATATTTTTAAATCGAGAGCCATCGAACGAATTGCCAGAATTAAAGGAATTAGACCCGAAAAAGCCAATTTCTCGTTTCTTTGTCATGAGTTAAGCCAGCTTTCTGAATTTGCAAAACCACTCAACAATAACCTTTTTAAACTCATGAAAAGGGTGCTGCCCGGGCCTTACACCTTTATCCTGGAGGCAAACAACACTGTTCCAAAATACATTCAATCGAAAAAGAAAACTGTAGGAATCAGGGTACCTAATAATAATATCCCAATCGAAATTGTACGTCAGTTGGGGCATCCAATTATGTCAACATCCATTCATGATGAAGATCAGTTGATTGAATACACCACCGATCCTGAACTAATTTATGAAAAATACCGCGATTTGGTCGATCTTGTTATCGACGGTGGCTTTGGAGGAAACCTGGCTTCAACAATCCTTGATTGCACTGGTCCTGAAGTTACGATAATCCGTGAAGGCCTTGGCCCTTTGGATATATTCTGATCAACGTTTGTTTTTAAAAATTTTCAGATAAAAATGGAGTAATTGCTTTGGAATTTCTCTCGAAAATCCTGGAAAATAGACGGTTTTACCACTTTTTAGAAAGAAAATATCATCAACTCAATATTTATTTTTAGTTTTAAACAAATGGAATTCATTAAGTTAATATTTAATGAACAGATAATGTCTAAAAAAAGCAAGGCTAAATTTGTATTTCTAAAAATAGATTGTACTTTTGCAGCCCAAAATGATGATTCAGTAGCTCAGTAGGTAGAGCAACGGCCTTTTAAGCCGTGGGTCCTGGGTTCGAGTCCCAGCTGGATCACTTTGGTTTAGTCATAAAGCCTTGTAAGCTAACAGTTTGCAGGGCTTTTTTAATTTAAAAAATGGTTGTTTGTTCTGAAATTTGTTCTGAAAACTAATTTATTGATAAAAAAACCTTCTTTTATTCCTTTTTTGGATGCTACTGGTAAGGCATATTTTCGGGATAAAGGATTCCATCGAAGCTCAACCAGATCGCGTGCTGATGGAACAGCAACTTGCAAGGCCATTATTGAGCAATACCGCTTTGATGTTCGATTGTTTGCCACGGTTCCCGG
>CAJATL010000299.1 GCA_903944895.1 uncultured Bacteroidota bacterium
AAAAGCCCAACAGCTGTTCAAATATCCCTCTTTTAGCAGGGGGTAGGTTATTAAAAAACAGAAAAGTGCTCTGTAAACTACTGACAGTTAATAATATAAAAATAAAACTGATGAAAATTGAGTTTTTGTCGGTCAATAGTGATTAAATATCAGAATGCAAAAGTAAGTCTTTGTTTGAAGCCAATAGTTTATCAAATACTCCTGCTTTTCTAATCCTCCTAATGTTGAGTGTTGCGCTTCTCAATTTCCTGGCTGTTTTTTCGAATATTTCCATTGCAGGAAAAGAAATACCGGAATACCGGATAAAATCAGGATCATTCCGATGGCTGCTTCGCGAGGTCGGGTAGCAATTGTATTAAAAAATAAAAACATGCAAAAAATAATGAAAATTGCCGGTACCACCGGGTAACCCCAGACTTTGTAAGGGCGGTGGGCATCCCGCATTTTGCGCCTCAAAATAAATACGCCCAGAGAGGTAGCTCCATAAAAGATAAACACAGCAAAAATAATCATGTCGGTCAACTGATCGAAAGTGCCCGAAAGTACCAGCACCGAAGCCCAGATTCCCTGCCACAGCAACGAATTACCGGGAACATTGGCGTTGTTCAGTTTGCCGATGCCTGCGAAGAAAAGTCGTTCGCGTGACATTGCGTAATAGGGTCGGGCACCCGTAAGAATGCTGGCGTTGGTGCATCCCAGCGTTGTTATCAAAATCAATATCGAAATAAACATAACTCCGCCGGTTCCCCAGAAACTCCGCACCGCTTCAACAGCGGCAATCTGATTGCCTGAGGCATAAACCTGCTCCAGTTGAGGAATGGATAAAAGCGCGAGATAGGTCACATTAACCAACAGATAAATAAAGATCACCACAAAAACGCCCATCATGATTCCTTTCGGGATGTTTTTGTTGGGATTTTTAACTTCACCGCCGATGTACCCAACCGAAACCCATCCCTGATACGCCCAAAAAGCGCCAAGCATCGCTGTAAAAAATGATGAAAGCGTAACGGCTCCACTTCCCAGTTCCCGGATATTTAAAAAATTGGCGGGCGTTGCTTTAACATGGCTTAATCCAAATACGACGATCACAAACAGGCCTGTGAACACCAGCCAAAGAATGAATTTACTCACCCCGGCGCCACTTTTCAAACCTGTGATATTTAAAAATGTCAGGAGCAAAATCAGGAAAATGGCCGTTAGTTTTACTCCAAAATCCTGAAAAGGGAAAAATAAACCTCCTATCGTGAAATCTTTCATAGATGAAAAAATTTCAGGAATGGGCAGAATGCTGTTCAGCGACTGGGCGAAAACATAAGCCAATGAGGAGATTGTTGCCGTTTGAATAACTGTAAACAGCGACCAGCCATACAGGAAAGCGAAAAAGCGATTGTAGATTTTCCTAAAATAAACAAAGTCTCCGCCGGTATCGGCAAGTAATCCGGCTACTTCGGCATTGCTCAACGCGCCAAAAATGGTGATAATCCCTGCAACAATCCAGGCTGCAAGTATCCACACCGAAGAGTGAAGTTCGGCAGCCATTGGGGCTATTTTTTTATAAACCCCTGATCCGATGATGTTGGCAATCACAAAAAGGATAACATAACCTAAACCGAGTGTTCTTACCAAATTCCTTTGATTCGTCATAGTTAATCGCTTGAAATTAAATGAAGCCCCGAAATTAGAAAATAACCTGGTTTATGGAGAATAAAAATTATCCCTGATTCCACCATCCTGCTAATATTGTGGTTGCTTTTTTCGCATTGCTTAAAATCAAAGCATATCAAAAAAAAAAGAGCCTGTCTGCACAAGCTCTTTTTCATTAATCTTTTCAAAAAAAATATTGGCTGATTTTTGCTTAATGACGTTCTTTAACGATCGTCAGTTCCTTGATGAGGTTGGATGCGCCGGCAAATTTATCGATGATAAAAAGCACGTACCGGGCATCAACACAGATTGTCCTTTGAAGTTCAGGCTCGAAGGCGATATCACCACTCATGGCTTCCCAGTTGCCGTCGAAGGCTAAGCCGATAAGCTCGCCATTGCCGTTAAGGACGGGGCTTCCGGAGTTACCACCTGTAATATCGTTGTTGGTAATAAAACAGGTTACGATATCGCCGTTTTCGCCGTAAGGGCCAAAATCTTTATCGTTAAATAGTTTCTTAAGTTTTTCGTGGACAACAAATTCCCAGTTTGATGGGTCTTCTTTTTCGATCACACCCGAAAGATGAGTTGTAAAATCGTAATGTACCCCATCGGCTGGATAATAATCGAGAACCTGGCCGTAGGAAAGACGCATGGTAGAATTGGCGTCCGGATAGAACGTTTTGTCGGGCGACATCTCGCGCAAGCCTGCAATGTAGAGCCGTTCGCCTTTACCTGCTTTTTCGGAGGCCGATTTCTGCAATGGTTCAACTGCCGGCCGTAAATCCAGAAATGCCTGGATAAGCTTCATGGCCGGATCTTCTTTGATGGTTTTTGATTTTGGTTTTGCCAGAAGCGCGTTTACCTTGTCGGGACAGGCAAAAACTGATTTTTCGAATACTTCGTCGGCGTAAGCCTGGAAGTTGCCTTTGTACTTTTTGTAAATATCGGCCATGATAGCAGGTTGCTGATTCTTTGGAATATTTTTATAGTACATGTCGAGCATCGAACCCAGCATTTTTAAATCGACCGGCTCGTAATAATCCTTGAAATATCCCGGTAAAGATTCTTTAATCTTGGCAATTTCTTCGTCGATGGTTTTCTGATTTAAGGGTTTCTCGTCAAGCGCTTTCTGTAATTTCGAAAACCTGCGGGCAAAGCCGAGGATTTCGCTTCCACGGGCAATGGCTTCATTATAATAAATTTCAGATAAATTGTAAGCTTGCTTTTCTTTAACACCATCTTCCAGTAGTGTGAGTGCTTCGCCATATTTTGCCTTTCGGGCAGCGTTGGCATCGACCCAGGTTTTGAAGGCTAACTCCTGTTCGCGCTTTTTGTCAGCAACATTCAGGCGTTTCAACATGCGGGTTTGCCCGATAAAATATTTCCAGTAGTTGGCGATCCGGGCATACTTTGACGAATATTGAATTCTTACGGCAGCGTCGTTGTCCATGTATTCGCGCATAATTTTAAGCTTTACGTCGCGGATGCTCACCACGGTTGGATTTGACTCGTTAACAGCCTGATCAACACCCCAGGAGGATAAATAGCGCTGGGTGCTTCCGGGGTAACCCATTACCATGGCAAAATCGCCTTTTTCGACACCGGCTATCGAAATCGGGAGGAAATATTTCGATTTTAACGGAATGTTGTTTTCCGAAAATTCAGCCGGCTTTCCGTCGGGGGCTGTGTAAACCCTGAAAATGGAGAAGTCGCCGGTATGACGCGGCCACATCCAGTTATCGGTGTCGGCGCCAAATTTGCCGATTGATGACGGTGGAGCGCCCACAAGCCTTACATCCAGGAAGGTTTCGTAAACAAAAAGATAAAACTCGTTGGAGGCAAAAAAGCCACGGACATAACCGTCGTAATGGGTTCCGGCAATGGCTTCATCGGTAATTTTTTTTCCGGTTTCCCTGATTTTATTTGCACGTTCTTCCTCGGTCATTGTATCGTTTAACTCCTTCAAAACTTTGTCGGTAACATCTTCAACCCTGACAAGAAATTTTGCCGGAAGACGGTCGTTGCGGAGTTCTTCTTTTTTGTTCATCGCCCAGAAGCCGTCGGTGAGGTAATCGTGCTCGATGGTGCTGTGCGACTGGATTGCTCCATAACCACAATGATGGTTTGTAAAAATCAGTCCTTCGGGTGAAACGATTTCACCGGTGCAGCCACCACCAAAAATAATGATGGCGTCTTTAAGGCTCGAATGATTGATGCTGTAAATTTCGTCGGCAGTGAGGTGAAGCCCCATTTTTTGCATATCCACATAATTGAGTCTTTCGACAAACAATGGCAGCCACATGCCCTCGTCAGCCTTTGTTTTTGGGCTGAAACCGACGATTAAAATGATTAAAAAAGTAAGTAGTTTTTTCATTTGAATAATGTTGAAATAATTAAAAATGTTTAATGACCTCCTCCCCTACCCCTTCTCCTACGAGGAAAAGGGGCCAGGATATGAGGGTCTGTTTTAAATAAATTTCTCTCCTTTTTCGAGTTTGATGTTGTTAACAAACAAACGGATTTGTTGTTCTTCATCCTTTTTACAAATCAGGAGCGATTCGTCGTCTTCGACAACAATGTAGCCCTCGAGTCCCTGCAGGACAACAATTTTATCGTTGGGCATGGTAACGATGCAGTCTTTGGTGTCGTAAAGCATTACGTTTTGCCCAACAACGGCATTTCTGTTTTCATCTTTGCTGCGGATATCATACAACGAACCCCATGTTCCGAGGTCGCTCCAGCCAAAATCGGACGAGATAACATGAACGTTGTCGGCCTTTTCCATGATGCCGTAATCGATCGAAATTTTGCGGCAAACGGTGTAAGTTTCTTTGATAAATGCCTGTTCATCGGGCGTGTTATATTTGCCGCAACCCTCTTTAAAGAGGTTGTTGACATCATCAAGGTGCAATTCAAAAGCTTTATTGATGGATTTCAGCGACCAGATAAAAATCCCGGCATTCCAGAGGAAGTCGCCACTTTCGAGGAATTTCTTAGCCAGATCATGATTAGGCTTTTCGGTAAAAGTGACCACTTTTTTTACTTTCGGATTTTTTTCATAATCCGAAGATTCATCAAACTGGATGTAGCCGTAGCCGGTGTCGGGGCGACTGGGTTTAATTCCAAGCGTAAAAAGCCAGTCGTTTTGGGTGGCGGCTTCAAAGGCTGCTTCGATATCTTTAATAAACTCATCTTCTTTTAAAATAAGATGGTCGGATGGGGCCACAACAATGTTTGCGTTTGGGTTTACCGCCTGAATTTTGTAGTTGGCGTAAGCGATGCAGGGCGCGGTATTCCGCATGATTGGCTCCAGCAAAATGTTGTTGTCAGGAATTTCCGGAATCTGGGTTTTCACCAGATCCTTGTAAATTTCGTTGGTAACGATGAGGATATTTTCGATGGGACAAATTCTCTTAAACCTGTTAAAGGTCTGCCTGATGAGCGTTTCGCCGGTTCCCAGAATGTCGATAAATTGTTTGGGATGTGTGGTGCGGCTCATCGGCCAGAACCTGGCGCCAATCCCGCCAGCCATTATAACACAGTAATTATTTTTATTCATTTGTATGAAATTTAGATGTCAATTTTTATGTGGGCAAATTTATTAAAACCTGATGATTTTCAATGTTCTTCCGAAGGAATAACTTCGGCCAGGGGGTTAAAAATATATTTCCGGCCATTGGTGAGGCAAAAGCAGAGGTAGTTTTTCCGGCGTTTCTGCAGTCTTCTGAAAACCCGGCCATCGGGAAGTTTAAAATGAGCCTCGTCGGGAAGGTGCTCCAGTAAAGTTGCTTTTTGGTTGGAGTCGTAACTTTTCAGTATTCTCGAAAGGCCATGATCAGCGCCGGAAGAGGCAAAGAGTTTTTTGCCGTCTTTTAATAAATTGTTGAGTATTTCGGAAGGAAAAACTTCAGGAACCAAAAAAGGATTGAGCAGGTTTTGAAATTCGTTCTGCCAGTGTTCGCCATGCGGTTTCAGGCGTTTTTTGCCTGTCGACCAAACCCTCTGATGAGCCAGTTCGTGCAAAAACGTGATCAAAAAAGAATATGGGTTAAGATCGTGATTTACGGTAATCCGTTCCGGGCGGCCACTCATTCCAGGCCTGTAATCGCCAAGTTTGGAGCGCCTTTTCCGGGTGATAATCAGGTTAACCTTATTTTGAACTATCAGCTCAAAAACCCTGTCAACAGCATTTGCCGGAAGTTGCCGGGCAAGCATTTCTTTATATTTTTCCATGGCTGATGCAGATTTCGGTTTGGGGTTGTGGTGCAGCCGAAAAGGTTGGACAATTACACCGTCGTGGTTTGTGCGGTTTGCGGCCTGTCGAGCAGGAAGCAGCCGTAATGATCAAAATAATTGAGATGATAAAAATATGTTTTGACCAGTTGATTTTACTATGAATTGAAGCGATTTTCGTCATGATAATTATCTTAAAACCTGTTGTAAAACAGGAAGGGATTTGATTTCGATAAAGCCGGGAACGTGTAATTTAAAATAGTCTAAGAGATTTGAAAGCATGGCATTTCGCTCGCCTGAATTTTCGAAAAGGGTCAACGGTGAGGCCTCAGCTTCGAGCATCTGATTGAGTTTCCGGCTCAGAGCCGACTCCATAAAATTGTTGTGAAAAGGCCTGTTTTCAACAAAAAGGCCTTCGCGAAGATCGAAATACGCTTTTTGCTCCGAAAAATTATTCCTCGGGAAAAATCCAAGATATCTGGTCAGACCTAAAGTAAAATAAAGATGATAGTTTTCGATGCCCGCCGAGGTTTCGTCAAAGTAGGTGAGCGAATCGAAAATATAATCGAAGAGAGGCTGGTTTGCCTCTTCCTCGTGAACGGCTTTATAAAGGATTTCGTTTAAAAAAAGTAAAACAGCGCCTTTGATAAAATCGAACGGAATGCTGCGAAACTGCCAGGCAACTTCCATTTCCTTAATGTTTTGAATGCCTCCCCTGTCTTTTTCGTAAACCACCAGATTGAGTAACGACAAATGCTGAAGCAATCCTGTTTTTGAAGATGACTTTTTGCCTTTGATTGCCCGGATGATGTACGATCGAAGCCCGAATTTTTCGGTGTAGATTTTGGCGATTACACTGGTATCAGAATATTGAATAGTACGAAAAACGATCCCTCTGGTTTTGTGCAGCATGATGAGCTTCCGGCACTTATTATTTCGAAAAAAGCGAAATTAATTGATAAACAAAATTTTGGTTACCAGGTTTTCTTTGCCTTCATCATCACCCGAAAAGATGAGATAAACGCCGGTTTGTGCTTTTCTGCCGTCAAAATTTCTGCCATCCCAAACGGCCTGTCCACCTTCGGCACGGGTCGAATAAATGAGTGTTCCGCTGATGTCGGTAATCTTAACATCAGCATTTCCAACCAGGCCTTTAATGGCGATGGTGCCGGAATAGCCTTCTCTTACGGGATTTGGATAAGCCACAACATCAGTATTGGTAGGATTTGGATTGGTTGCAGTACTTTTATAGGAGATAATCCCGGCCTGGGTTCCAAAAAACACTTCGCCGGTTTCGCCGTTAATCTCGATGTCGATAATAAAATCAGAATAAAGCGGGCTGTTTTCTGAGGTGAAATGAAGGATTTCTTCGGTGCCATCCGGCGAAAGCAGGAAAACTCCTGCGCGTTCAGTTCCGATCCATTTCCTGTTTGCCCCGTCAACGGCAATGGCTGTCACTGATTCTGATTCGAGCAGGTATTGCGTGTAACCGCCCACCTCGACTAAAATACGCTGAGCATCATAACTTGCGCCGGTTTCGAAAACATTTTCGGGCGAGTAAATTACGCCGATACCCTCGTTTGAACCAAGCCAGAGTTCACCGTCGAGGTCCTGGGCAATACTCAAAATTTTGCTGCCAGGCAGGCTACCATTTCCGGCAGCGTTGGAGAGGATTTTTACTTTATCGTCGGTTGGGTCGTTGATGGTGGCCCTTTCCGAAAAACAAAGCAACGAATTGTCGGCACGCATTAACACCCATTTTTGGTTGTAGTTGTCAACAATCATATTTCCAATGTCGGTGCCACTTGCGCCCGAGCCCAGCGAAAATGCCGTCCAGGTACCGTTGGTTTCTTTAACCGAAATCATCGAAGGGGCACCTGAATTTGCTACCCATAAGTTGTTGTTGTTGTCGAAAGCAAGGCCACTGATTGCAACATAATTTCCTGCAGGCCATTTTTGAAGTGAACTGTTGGAATGATCGTAAATATTCGCAACCTGGCCATCCAGAAATTCCATCACACCACTCTGCCAGGTTCCAACATAGGCGCGGGCTGTGTTGTTTGGGTCAACCGCTATGCAAACCATATCGCTGATCGAGTCGAAAGCAGTAATTCCGTTAAACCGGTTGTACGATTCCCAGGTTTCGTCGACAAATGAATAAACACCATCGCCATTGTAAATCTTACCCCAGTTGCTGGCGTGACCGCCGGCAGCTACCCACAAATCTTTGCCTGCAAGCGACATATCAAAAACATTTGCCGAGTAAGGGCCGTTAGGGCTGATAAATTCTCCTGTTTCGCCGGTTTGTGTTTTTATCAGACCAGCGCTATAATCAGCAATCCAAACCATCTCATCTTTATCAATAGCCGCATCACGCGAATTGAGAAAAACTCCACTGGGCTGAAAAATCCCCACCTGAATCTGCAAGGCATTATTGTAAATATCCACAGTACCTTCGCTGATAAGCACCAGTTTGTCGTTTTGTGTTTTGAAACTGTGCTTACGGTAATTATTTAACCCTGAAAATTTTGACCATGTTGAAGCATCAAAATCATAAACAAAAGCAGTGTCGGTATGATAGCCCTCATTTTCGTTGTTCACGATCAATTTTCCGGAATAATATTCGATCAGACTGTAATACCGGTTTGGGTAAAGATGCTGATCAACCGACCAAGAGGCAAAGTCAGCCAGGTTTGGGCTGTTGATGGAAGCTCTAAAAATGCCTTTTTCGGTGGCTGCAAAAAGTGAATCCGCTCCAAAAGTAACATCCAGAACATTGATCTGGCTTCCGTTTTCACCAATATAATAGATGGGTTCGGGAAACTCTTCTTTATCCACATCAAGAACCACAATTCCAAAACCACAGGCAAGATAGGCCAGCTCATCAACAAACAAAATGTTGTTGATGGTCTTATTCCCCAAGATTGGCTTCCTTTTAATGTCAGAAATATTGATAACCTCGCTGTCTTTTATCAGGTCGATATTGGCGTTGCTGTAAGCAATGAGCAGGGTTTTGTAAGTCTCATTATAGCTCATCGAGCTGATGCCGATATCCGACAAACCATTGACTTTGGTTAGCCGGGTGATGGTGTAATCGGTTTTATCGTAATAAAACAAACTATAATCGGTGGCACAATAAACCCGGTCGCCGGCATCAACAACCGCGATGGTGCGCAGGTAAGGCAGATGATCTCTCCATTCGCCAATAGCTATTTGAGATTGGGCATACAAAGGAAACAAAACAGCCACTAAAAGGCTGAAAAATATGGGTCTGAAAATTTTCATTAGTATTGATTTATTGGCCATTAAAACTGAACGTTAAAAACTACTTTTCTTTACAAATATTGTTTTGCTAAAGATGCGTAAAGGGCATGATATGTTGCGGGAGGCGCAAAATAAATTCTTTAAAATCGAAAAAATGTTGAAGATCGTAACCGTTGGATTGCGATAATCCGGGATGAATTTTCGAAATTCAAAAATTTTGTGATTCCTTGTAATGGTGTGGATTTGGAGCCGGTTTATCATTAACTTTGCGCGTTTTCGAAATAAAACACCTGTCAGAATTTTATGGTTCATCAAAAATTGATCATTAAAAACATGTCCTGTCATTGTTGCATCAGGCTGGTAAAGCGGTTGCTCGAGGATAATCCTGTGATTGTTAATGAAGTGGTGATGGGTGAAGCAAAGATTTCGTATGATCCCGATGTGATTAACCTAACCGTAATTTCGGAATTATTGGAAAAAGAAGGCTTCGAACTGATCAAAGACAAAGACGAACAACTTGTTGAGCAAATCCGAAATGCTGTAATTGACCTTGTTCATCACTCAACTTTTAACGCGATGGTCAGAAATTCGGATTATCTTGTCGAGAAATTCAACCTTTCGTATCAGTACATTTCGACGCTTTTCTCCCGGCAGCAAAACATCACACTCGAAAAATTTATCATCCTGCAAAAGATCGAAAAAGTTAAGGAACTCATCCATTACGGCGAGCTTACCTTAAGCGAAATTGCTTACATGATGGGGTATAGCAGCGTTCAGTATCTTTCGACGCAGTTTAAAACAGTAACCGGGATTTCGGTTAGCGAATTCAAAAAAGACCCTGCAAAATACCGCAATGCCATCAACGAAATTACTGATGTTGAGTTTGATATAGCCGATTCGCATGAAACAGGGAATGAGTATTAAAAACTGAGGGCCTAATTAAATAATTGATGATTTTGGATTGATGAAAATCGCTAAGCGCTAAGCGCAGAGCGCTTTGCCCTTCGTGATTTGGGATTTGGGATTTGATAAGATGGTTGTTCTGCCAAAGGAAGCTATCCTTCCAATCTTGCTTCCAGTTTGCGGATGTTTAATAATGGGATTTTAGAAAATTACCGGATTTCAATTCAACCTTTCCCCTTTAATATTGTTTAATCTTCAAAATTATTTATTCATCAAAACTTAAATGAAATGACCTGGTATTTTTCGATTTTAATTGTCCTCGGTGCCTTTGTTTTTATGGAGTTCGTGGCTTGGTTTACACACAAATATGTAATGCACGGCTTTTTGTGGATCCTTCACAAAGACCACCACGTCCGCGATGGCCGCAAATGGGAATGGAACGATTTGTTTGCTTTCATGTTTGCCATCCCAAGCGTTTTGTTGATTTATTTTGGTGTAGATGCTTATGATTACCGCTTCTGGCTTGGAATCGGAATAATGTTTTACGGCATTGCCTACTTTATGTTTCACGATGTGTACGTTCATCAGCGGGTGAAAATGCTGGCTGGTCTCAAAAACCGTTACCTCGACGCCACCATTCAGGCGCATCTCGACCATCACGGGCCTAAGTTTTTCGGCAACTACGGATTTTTGTTTGCCCCGGTAAGTTATTATAAAGAAGTCTTTTCGAAATCACGGAAGGCATCTCAAACCAACTGATGGAAAAAATAACCGTCTTTTGGTTTCGCCGCGACCTGCGGATGGAAGATAATGTTGCCCTTTATCACGCCCTGGCAGAGCAGGGAAATGTTTTGCCTCTATTTATTTTCGATACCGAAATCCTTGATAAACTCAGCAATAAAGCCGATAAGCGGGTTTCGTTTATTTTCGGTTATCTGAAGAAAATCAAGCTGGAGCTTGAAAAAACCGGTTCGTCGTTGATGATAAAATATGGCAGGCCCTCCGAAGTTTTCGAAGAACTTTTAAAGGCTTTTGATATTTCGGCTGTTTACGCCAACCACGATTATGAGCCTTATGCCCGGGAACGCGATTCGGCAACCAGCGCTTCGTTAAACAAAAAAGGAATCCTCTTCAAAACCTTTAAAGATCAGGTGATTTTTGAGAAAAATGAAGTAGTTAAAGACGACGGCAAGCCTTACACGATTTTTACGCCGTATTCAAAAAAATGGTTGCAAAAATTCAGCGAAAGCTATCTACTGCCCGCTCCTTCCGAAAATTATCAGGATCGCTTTTTTAAAACCGTACCTTTTGAAAATTTTGATCTGGAAACAACCGGATTCACCGAAGTTGATCCTGGCGAACCGGCGATTATTCCTGATCAGAACATCATCCAAAACTATCATCAAACCCGTGATATTCCTTCATTAAAAGGGACTTCCCGGATGAGTGTACATCTCCGTTTTGGCACCATCAGCATCCGGAAACTGGTTCAAGTGGCAGAAAAATTAAACAGCACTTACCTCAACGAACTGATCTGGCGCGAATTTTACATGATGATCCTTTGGCATTTCCCGCAGGTGATAAACGCAGCCTTTAAACCGGCCTACGACAATATCAGATGGATAAACAACGAAAAACAATTTGAAGCCTGGTGTGAAGGAAAAACCGGCTACCCGATTGTTGATGCCGGCATGCGCGAGATGAATAAAACCGGCTTCATGCACAATCGCGTGAGGATGGTGGTTGCCAGTTTTCTTACCAAACACCTGCTTATCGACTGGCGTTGGGGCGAGGCTTATTTTGCAGAAAAATTACTCGATTTTGAACTTTCGTCGAATAATGGCGGATGGCAGTGGGCAGCAGGCTGTGGTTGCGATGCTGCGCCCTATTTCAGGGTTTTTAATCCCGAATTACAAACCAAAAAGTTCGATTCCGAATTAAAATACATCAAAAAGTGGGTGCCGGAGTTCCAGGAATTTGCTTATCCAAAACCAATTGTCGATCATAAATTTGCCCGCGACAGGGTGCTGGCGGAATACAAACGGGCGTTGGCAGAAGGTTGGTAAAATCAGAACGGATAAGAAATCATCAAACCTGATTTTAGAAAAAAATCAGAATATTCCAGTCAACCGTATCCTGGATGAATCTGCCTGTCAGGTGCAGGAGTAAAGCTCCTTCAAGCCAATATTTAAAAACCGGCTTTTGAAAATCTGACAAACCTCTGAAATAAGAATTTTTCCTGCCAACTGTGATTTTTCTGACCCTTGTGCGAATAATTGGAGTAAAGGTTGAAAACATATTTAAACAAATGAACGAGAAGGAACAACGACAACACTTTCGGAATATCATTGAGCGACACAAAGGCATTTTGTTCAAGGTTGCCCGTGCTTATTGTCCAAACGAAGTCGACAGGCAGGACCTCATTCAGGAAATGATGATACAAATCTGGCAATCCATCCACCGGTACAATAACCAAAATTCAATTTCCACCTGGTTGTATCGGATTTCATTGAATGTTGCGATTTCGTTTTATCGAAAAACCACCATAAGATCAAATAAACATACCACGCTGAACGAGCAAACCGAACAAATACCAACAGAAGACAAAACAACCAGCGAAAGGCAACTGAATTTATTGGAACAGTTTATCAGTGAGCTTAAAGAGTTCGACAAGGCACTGATGATATTGTATCTGGAAGACAAAAGCCACGCCGAAATTGCCGAAATATTGGGTATGTCAGTCAGCAACGTAGGAACAAAAATCGGACGCATCAAGGATAAATTAAAAACACGATTCTCACAATTAAAATCATAACACAATGAACGAACTGGAATTAAAAAAACTTTGGCAAGCCACTAACGAAAAGTTAGAAAAAACACTTGCCCTTAACAGCATTAATCAAGGCGAAATCTCACAGCTAAAAGTGGTTCATTTCATTTCATCAATGAAACCAACAAAACTTTTTGCGCTGATTACAGGCATCATCTGGGTTGGATTCGGAACGACTTTTCTCAGTCACGAATATCTTTATGCCTTTTCGGAAACAAACAAATATTTTCTCTTTTCGGCAACTGTTCAGGTGGGTTTGACTGCTGTTGCTCTGTTTGTTTATCTTTTTCAGCTCATCACCATTTATCAGGTTGATATAACCGACACTATTTTTAAAACACAGAAGAAATTAGCACAACTGAAAATATCAACGCTTTGGGTTACGCGCATTCTTTTTCTTCAGCTACCCGTTTGGACAACTTTTTGGTGGACTGACGTTATGTTCAGGGAATGGAATGTCGTTCAATGGTTAATAACGGGAAGTTTTACGATTACCTTTGCTTTTGCAGCGATATGGCTTTTTGTAAATATCAGGTATGAGAACAGAGACAAAAAATGGTTTAAGCTTATTTTTAACGGCAAAGAATGGACGCCTTTGATTAAGTCGATGGAATTATTGGAGCAAGTAGAAGAGTACGCCGCCGACATTAAACCCGAAACAAATGCCATCATCTGAACTGTATCTTCAGGAAATAGGCGGTTTAACTGATAAATGAAGTTTTGGGCTTCGAAATCGCTGACTTCCTTTTGCTGCAAACTTTTTGCGTCAGGCAAAGACAATAATGATGTTCAGAATATTAATTTAAGTTACCAAAAACAAGGAAGCATGAATCAGAAATTATTAAAAAACAGGTCATTGTTTATCGTGGCAGTGGTAAGCCTGATTGGCATCATTGCCTTTCTGGTTTTTCGGAATGGAATTCTAAATCAAAATAACAATCTTATGAAAATAGAAAAAGGTTCTAAAATCCCATCCTTTGCTTTGCGCGATCAGGATGGAAATTTGTTCGACATTAACGAGGTTCTGGGAAAGAAAAACCTTGTAATTTATTTTTATCCAAAGGACGACACACCAGGTTGCACTAAGGAAGCCTGTTCCTTCCGCGACCAGTTTGAGGTTTTCAGGGACGCCGGTGCCGAAGTAATCGGCATCAGTTCGGATTCAGAAAAATCGCATAAAAACTTTGCCATCAAACATCGCCTTCAATTCCGGCTGCTCAGCGACGAAAATAAAGCTGTGAGAAAAGCTTTTGGCGTTCCGACCGATTTCCTGGGTTTACTTCCCGGAAGAGTAACCTACATCGTTGATAAGGCGGGCATTGTACAAAATGTCTTCAATTCGCAGTTTAATGCTGACAAACATGTTGAAGATGCTTTACGGGTACTAAAAAATTTGGAAAAAAAGTAAGTTTATTCCTTAGATTTTAGGATATTTGTCAAATAACAAATAATCTGCGGCAAAAAATGAAAATCGTCATCATCGGTGCAACTGGTTTTATTGGGAGAAAGTTATTTACAGCTTTGGATAAAGAAGAATACGACCTGACCGTTGTTACCCGCGATGCTGCAAATGCCCATAAAGTGCTTGGCGAGCATGCCGAATTTTGTGAGTGGGATGGTTATGACGAAGCACGCCTCTCCGCAATTTTTGCAGATGCTGGCGCAATTATTAACCTTGCCGGTGAAAATATCGGTTCAACCGGATGGTCGGAAAACCAGCGAAAAAAAATTATTACCAGCCGCACAAACATTACTTCTGCCGTTGTAAGAGCGATTAATAAACTGGATAAGAAGCCTGACGTATTATTGCAGGCTTCGGCTATCGGGTTTTATGGTTCGGATTATAAAAACTCATTTAACGAAAATTCGCCGGCAGGCAAAGGCTTTCTTGCAGAGGTAACTCAAAAATGGGAACAAGCTGCTTCCGGACTTCATGAAGATGTTCGTCTGGTTTTGCTGCGTACCGGAGTTGTTCTTGCCAAAGATGGGGGTGCACTGGCTGAGATGGCCAAGCCTTTTAAATTCGGTGCAGGAGGATACGTCGGCAACGGCAAACAGTGGCTTTCGTGGATCCACATTGACGATGAAGTTGATGCCATCCAGTTTTTGATGGAACACCGCGAAGCATCCGGAATTTTTAACCTCACCGCTCCCGAACCTGAAACCATGAAGTGTTTTGCAAAAGAGATCGGTAAAGCCCTGAAGAAACCTTCATGGCTTAATGTTCCTTCGTTTGCGATAAAACTGGCAATGGGACAGCGGGGTGAGGAACTCCTTCTCGCCAGTCAGAGGGTGCTTCCGGACAACCTGATTGAGGCTGGTTTCACTTTTCAGTTTACCGAGGCCCGCATTGCACTTGCTAATATTTATAATTCCTGAAAATCTGAAATTTGGATATAAAACTTTTCACTTTTGCTTCTAACTCCCAAAACGTCTGTTATGGAAAAACTTAAATCTGAAATCAACAAACTGCTGCAACAGCAGGAAATTTTAGCAGATATCGCGATAGAGCTAAATTCATTAGACCATTTTGATATCAGGATAAACAATGCGCTTAAAAAAATCGGCCAGCATACCGATGTAAGCAGGGTTTATATTTTCGAGGATCAATCGGACGAATTAGCTACCGACAACACATTTGAGTGGTGCAATACAGGAATTGAGCCTCAGCTCGACCAGTTGAAAGACATCCCGTACGAAATTATCCCAAACTGGAAAAAAATCCTTTTTAAAAAGGGAAGGGTTTACTCCGAAAATATTTCTGAGTTGCCCCAGGACATCAGGAACGTTCTCGAACCTCAGGAAATCAAGTCGATTGTTGTTTATCCGCTTCATAAAAATGGTGTGTTTTTTGGTTTTATCGGTTTCGATGAATGTGTCCACATCAGGAAATGGTCGCGCTCCGAACTTGAATTATTAAGGACGATATCAGCCGTTATTGGGAATACTTTTGGCCGGCGGGATGTCGAAAATGAACTTGTAACCGCTAAAGAGTCTGCCGAAAAAGCATCGATGGCAAAGGCACAATTTCTTTCGACCATGAGCCACGAAATCAGAACTCCCATGAATGCGGTAATCGGCCTGACATACCTGTTGCTTCAGGACGACCCGAAACCAGAACAACTTCAAAACCTGAAAATTTTAAAATTCTCTGCCGAAAACCTTTTGGGGATTATCAACGATATCCTCGATTTCAGCAAAATTGAAGCTGGAAAAATTGCACTCGAAGAAGAGGATATCGTCATCAGAGATCTACTCGATGGAATCATTTATTCGTTTTCGCCAAAAACCCTCGAAAAAGGCATTTTCCTGAAAGCAGTTATTGATAAAAATGTCCCGGAGGTAATTCTCAGCGATCAGTTAAGGCTTTCTCAAATTTTAAATAATCTGTTGAGTAACGCAGTAAAATTCACCACAACAGGAGGTGTTACTATCGAAATCCGTCAGATTCAAAAACATAGCTCAACCGAAGAGATCGAATTTCGAATTATTGATACAGGAATTGGAATCCCTGAGTCGAAGCACAAAAGTATTTTTGATGAGTTTACCCAGGCCGATTCCAAAACAACCCGGCTATTTGGCGGTACCGGCCTTGGTTTAGCAATTACTTCACGACTTCTCGAACTGTTCGACAGCAAAATTGAGCTTTGGAGTAAACCTGGCGAAGGTTCCATGTTTTCGTTTAAACTTCAGCTAAAAACAGGAATCAGAAGCACTGAAAAGAAAATTAAATTCGAAAACATCGACGATTTCACCCTCCTCAGCGGCAGACGCGTTTTGGTTGTTGAAGACAATAAAGTCAATCAGATCATCGCTCAGAAATTTTTAAAACAATGGGAAATTAATATCACCATTGCTGAAAATGGAAAAGAAGCCCTGAAAAAATTAGAAAACGATCACTTCGAATTAATCCTGATGGATTTGCAAATGCCCGAAATGGACGGCTATGAAACTACACAGCGAATCAGGAAATCAAATACATCCTACCAGAACATTCCGATTATTGCGCTTTCAGCATCGGCTATGCTTCAGATCAGAGACAAAGCATTGATTGTCGGAATGAACGATTTCGTAACCAAACCTTTCAATCCCAACGAATTATACGCCAAAATGCTAAACCTTCTCACGAATTAACTGTCGGGAAGATCTGAGGTAACACATGATTTTTCTTTTTTTAAACATTTGCTCAACCGGGGCGATGATCAGATTTGTATAGAAAAAATCTTCCGGATTGAACCTTTATCCGGTTCGCTTTGTTAAAGAATATCAATAAAATCTTAAACAAGATTATTTAAACAAAAAAAATGAAGATTTTCAATTTAAAAATCAATGCTGTTGTCATTTTATTTTTGATGACATTTTCGACTACGATGCTTTACAGCCAATCCGGAAAAATTCAGGGACGCGTGTTTGATGCCAAAAACAACGAACCGCTGCCTTTCACCAACATCATCATTTCGGGAACCAACATTGGCACTTCTTCCGACCTCGACGGGAATTTTGTGTTTACCGGCGTTGACCCCGGATTTGTTAAACTCGACGCATCTTCGGTAGGCTATGAAAAATATACCAGCGAAGATTTCATGGTTACGAACGCTAAAACGGTTTTCATAAACCTTCCTCTGGTCGAAACTTCGGTAAAACTCGAGGAGGTTGTTGTACGGGCATCGCCATTTCAACGCGACCAGGAAAGCCCACTCTCACTCCGACGGTTGAATATTTCGGAGATTGAGCGAAATCCTGGCTCCAACCGCGACATATCCAAAATGCTGCAATCGTTGCCGGGAGTGGCTTCTACACCGGCACAACGCAACGACGTAATCGTTAGAGGCGGCGGGCCTGCCGAAAATACATTTTACCTCGATGGCCTCGAAATCCCTACCATCAACCATTTTTCGACACAAGGCGCTTCCGGCGGCCCGGTTGGCATTATCAATGTCGATTTTATCAGGGAAGTAAATTTTTATTCAGGCGCTTTTCCTGCCAGCGCAGGCAACTCCTTGAGTTCGGTAATTGATTTTAAACTGATCGATCCAAATAAAGACAAATGGAATTACCGTGCAACTGTGGGGGCTACTGATATTGGATTTACAGCCAACGGCCCGGTTTCTAAAAATTCGGGATTGATATTTTCGGTAAGAAGGTCGTATCTTCAGTTTTTATTCGACGTTATTGGTTTGCCCTTTCTGCCGACTTACAACGATTTGCAGTTTAAATATAAATGGGAAATTGATAAGAAAAACCAGCTCACATTTATTGGCCTCGGCGCACTCGACCAGAACAAACTGAATTTAGGTATCGAAAATCCTGATGAAGAGCAGCGCTACATTCTGGGTTTTCTTCCCGAAAATGACCAGTGGAGTTATACCATTGGCGCGGTTTACCGGCACTTTTCGGCAAATGGTTTTCATACCGTTGCCATCAGCCGAAATGCTTTAAACAACAAAGCATTCAAATACCAGGACAACATTATGGAGGATTCGATGAAAACCCTCGATTATCGTTCAACCGAAACCGAAAATAAACTGCGCTACGAATTTAACGGAAATAAATCGGGATGGAATTATAATTATGGCGCCGGAGCACAGTTGTCGAATTTTACTGATAAAACTTTTCAGAAGCAATATATAGAAGGTAACGTGCTGGCATTTAACAGGTACGCCGACCTTGATTTATTAAGCTGGAATGCTTTTGGCCAGGTAAGCCACGGTTTTCTTGCCGACAGATTAACGCTTTCGTTGGGTGTGCGGATGGATGCCAACAATTACTCGTCATCGATGTCGAATATGCTCAAACAAATTTCACCACGGCTTTCAGGCTCTTACGCACTCACCGAAAAATGGTTTATCAACGCCAACGTCGGGAAATATTTTCAGCGCCCGGCTTACACAACCCTTGGTTTTACCGACACTATCGGCGATTATGTGAATAAAGAAAACGGGCTTCAATACATCAGTGTCGATCATTATGTGGCAGGTTTAGAGTTAAAACCTGATGATAACTCAAAGATTTCGCTCGAAGGCTTTTACAAAGCATACCATAATTACCCGTTTTCAGTACTCGATTCGGTGAGTATTGCCAGTAAAGGTGGTGATTTTGGCATTTACGGTAACGAAGAAGTTGTTTCGACCAACAAAGGAAATGCTTACGGTTTTGAAGTTTATGCCCGGGATGTTGATTTCTTTGGCTTCAACACGATTCTTTCGTACACGTTTGTCCGCAGCAGGTTTCAGGACAAAAACAACGAATACATCCCTTCGGCCTGGGATAATCAGCACTTGCTGAATCTGACCGTATTAAAGAAGTTAAAGAAAAACTGGAACATCGGCGGAAAGTGGCGGTTCATCGGTGGCCCGCCCTACACACCTTACGATGTCGAAAAGTCATCGTATGTCGAAGCCTGGAATGTACAGGGAGGTCCGTATCTCGACTACAACCAGTTTAACGGATTGCGTCTGAGCAATTTTCATCAGCTCGATGTGCGCGTTGACAAGCAGTATTTTTTTGATAAATGGTCGCTCATGGTTTACTTCGACGTTCAGAACCTGCTGAATTTTCAAACAGAATCGGCCCCGGTTTACAACCGTGCACTCGACGAAGTTGGAGTCCCCATTATCATCAATCCTTCAGCACCTGCAAACGAACAACAATACCAGCTCGAAAAACTGGAAACAACTTCAGGAACCCTGTTGCCAACCATCGGAATCATGGTTGAGTTTTAATGGAAAAGTATAAATTGCAAATCTCAAATCACGAAGTGCAAAGCGTTCTGCGCTTAGCGTTTAGCGATTTTCACAAATTTTAAATCTGAAATTACAAATCATAA
>CAJATL010000300.1 GCA_903944895.1 uncultured Bacteroidota bacterium
AACTTGTCAGGAGTCTATCCCTGTATCTTTTCAATATAAAAAAATAAGCCACGCAAGTTTGCGTGGCAGGTACCCAGGCAGGACGAACCATGCCCCGATGTCGCAAAAGTACACAAATTGACATTCAAAAAAGAAAATGCTCCAAAATTTTAAATATCTACTCTGATCCACTTGCTTGCATCATCACATTATCCATTTTTACAACATCTGAAATCCATGCCCTGAATTGACCCCGTTATTGTATTTGTATGATTTACAATAAAATTCGCTACAATTAAAGCAAATAAAAATACAAAAATTGCTGAATGTGTTTTACATTTTAAGTGTATTTGAATGCTTTAATATACTTTTGACAGATGACAGCAACCTATTACTTTTCAAATATCACCTACGCACTTGGCGGTTTGTTCATTTTTCTGGTTGTTATTTTCCTTGCAATAATCGCTGCCAAAAGCGCCGAACCAAAAAAAAGAACCAAAAAGGATGATATTGACGACATCACTTTTGGTGGTTTCTCACAAATGCTTGATGATGACCATTGAATTGCCCCACAGCTAAGCGGCCCGCCAGTTGGCGGACCGCTTCGAACACCATTGAATTTGTAATTCAATAAAATTGGTAACTGCCAATTGATTTCATCATCCCTGCTATGCGGCAATTGAAATGCCGCTAAGTTTTGTTTATAACAAGGTGCAGCGCACCGTAACGTTTGTAGCAACTAAGCCAGCAATCCTCCTAAAAGCTGCATCGCAGCGAAACATAAACCACCAGAGCCAAAAAAATAGCTTTTTACAATTTGATGAACATCAGCCAAAAAAAAATTTAGTAATAATCCCGCCCAAAACAAATGTTTCTATCTTTACAATCGAAAACAATTTGTTCACTTCAAAAGTCGAATATGTACTTTGAGTTATTACAATATTTACCTCAACACCCGAAAAAGTTGCTTCTGAAAAGCTTTACTCCCTTGTTATTGTTTAACACTGTAAAAGTTTAACTAAATACCTCACCAAAAATCTGCACGATGAAAAACATTTTAGTCCTTTTTTCCTTTGTCCTGATGAGCATTTTTGCTTTCGGACAAACGCCTCAAGCGTTCAAATACCAGGCTGTAGCCCGCGATTTGAACGACAATCCTGTAATTAACCAGGAAATATCTGTTAAAATCTCCATTCTTGCCGGAAGCCCGGAAGGCGAGGTTGTTTACAGCGAATTGCATGAAACCACCAGCAACAGCCTGGGGCTTATTAACCTGGAAGTTGGTCGTGGAAATACCGTAACCGGCAACTTTACGATAATTGCCTGGGGCAACAATGCCAGTTTTATAAAAACCGAAATGGACATTACCGGCGGCGGAAACTTTGTTTTTATGGGCACAAGCCAACTGCTCAGTGTGCCCTATTCGTTGTTTTCAAATAACGGTGTGCCCAACGGGCAGAACCCCGGCGATATGCTTTACTGGAACGGCACACAATGGATCACAGTAAACGCCGGTTTAAACGGACAAGTGTTGACTTTTAACAATGGTATACCTGTCTGGGGTGGGATTCAATTACCAATACTTTACACTTCAGCTGTTTCCAATATTACAGCTTTTACTGCCAATTGCGGAGGTACTGTTGTTAGCGACGGCGGTTCACCGGTGATTGCACGGGGAGTTTGCTGGAACATCACACCAAACCCGACCACCGCCAACAATAAAATCATCAATGGAAGTGGCACAGGCACTTTTTCGGGAAGTATGACCGGCCTGGCAGCTAGTTCAGTTTATTATGTGCGGGCTTACGCTACCAACAGCGCCGGAACTTCGTACGGAAATGAAGTAAGTTTTACCACAACCAACGGAAGCATCACGTTAACCACCACGACAATAACCGCAATTACTGTAAATTCGGCAACAAGTGGTGGCAACATTACGAATAATGGAGGATCCGGGGTTAGCTCACGGGGAGTTTGCTGGAATACTTCTCCTTATCCAACCACCGCCAACAGCAAAACCACAAATGGTAGCGGAAACGGTGTTTTTGTAAGCGAACTTACCAGCCTTGCACCAAACACGCTTTATTACGTTCGTGCTTATGCCACCAACAGTTTGGGAACTTCCTACGGGAGCCAGTTAAATTTTACCACTTTGAGCGGAATTGTTAGCCTTACCACAGCCGAAGTAACCGATATTACCGCAACCACAGCCATAAGCGGTGGCGAAATTACCAATGATGGCGGTTCACCGGTTACTGCAAGAGGCGTTTGCTGGCATACATCGCCAAATCCAACAATTTCCGACAGCATCACAAATGATGGAAGTGGAAATGGCATTTTTGTGAGCTGTCTTACCAGTCTTTTACCAGATACCACTTATTATGTAAGGTCTTACGCTACAAATGGAGTTGGAACTTATTATGGAAGCCAGTTAAGTTTTACCACTTTGAGCGGAATTGTTAGCCTGACAACAGCCGAAGTAACCGAAATAACTGCAACTACTACCGTATGCGGCGGCGAAGTAACCAATGATGGCGGTTCGCCTGTTACTGCTAGAGGAATTTGCTGGGGCACCTCTCAAAACCCAACGTTAGCCGACAGTACAACAATTAATGGAAGTGGAATTGGTGCTTTTGTGAGCAGTATTACCAATCTAGCCCAAAATACCATGTATTACGTAAGGGCTTATTCAACAAATGGAGTTGGGACTTTTTATGGGAATGAGGTGAGTTTTACAACACTTTCTTTTAAATGTGGCGATGTTGTAAGTTACGGCGGACAGAATTACAATACTGTTCTGATAGGAACCCAATGCTGGTTTAAGGAAAATCTGAATGTTGGAACAATGATAAATGGAGCCAATGATCAAACAGATAATGGGGTTAATGAAAAATATTGCTACGACAATGACCCGGCAAATTGTAATATTTATGGAGGTCTTTACCAATGGAATGAAACCATGCAATATTCCACAACCTCTGGTGTCCAGGGAATTTGTCCCACTGGTTGGCATTTGCCTACTGATGCCGAATGGTGCACTATAACTACGTATATCGATGCTACCGTTAATTGTTCATCAACAGTTTGGTCTGGTACAAATGCCGGTGGTAAAATGAAAGTAATGGGAACTACCTACTGGAATTCGCCGAACGCCGGGGCCACAAATTCGAGTGGTTTTACGGGCCTTCCTGGCGGTGGGTGTACCCTCGATGGGGCATTCTACTACCTTGGCTCTGGCGGCTGGTTCTGGAGTTCTACAGACTATTCTCCGACACTTGCCTGGTTACGCTTCCTGAGCTGTAACGATGCCAATATTTTCCGTAGCCCCGACACCAAGGGTCAGGGTTTTTCAGTCCGCTGCCTCAAAGATGAAACATCAACATCTCAACTGACAGTAACTCCAACAAATCAGGATGTAACAGAAGATACAGGTTCAGCAACTTTTGAAGTAACCTCAAATACTTCCTGGGCAGTAGAAGAAAGTGTTTCATGGCTCTTTGTTTCACCAATGAGTGGAAGTGGCAACGACACCCTTACCGTTACTTATGATGCAAATTCTTCTATAGAATCAAGGATTGGACAAATAACAATTACTGCTGCTGGTGGTAATCCAGTGGTAAATGTTACGATAACTCAGGCCGATGCTCCTCAATGGAATTGTGGGCAATCAATTGCTGATGCGCGTGATGGTAAAAATTATAATACAATACAAATTGGAACCCAATGCTGGATGTCAAAAAATCTGAATATTGGAAACCGAATTGCCGGTACAACCGAACAAACCAACAATGCAACAATTGAAAAATACTGCTATGACAACAGTGAAACAAACTGTGATGTTTATGGCGGCCTCTACCAGTGGGACGAAATGATGGGATATAGCACAACGCCCAGCATTCAGGGAATTTGTCCAATAGGTTGGCATTTGCCCACCGATGCCGATTGGACTGAACTTACAACTTATCTTGGAGGCGAAAGTGTTGCAGGAGGGAAAATGAAAGAAACCGGAACAACACATTGGTGGATACCTAATACTGGGGCAACAAATTCGAGTGGCTTTTCAGGTCTTCCGGGCGGTTACCGCTACATAGATTTTTCGTTCCAGTACCTCGGCTACTACGGCATCTTCTGGAGTTCTACTGAGTACTCGTCAACTAATGCCTATTATCGCCACCTGACCGATGACCTCGCCGATGTAACCCGGACCTACGACCCCAAGGGTTATGGTTTATCGATTCGGTGCCTCAATAATGAAACCACAACCCCCCAACTAAATCTAACCCCAGCAAATCAAGAAGCAACCGCTACTTCCGGTATAACTACTTTTGAATTAACCTCAAATACTTCCTGGGCATTAGAAGAAGCTGTTTCATGGCTCTCTGTTTCACCAATGAATGGTAGCAGTAACAGCCTACTAACAGTTACTTATGAAGCAAATTCTTCCACTGAATCAAGGATTGGACAAATAACAATTACTGCTACTGGTGGAAATCCAGTTGTAAATATTATTGTAACACAAGCTGGTGCCCCTCAATGGAGTTGTGGACAGTCAATAACTGATTCCCGTGATGGTAAAAATTACAATACCGTTTTAATAGGAAACCAATGTTGGATGAAGGAAAACCTTAATATTGGGACGAGGGTTGATGGCATTCAAAATCAATCGAATAATGGTACAATTGAAAAGTATTGTTTCTATAATTCAGAAGAATTTTGTATTCTTTATGGTGGGTTGTATCAATGGAATGAAATGATGGAATATTCAACAAATGCTGGTACTACAGGTATTTGTCCACCAATTGCTGGTTGGCATATTCCATCTGATGCTGATTGGACATCATTATCAAATGTTCTTGGTGGAGCAAATGTTGCAGGAGGAAAAATGAAATCAACAGGGACAAATGGTGATGGTACAGGGTTATGGGCATCACCTAATTCAGGAGCTACTAATAGTAGTGGTTTTACCGCACTACCGGCTGGCTATCTTTACAACCAAATATTTTATAATCAAGGTATCTTTGCCAATTTATGTTCATCTTCCCAAATTGATTTTTCTACCGCGTCTATCCGAATGTTGACCTATCAGGATGAGGGTGTTTTCACGAGTGCAGACTATAAAACAAAAGGTTCGTCAGTTCGATGCTTATATGATGTCGTTTCAATTAATCACCCTCCTGATGCACTAAATTCGCCAACACCTGAAAATACGTCAAATAATCAACCTTTAAATGCAACGTTGTCATGGGAATGTTCTGACCCAGATAATGACCCATTATCATACGATGTTTATTTTGGAACTGAAAATCCCCCAATGTTGGTTTCGAGCGAACAAACAGGGGCCAATTATAATCCAGGTTTGTTAATATCCAACACAGTTTATTATTGGAAAATTATTGCTTACGATGATCAAGGTAACAGCTCAGTGGGTAATATCTGGAGTTTTAAGACTTGGACACCAGCAATAGGAGACAATTTCGATGGAGGAATTGTAGCCTATATTTTTCAACCAGGTGATCCAGATTACGTTACTGGTGAAGTTCACGGACTTATAGCTGCATCAAGTGATCAAAGCTCCTTCACTTCATGGGGATGCTTTGGTATTGTTATAGGCACGTCCACTTTATTGGGAAGTGGTGATAGCAACACAGAAGTAATTGTTGCTGAAAATTGTGCAGTTTTCAATACTGCTGCCAGAATCTGTTATGACTTAGTATTGAATGGCTACGACGATTGGTATTTACCTTCAAAAGACGAATTGTATTTGTTGTTTATCTATTTAAAGGGGAGTGGATTTGGGAATTTTCTAAATGAAAATTATTGGAGTTCATCCGAGAACGGGTCGAACGAAGCTTGGGTAGGTCGTTTTTATGATGGTACTCAGTTTCCAATCTCAAAGGGTGTATCATACAATATTAGGGCAATACGGTCTTTTTAGTTCAACCAGCCCCCAGCTAAGAGGCTGTCTCATAAGTAAAATTATCTTCTGGAGAATCGAATATTTGACTTTTGACTCGACCACGTGTACGAATAAATGAGGCTGTTTCGGGACTTTTGAGACAGCCTCTTTTAACACCATTGAATTTATAATTCAACAAATTATTAACAACAATTATAATTTCACCAATTTTCCAGCTTTGCGAGAGTTGGATATTCTGGTGCGCTGCACCTCCAAACTCTTTACTATCCGTTAATTCTATAAATATTTCGCCACGATGTGGCTTGCTTTGCGGTTTTATGATACAACAAATTACAGGTGCAGCGCACCGTAATATTGATAGAGAAGTCTAAGCAAGTTGATTTAAAAGGTGCAGCGCACCGCAATATTGATAAAAAAGCATCATCAAGTCAATCATAAGGCTTTCCTGATGAAAACATAAACCTTATTGGTAAAAAAACCTTAGTACAAAAGCCAGATCTCTCCGCCATACAAACCTTATTACCTTATTTTTATGGGGTTTTCGCAATTCGGCTGGAATAAGGTAATAAGGTTGAAAAATCAGGGGTATCAGATTTGTACTAAGGTTGATGCGGATGATAAGGTTTTTCCGATTTAACTAACAAACTTTTTTTTTTTGAAGCGCACCGTAATAATCCCTGCACGAAAACCACGACACCACCTAAAAGCTACATCGCAGCGAAATATGATTAATTAAAAATCATCCCAAAATATCCACCAAAATATTTTTATTAAAACCCTTGCAAATCCAAAAAATATGTACATTAGCATACTTTTTATAACACGAAACAAACTCATAACACACTACAAACAAAATCAACATACAATCGTTCTTTGCTTATTGAATGTAATTTTATACTGTTTTTCAATCATTTGTATGCTTTGTGGACATTAACCTATTGATATTAATAGCAATTTATTCCAGCTACCAACATTTTATGCATTAACCAAAACCCAATTTCTGCCCGATCGAAGCATAACTGAGAGTTCATCATGTTAACAGGCAACACTTACTACTTTTACAACTAACGACACGAAGGATATTTCAATTGATTTTACAACTGCATTTTACCATCATTCATACACTAACCAAACCCATCAAAAGCCGTATCCCTTCAATCAACTTCAACTACCAGGCACAAACTCT
>CAJATL010000301.1 GCA_903944895.1 uncultured Bacteroidota bacterium
ACAGAATATTGTGCCGGGCGAAGGCTACTGGGTAAAAGTAACCAGCGAAACCACACTGAGTGTAACCGGAACAGCTATTTCTCCAACCTTTGCCATTAACCTTAAAGCTGGTTGGAACCTTATTGGTTACTGGTGTGCCGAAACCATATCTCCCGAAACAGCTTTTGCACCCCTGATATCTGCAGGCGTACTTCAAATGGTTACCAGCTATGAGCAGGGAGGTAAATTTTACGACCCAAATGGTTTGCCTTTTTTAAACACACTTACCGAAATTAAAAATGGCTTTGGGTATTGGGTGAAAATGAGCGCGGATTATAATAATTTCTCCTATTCCCAAACTCCCTGGCTTTGCGGAGATAACTTTACAGATTCCCGCGATAACAAAGTTTACTCCACAGTTCAAATTGGAACCCAATGCTGGATGAGCCAAAACCTGAATATTGGAACCCGGATTGATGGAACTAACGAACAAACCAACAATGGAACGATAGAAAAATATTGTTACAATAATCTTGAAACCAATTGCGATGTTTATGGAGGCCTTTACCAATGGGATGAAATGATGCAATACAGCATAACAGCAGGTGTGAAAGGCATTTGCCTCTCCAACTGGCATTTGCCCACCGATGCTGAATTTGATGAATTAGGAACTTCACTTGGAGGTCAAAATTTCGCAGGTGGGAATATGAAAGAAACAGGTTTTGTACATTGGACTTTACCAAATTATGGTGCTACAAACTCGAGTGGTTTCAAAGGTCTTCCGGGCGGTTTCCGCTACACCCAAGGTTTCAGTAACCTCGGCTTCACCGGATACTTCTGGACTTCTCTCCAGTACACTACAACAATGGCCATGTCCAGACACCTGAACTATGACGACGCATGGTTAGACCGTGCACCATTCCCTAAAAGTTATGGTTTTTCGGTTCGTTGTATCAGGGATTAATGACTATTATGTAATTTTATTATTTCTTTCTTCAATCAAATACCACGGCTTATGCTGAGCGAAGTCGAAACAAATATTAAAAAATTTTAGGAAAATGAAAATTATAAACCAAATGATTACCTTCAAACTAACCTTTACCCGGCACCTCCTTGTAGTTGCTCTGCTGGCGCTGGCTTTGGCAGTGCAGGCACAAAACAGAGAGGTTAAAATGATAACTTCCACCGACCTGATTTCCCTTCATGCCGGATGGAACCTCATTTCTCTTGATTTAATTCCAACTCCTGCAACTCCGGAGGCGGTTTTTGCGCCTTTGATTTCTGCCAGCAATCTGCAAATGGTCACAGGCTTCCAAAACCAAATGGGCAAATTTTTCGATCCGACAGGCTTGCCGTTCTTAAATACGCTGACACAAATTGTTGCAGGCGAAGGCTATTGGGTTAAAGTAACCACCGAAACTTCGCTGAGTGTAACCGGAACCACGATTTCCCCAACCTTTGCCATTAACCTGAAAACCGGCTGGAACCTGATTTGTTACTGGCCTGCCGAAGCTATAACCCCCGAAGCTGCCTTTGCATCCCTTATAAATACCGGAAAATTGCAGATGATTACCGGCTATGAGCAGGGTGGTAAATTTTACGACCCAAATGGTTTGCCATTTTTAAACACACTTACCGAAATTAAAAACGGCTTTGGGTATTGGGTTAAGCTGAATGCCGATTTTAATGGGTTTAGATTTCCTGTGCAATGGAATTGTGGGGATTGGCTTATTGATGACCGCGATGGTAACATTTACACTACCGTGCAAATTGGAAACCAATGCTGGATGAGCCAAAACCTTAATATTGGAGACCGCATTGATGGAACTAACGAACAATCCAATGATGGAATAATAGAAAAATATTGTTACAATAACGATGAAGCCAATTGCGATGTTTATGGCGGTCTTTACCAGTGGGATGAGATGATGCAGTATTACACAACTGAAGGAATACAGGGTATTTGCCCCACCAATTGGCATTTGCCGACTGATGTTGAATGGACTATGCTGACAACTTTCCTTGGTGGGGAAAGTGTTGCTGGCGGGAAAATGAAAGAAACCGGAACCATCCATTGGGGTTCACCAAATACCGGCGCAACCAACAGCAGCGGTTTTACAGCTCTTCCGGGTGGTTACAGCTACTACAGTGGAGAATTCTTCGACCTCCGCGCCTACAGCATCTTCTGGAGTTCTACCTCCCGGTACTCCCCAACCCTCGCATGGTTTCGACAGATGTATCTCGGCTCCGCTGAGGTTTACCGTGCCAACGATTCTAAGGGTGGTGGTCTTTCGGTTCGCTGTTTGAGGTATGAAAATACCTTCGTAACTCCACCTAACCAAAATGTTACCGCCTCAGCAGGAACAACAACCTTTGACGTTTACTCAAGTACCACGTGGACAGTTGCAGAAAGCGTTTCATGGCTTTCAGTTTCCCCGGCAAGTGGAAGCAACAATGGCACATTAACGGTTACTTATGATGCTAATGCTGGCTCAGAAAGCAGAATTGGACAAATTTCCATTACTTCTAACGGTGTTGCTACTCCAGTAAATGTAGCGGTAACTCAGGTAAATAGTTCAGCTTGGGTATGTGGTCAAGCTCTTACTGATACCCGAGACAGCAAGACATACACCACCGTGCAAATTGGAACACAATGCTGGATGGCAGAAAACCTGAATATTGGAAACCGGATTGATAATATTAACATACAAACAAACAATGGAACGATAGAAAAATATTGTTACAACAATCTTGAACCCAATTGCGACATTTATGGCGGCCTTTACCAGTGGGATGAGATGATGCAGTACACCACAACAGCAGGTGTGAAAGGCATTTGCCCAACCAATTGGCACCTTCCAACCGACACCGAATGGACTACTTTAACCACCTATGTAAGCAGCCAAGCCGCCAACCGTTGCGATAATAATGAAGATTTAATTGCCAAATCCCTGGCAGCAACCACCAATTGGGCTACTTACAACGGAACCTGCGCCATAGGTAATAACTTAGCCATCAATAACACAACCGGATTTACAGGCCTTCCGGGCGGAAAAAGCAGCTTCAGTGGGACGTTCGTCTTCCTCGGCGACGAGGGCTATTTCTGGAGTTCAACCGACATCTCGACTGCAGGTGCCTATAGTCGGGAGCTGAAATATTTCGACTCATGGGTAGACCGCCGAGGAAATATCAAGGGTAGTAGTTTATCGGTTCGTTGTGTCAGGGATGAAACTCCCACCTCTTTTCTTAATGTAACTCCACTTAACCAGAATGTTACCGCTTCAGCAGGAACAGCAACCTTTAACGTTTCCTCAAATACCTCATGGACAGTTGCAGAAAGCGTTTCATGGCTTTCAGTTTCACCGGCAAGCGGAAGCAACAACGGCACATTAACGGTTACTTATGATGCAAATGCTGGTTCAGAAATCAGAATTGGACAAATTACCATTACTGCTGACAGCGGCACTCCTGTTGTAAATATAGCGGTAACCCAGGAAAGTAGTTCAGCTTGGGCATGTGGTCAAGCCCTTATAGATTCCCGCGATGGCAAGGCCTACTCCACAGTTGAAATTGGCACCCAATGCTGGATGGCTCAAAACTTAAACATTGGGACGAGGATTGATGCAGTGAATAACCAAACCGACAATGGCACCATTGAAAAATATTGTTTTGACAATACTGAAACCAATTGCGATGTTTATGGCGGCTTGTACCAGTGGAATGAAATGATGCAATACTCAACTGCACCAGGAGTGAAAGGAATTTGTCCAACAGGCTGGCATTTGCCTACTGATGCAGAATGGTGCACCCTGGAGCAGGAAGTTGACCCTACCATTACATGCAGCAGCGTAACCTGGCGCGGCGTGGATTGTGGCGGGAAATTGAAAGAAACCGGCACAACCCACTGGAACAGCCCCAACACCGGCGCTACCAACAGCAGTGGTTTTACGGCCCTGCCTGGCGGCAACCGCGGTTTCGATGGGTCATTCTTAACTCTGGGCGACTTCGGCGCCTGGTGGTCCTCGTCACCTGACGAGCCTTCACTCTCATTGCACAGGGAACTGTACTACAACGGTGCCGGTGTGTACCGGCACTCCTCTGATGAGTCGTTCGGGTTCTCGGTACGCTGCCTCAAGGGTGAATCCACCTCCTCACAACTTGAAGTTAATCCACCTAACCAGAATGTTTCAGCATCAGCCGGTGAAACCAATTTTAATATTACATCAAACACTACATGGTCAGTTACGGAGAATAATAGCTGGCTTTCGGTATCACCACTGGGTGGCAGTAATAACGGCTCATTAACGGTTATTTATGTTGAAAATACGAGTACTGACCCAAGAGTTGGACATATAACTATAACCGCCGAAGGTGGAATACCATCAGTAACTGTATCAATCATACAGGAAGGATTTAGTCCATTTAGTTGCGGCCAGTCTTTTACCGATTCTCGTGATGGCCAAACTTACACTACTGTTCAAATTGGCACCCAGTGCTGGA
>CAJATL010000302.1 GCA_903944895.1 uncultured Bacteroidota bacterium
AAATCGGGGATTACTATTCCGGTGGAAACAACTGTAAAAAAAGGTATTTGGGATGGAAAACCTGTGATATTCGGCGTTTCAAAAGATATCTCAAGCCTAAAACTATCGGAAGAAAAGTTTTCAAAACTATTTCATATTAATCCTTCGGCCTGTGGTTTAAGCGATTTAAGCAACCACCATTATCTTGAAGTTAACGAAGCCTTTTACAACTTGTTTGGGTTCGATAAAGATGAGGTGATTGGCAAAACAGCCACGGAATTGGGAATTTTATCTGAAGAAACCATCAGAACAATCATGCTTTCGGCAGATAAACATGGAAATGTATCCAACGCCAAAACCATTTTAAAAACTAAGAATGGCACGATAAAGCACGTACTGTTATCATCTGAAAATATTTTTGTGCAGGATAAAAAGTATCGCTTCACGGTAGTAAACGATGTCACCGATCTTACACATGCAAATAATGCAATGGCCATTTCCGAAACCCGGTATCGCCGCCTTTTCGAATCGGCAAAGGATGGAATTCTTATCCTTGATGCCGAAACAGGTATGATTGCAGATGTAAATCCATACCTGGTTCAGTTGCTGGGCTATTCCAAAGAACAATTCATCAAAAAGACAATCTGGGAAATCGGATTCTTCAAAGATGTCGTTGCAAACCGCGATAAATTTACCGAGCTGCAGCAAAACGAATATGTACGCTACGAAAACCTGCCACTCGAAACTGCCTTTGGCAAACGCATCAATGTCGAATTTGTCAGCAATTTATACCTGGTAAACGAACAAAAGGTAATCCAGTGCAACATCAGGGATATTACCGAAAGGCGCCTGGCCGATGAGGCACTTAAAAAGAGTGAAGATAAATACAGGATTTTATTCGAAACAATGCCAAATGGCTTCTACCGCTCCACGCCCGAAGGTTATTATGTTGATGCAAATCCGGCGCTTTTAAATATGCTGGGGTACGATAGCCTGGAAGAATTATCCAAAGTTTATATCCCAACCGATATTTATGTAAAACCCATCGAAAGAGATGCTTTCAACCGTGAAAACGAAGGTTACGTTGACAGTCTGGAGTTTTACCGCCTCAAAACCAAAGATGGCCGGATTATCTCGATTGAAGATAATGCAAGATATATCAAAGATGAACATGGAAACCTCCTGTTTCATGAAGGGATTTGCCGCGACATCACCGACCGCAAAAAAGCCGAGCAGGAAATCCAATTTAAAAACCAGGAACTTCAAAAACTCAACGCAACCAAAGACAAATTCTTCTCCATTATTGCCCACGACCTCAAAAGCCCGTTTAATTCGATCATGGGATTTAGTGAACTTCTGGTTGAGCAGGTCAGCGAAAACAACCTCAAAGGAATCGCAAAATATGCCGGAATCATCTTCAACTCGTCTCAACGTGCTGTCGATTTACTGATGAACCTGATGGAATGGTCGCGTTCGCAAACCGGCAGGATGGACTTCATTCCTGATACCATCGAAATGGTCGATTTTATTAGTGAAAATATAATTATGTTTGATGAGATTGCCAGGCAAAAATCGATTGTCATCAAAAAAGACTTACCGCTCCATGCGGCAGTATTTGCCGATCAGGATATGATAAACACGGTGCTGAGAAACCTGCTTTCGAATGCCATCAAATTTACAAAGCCGGGTGGCGAAATCCTCGTCAGCATCAACCAAAAACCAAACGAAATGACCGTTTTGGTTAAAGATTCGGGAATTGGAATTTCGGCAGACCGGATCGACAAATTATTCCAGATCGACGAAAGTTACTCCACCCCCGGCACCAACAACGAGAGAGGCACCGGACTTGGATTGATTCTCTGCAAAGAGTTTGTCGAAAAACATGGCGGGAGGATTTGGGCGGAAAGCGTTTTGGGTAATGGGAGCACGTTTTCGTTTACGCTGCCCGGCACCAGCTAATTTACAAAATATCATCCACAACCGGCTTTACTATTGCAGGGCTGTTTCCTTTTCAGGCTCATATTCCGCTTAGCGGATACCCTTGATTTTATCTCACCATAGTGAAAATTATTCACCTGCCGGAACTTTTTTAACGCCTGAGAAATTTCCACGGTTTCATCATGCTACAATACGAAATAAGTTACTTTTGGAAGTTCAAACTATAGCATGACACTATCAGGGCTTTTTCAAATTTGCATCCTACAACTTACGCTATGAAAAAAAACAGCCTCGTTTGGTTAATCATAATCTGGTCGATATTGATAATCTTTTCGTACCTGTGGAACTACAAAATCATTGTTTTGAACAACAATGAACTGGTTCTCAATAAATCGAAAGCATTTTTTGAGCAGATTTTATCAACCCGGGCCTGGAACTCCAGTCATGGTGGCGTGTATGTTCCGGTAACCGGCAAAACCCAGCCAAATCAATATCTCGAAGACTCTTTAAGAGATATTGTAACCGTTGATGGGCTAAAACTTACTAAAATTAATCCCGCCTACATGACAAGGCAGATTTCGGAAATTAACAGTGTTAATTACGATATTCAGTTTCACATTACCAGCCTTAACCCGATACGACCGGCCAATAAATCCGACGAATGGGAAACCATTGCACTGCATGAATTCGAACACGGAACTCCCGAAATCCTCGAACTGGCAAAAAACGATTCATCTGCCGTTTACCGCTTTATGGCACCTTTGACCACAAAACAAAGCTGCCTGCAATGTCACGCCAAACAAGGCTACCAGGAAGGCGACATTCGCGGTGGAATCAGTATTTCGTTCCCTGCCGAGCTGTATCTGAAAGTCGTTAACAGCCAGTTAATCAATCTTGCGGTTGTCCATTTTTTAATTCTGGTGCTCGGTATCGCCGGCCTTTTAATATTTTACCGGAAATTGAACGCCTATTTTTTGGTTATCAAAACCCAGAATCAGGAATTGGTTGAGCTCAATGCCGCCAAAGACAAATTCTTCTCCATCATTGCCCACGACCTCAAAAGTCCGTTCAATTCGATTATGGGACTTAGCGAGATTCTTGTCGAACAGATCCAGGAAAAGGACTATGCCGGGATAGAGAAATACGCCGGAATCATCCATAAATCGTCTCATCGTGCTGTCGATTTACTGATGAGCCTGATGCAATGGTCGCTTTCGCAAACCGGCAGGATGGAATTTAAGCCTGAAACCATCGAACTGGTCGGTTTCATTAATGAAATTATAACCATGTCCGAAGAGATTGCCAGGCAAAAATCGATTGTCATCAAAAAAGATTTCCCCTCCAATGCTGCTGTTGTTGCCGATCAGGATATGATAAACACGGTGCTGAGAAACCTGCTCTCGAATGCCATCAAATTTACAAAGCCGGGTGGCGAAATCCTCGTCAGCATCAACCAAAAACCAAACGAAATGACCGTTTCGGTTAAAGATTCGGGAATTGGAATTCCGGCAGGCCGGATCGGCAAATTATTCCAGATCGACGAAAGTTACTCCACCCCCGGCACCAATAACGAGAGAGGCACCGGACTTGGGTTGATTCTCTGCAAAGAATTTATCGAAAAACACGGAGGCAGGATTTGGGTTGAAAGCCAGGAGGGTAATGGAAGTGTGGTTAGTTTTAGTTTGCCTGCGAATGAAAAATCATGAGGAATAAGCTATTTCAATGCTGTAATTGCCCCCATTCTGTTACATTTTTTTCAATAAATTACCCTCATTCTATTACATTTTAAAATCACTACTGATCGGGTAAAATTATTCTATCGTCCTGAAACCCTTAATTTCTTTAACCTCTACGAGGTTTTCTTAAATCGGGGATATAATTTTTTCTACAATACTTTATCGTCTACGGCGAATTCCGCGTAGCGGATAAAGTATTGTAGAAAAATGAGATGTGATAGCCTTAATAATTCCCCGTAGGGGATAAACAATTTAGTTGGTCAACGGTGATTATGAATATTCCCGTCAAAAACGCCGGGTATCCTCGTAAATCCGGCTTACTGCCTTTCGGCTTTGCCGTTTACTTTTAGTTTGATGATTTGGATGGCTCAACACAAATCGCCGATAAAATTTAATAGCTACCCACTTTTGCCGATAGACCAATCCTTGCCGGTTAAAGGTCGTAAACGACCTGGTGGTTAATGGCCACTCAACTCATGTAACCCAGGGCTGAAGCCCTGGGCTATGCAACGGGCTATGGATTCTATTCCAAAACATACCTTAATATTATCGCTTAACCCGACGGCCACGCTTGAATAACCCCATGAAAAATATGTATCGAAAAGGTATCCGGGAAAAGAAGTTTGGTTAGTTTTTCGCTGCCTTTGGTTTAATGTGTAGATTTGCTCATCTTTGTAAGATGATAACAATTCAATTATGAATAATTCAAAAATTTGCTGGAATGAAAACTAAACTGACTATTTTAATTTTTTTGGCCGCGATGGCCCTGCCCACTTTCGCTCAGGAAACCAAACCCAAAAACTGTAACCTCGCCATCGGCGCTGATCTGGCCTCGATGTACCTGTGGCGCGGAATGCAGCAAGGCTCCGCCCCCGCTATTCAACCCTGGGGCGAATTTTCGTACAAAGGGCTTACCCTTGGCACCTGGGGCAGCTACGAATTTTCGGGCAATTTCAAAGAAGTCGATCTCTATGCAAAATACACTTACAGCGATTTTTCGCTGCTGTTTATCGATTTTTTCTATCCCGATTATAATGGCCTCGACCAGGATTATTACAATTTTAACAGCGCTACCACCGGCCATGCTTCCGAACTGGGACTGAGTTTTAATGGTACCGAAAAAATTCCTTTTTCGGTGTATGCAGGCGTTTTCCTCTACGGCATTCCCATCGACCACAAGCTAAACGACACTACGGCCATGAATCATTCCACCTACTTCGAGGTTAACTATCTGGGCAAATTCAACGACTTTTCCTACAATGTCTTTGCCGGCTTCACCCCCACCGAAAGCTACCTTTACCAAACCGAAAAATTCGCATTTTTAAATCTGGGATTAAGCGCTAAGAAGGCCGTAAAAGTAACCGAAGATTTTTCGATCCCGATAAAACTTACCCTGGCTACAAACCCGGAGGCTAAGAAAATCTTCATTGCCTTCATCCTGTCGATCTGATCGTAGAAATTCCAAATCAATCCATTGTACCGAAAAACAAAACTCATCATCATGAAAAACCTGACACTACTTTTACTTTTGGTTGTGATATTTTCCGGCTGCAACAATGCGGAAAAATTACGTCTGGCAAAGGAGCAGGCAGCGATTAAGGAAAAAGCTGCCAACATCAACAACGATTTCAGGAAAATCAGGTTGGAGGTTGACACACTCGCTGCTGAAATTGAAAAACTCTATACAAAACAGGACGAAATACTTCCTGGAATTGACCCCACAAAATATGAGTTAGCCAGCAACGGGGTATTCACCAAACCTGTTGATGATGGAGGTTCGGCCATTTTTGTTTCAGGATTTTATCCGGTGACCGAAAACATTAAAAAGGCAGTTTATTTCACCGAACCCATCGACACTACTTTTAAACGGCTGGTCGGAAAATACCCGGAAATTGTCCAGCTTTACTACAACGATAAATATTCGCTAAACCGGATTTATCCGTATTTTGATGTATTGTCGCAATATGAGGCAAAGATGGATATTCCGGCATTCAATTTTTATTACCTCGCTGATGAGAAGCACAACCCCGAAAAAAAATCGCTTTGGATCAGCGAACCTTACGTCGACCCTGCCGGGCGCGGATGGATGGTTTCGGCCATAGCTCCCGTTTATTACAACGATAGTCTGGAAGGCGTGCCGGGCATCGATGTTACCATCAATATGATTACAAAACGTTATGTGCTCGATAACCCGACAAGTATGACGCTTATCATCGATAACAGCGGAGCAATTGTTGCAGCGCAGGAAGGCACCATCAATTTGCTGTCGTTTCCGCCATTATTCGATCACAAATACATCGAAACCATCAAACAGGACACCTACCGCAAAGAGCTGTACAATCTTGCGTTGAGCAAAGAGGCCATCGTGCGGCAAATTGCTACCGAAATACTTGACCAGAAAAAAGAGCTTGTGGAAGCTGAAATCAACGGCGAAAAAATCACGGTCATCGCAGCACATATTCCTGAACTAAACTGGTATCTTTTAGAGATTTTGAGATGACAAAGCGTTACTATTTTCTGATTTTGGTGGTGCTGATATTTGTTGCGCTGTCGGTGAGGCAATATATCAGTCTCAATATCCAGCAACGCCGGGAAACTGCTGAGTTTATCAATAAACAGATTATTCTGTGCGGAAAAAGTATCGAAGACGGCAGCAACGATTTTGAAGAATCGGTGAAATTTGAGTTTTCCAACCGCGACCTTCAATACTTTTTCTTTGCCAATCCCAACCAATTGGACTCCGAAACCCGCAGCAAATACATCGACAGCGAAATAAAACGAATCAGGCGATTTTACTCGCGCAACCAGGTTTTAATCTTAAAAATAACCATCTTCAATGATGAAGCATACCGAATTTTTAAAAGAGACAACAAGAACTATTTCATTGTTTCTTCCCCTCAGACATTTCCGCAAAAAGTAAAACTCATCAGCCAGCCCGTCCTTGAAGAAATTAATGGTTCACTCAGCTACACACAGCCCATCAGAAACGTAAAAGGCGATTTAGTTGCAAACATCAGGTTTGATCTCAAAATGTCGGATTTTATTAAACTTCATTTCGAGAAATTCTATATCGGAAAAAAATCATGGAGCTGGGCCATCGATACAAGCCAAAAGATTTTGTTTCACAAATTCAGCGAACAGGTCAACGACAGTACTTTTGAAACTGATGCCATGAATTTGTTTCTGGAAAAACTGAACCAAAACCTTACCACATCGCTTCAGCACACCATCCGGAGTTCCAAAGAAGAAGTCAACGCTTATTCTGTTTTTTACCCGGTGAATATTCTGGGGCGAAAAATCGGAATCGTTTTCTCGGTTAATACCGATTCGCTCTGGCAAAGGCAAAACGAATCAAATATTGCCATTTTCATATATTTTCTGGTGGTTATTGGCTGCATCATTATTTTGTTTTCGGTAATTATCCGGCACATGGTGTCGGCACGAAAACGTCTCGAGTCAAGCGACGCCATGTTGCGCACTGCCAATCAGGCTTCCGAGGTTTTACTTACCGATCCCGATTTCGACAGTTCGATGCATAATTTTCTGGAAATTACCGCTAAAGCCCTTGGCTATCACCGGGCTTACCTGCTCAAATATCATCAGAAAGACGATGCCGAAGTTTATCAGCTAAAATACGAATGGTGCGATTTGTCGGTCGTGCAGCCTGTCGGAGCATTGATTCCGGAAATTATTCCCGGACTCGAGACCAAATTATTCAAAAGCATCTCCGATGAATTGTTAGCAAATAAAATTTTTAAAAAAAACGAACCTGATTTCGACGAATTCCATAAACCTTTAATGACCACTTTGCAGTGCAAGGCATTTATAAATATTCCGGTGGGTGATGACGAAAACATGCTCGGAATTATTGGTTTTAATGATTGTAAAGGGGTGCGGAAATGGACGGAGTTTGATGATGCTTTGTTTGCCAACTTTGCCAATGCAGTTGGTGGCGCTTTGTCGATCCAAAAGAAAAAAGAAGAGTTAATCCAGGCAAAAAATCTGGCCGAAAGCGCCAACAGAGCCAAATCGGAGTTCCTGGCCAACATGAGCCACGAAATCCGCACGCCTATGAATTCGATCCTCGGCTTTAGCGAAGTGATGCTCAACACTACCGACAACCCGAAACAAAAAAACCTGTTAAAAACCATTTTGGACAGCGGCAAAATCCTGCTCTCGCTCATCAACGATATTCTCGACTTATCAAAAATTGAAGCCGGTCGTATGGAAATATCTCCCGAACCGGCCGATTTACGGGTGATTACCAGGGAAGTGAAACAATTCTTCCAACACACAACCCAGGAAAAAAACCTCGGTTTTATCATCGAAATCGATGAAAACTTCCCCCAAACCATCATCATCGACGAAGTACGCCTCAGGCAGATCTTGCTAAACCTCGTTGGAAATGCGGTGAAGTTCACGCACAAAGGCTTTGTTAAAATCGAAATCAGGTTACTGGGTGATAAAAATGGGATCATCAATTTTGAAATTGATGTTATCGACAGCGGCATTGGCATTCCGGATCAGGACCAGCAACGGATTTTTGAATCGTTCAGCCAGCAATCGGGGCAAAATAACCGCAAATATGGTGGTACCGGCCTGGGGCTTTCGATCAGCAAACGCCTCATCGAACTCATGCACGGAAGCATTACCCTGGATAGCGTGCCCGGCAAAGGAAGCCGTTTTACGATCACCTTCAGCAACATTAAATACTCCGACGAGCGTATCGAAGATGATGAACAATATTTATGGTCTGAAAATAACGTAATTTTTAATGGCTCCAAAATCCTGGTTGTCGACGATGTTGCGCATAACCGCGACCTGATTGTTGCCTTCCTCGAGGGCTACGACCTGAAAATCCTCGAAGCCGAAAATGGCGAAATGGCCGTTCAGATTGCCAAAGAGGTTATTCCTGACCTTATCTTTATGGACATCCGGATGCCTGGCATGAACGGCTACCAGGCCACCGAACAGATTAAAGAAAACAAAAAAACGGCTGCAATTCCAGTCATCGCACTCACCGCTTCGACCATGCAAAGCGAAATCGACAAACTCCAGAGTCTTTTTGATGGTTATCTGCGAAAACCTATTCAGAAAAAAACACTCATCAACGAGATGATAAAACACCTGCCATTTGTCATTGAAGATTCTTTACCCGGCGATAAAGATAAATTACTCAAAAATGCCATCAGCCACGAACCTGCCATAATTACTCATGAACTAAAATTACTGTTTGCCACAACATTTGCGAAAGAGATCGCCAGCCAGACCGATTTTGTTATTGTTGATAATTTATCGGCGCTTGCCAATAGCATCCTGATTTTTGCCAATGAGCACCAAATACCGCAATTAACAAGTTTAATTAACCAACTTAACAACCACATTGAAGGATATGATTTTGAGAAAATCCAACATTGTTTAGGTTCAATCAAAGAAATTTTTAACGATTAAAAATGAATTTTATGAGTAACCCGGAAAATACGAATTTAAAAGATGTAATTCTTGTTGTTGACGATCAACCCATCAACCTGAAAGTTATTGCCAGTGTTTTAAGTCAGGACTATTCGCTCAGCATCGCCAATAATGGCGTTAATGCCCTGAAAATGCTCGAGAAAGGTCTTCCCAGCCTGATTCTTCTTGATATTATGATGCCCGAAATGGATGGATTTGAAGTATGTCAGAAAATTAAAGAAAACGAAAAAACCAAAGACATCCCCGTCATTTTTTTAACAGCAAAAACCGACATTAAGGACATCATCAAAGGTTTTGATTACGGCGCAGCCGATTACATCACAAAACCTTTCAACACCACCGAAATGAAGGTGAGAGTAATAAACCATCTGAATTTATACCATGCCAAAAACGAACTCAAGGAGATGAATCAAAAGTTGCTTCTGTCGCAGGAGGCCGTAAAAAGTGCCAACCAGCAACTCGAACAAAGCAACAAAGAGAAGGACAAATTTTTCTCCATCATCGCCCATGACCTCAAAAGCCCGTTTAACGGAATTTTAGGATTGAGTGAGATGCTCCGCGACGAAGCTAAAGATCTCGATACCGATTCGATTGTTAAATATGCCAATCTGATCCATTCTTCAACACAGCACACCTTCGAGCTGTTGAAAAACCTGCTCGAATGGGCACGCATGCAGCAAGGGAGAATACCGTTTACACCTAAACCGTTTTTGTTGAACAACCTTGTAAACCACGAAATAAAAGGTTTGCTCAATGTTGCAAACCAAAAAAACATCGAATTGATTAACGGACTTCGTGAAAATGTAACGCTTACCGCCGACGAAAATATGATTCGCACCGTGATGCGTAACCTGATTGCAAACGCCATAAAATTCACGCCCAAAAACGGTAAAATAAAAATAGATGCTCAGCCCGGGAGCAGCGCTGTTGAAGTTTCGGTTTCGGATACCGGCATGGGGATGTCTCAGGAAACCATTGATAAACTTTTTAAAATAGAGACCAGTTTCTCAAAAAAAGGTACCGAAAACGAAACAGGTACCGGACTTGGATTAATCCTCTGCAAGGAATTTATCGAAAAGCATGATGGGCGAATTTGGGCGGAGAGTAAGGAAGGACAGGGAAGCATATTTACTTTTGCCATCCCTCAAAATAACTTATGAAAAAACTAACAAAATGAACATTGCTTGATTCATCCTTTTAGTAGAAAAACCCGGACAAGGAGAAATTGATCAGGCTCAAAAAAATAGAAACAAATTCAAAACAAAAAAATAATGACTGTTAAGTATTTCTTCATAAAATCGGGTAAAATGATTTCGGAACAAAGATTAACAATTTAAATTTTAAGGAATTGAGAGGCTATTTCAAATGTTTTTAAAACGCAGAGAACACAAAGAAAGACGCAAAGGGCGCAAAGACAACACTTCAAAATAATAATCTTTGCGGTTCTCTGCGATACAACTCTGCGGTTCTCTGCGGTTAAATATTTCATTTTGACACATCCTCTTTTCTTCATGAATCGTTAATCGGTGTTCCACGTTCCTAAATGAAAGTATTATTTCTTAAAAGTTAAGGAACAACAAGCATTTGGTGAGGTTTTAAATAGAAAAAAGTTTGGGCGTTTGGAATTGCCAAAACAAGTAAAAATACAGATTATCCCAGGTACGAACCACAAGTGGTAATCAAGCTAAAATCAGACTTTTGGCAAAATTAAATTATCTTTTTGTCAACTAATATTCTACATACATTGCTGTGAGCAACAAAAACAATCTAGCATGAACATGCACTCAAAACCTGAAGTCGCCACCATCGATTTTGGCAACTTGTTCCAATCCATCGAACTGGGAGTGGTTTATCACCAAAAAGGTGGGAAAATTATTGCCGCCAATCCTGCTGCCGAGCGAATTCTCGGCCTGACGCTTGACCAGATGCAGGGACGAACACCTTTCGATCCCAACTGGCGCAGTATTCATGAAGACGGATCGGATTTTCCGGGTGATACCCACCCGGCAATGGTCGCATTAAAAACCGGAAAACCAGTCAACAATGCAATTATGGGCGTTTTTAACCCGCTCGAAAACGATTACCGCTGGTTGCTGATAAATGCAATACCCGAATTCAGAGAAAACGAAACCGACCCTTTTCAGGTTTATGCCACGTTTAACGACATCACCAGCTTAAAAAAAACAAACCAGGAATTGCTCGAGAGCAAGGAATCTGTTAAAAAGAAACTCCTCGAAATCGAATCACCCGCAGGTGACCTGAGTGTTTTGGAACTTTCCGATCTGATCGACCAGGAAACCATCCAGAAACTGATGGAAAAGTTCTATGCCTTCACAAAGCTGCCCATGTCGATTGTCGATTTAAAAGGAAAAGTGCTGGTTGGCGTTGGATGGCAGCGCATTTGCACCGATTTCCACCGGGCACATCCTGAAACTTTAAAGAATTGCCACAATAGCGATGTTTTGCTTACCAGCGACATTAAACCCGGCAGCTCAAAATTGTATCGCTGTAAAAACCACCTCTGGGATATTGCAACACCTTTTATCCTCGAAGGCCATCATTTTGGGAATATTTTTATGGGTCAGTTTTTCTTTGATGATGAAACCATTGATTACGACTTATTTAAAAATCATGCCCGCAAATTCGGTTTTGATGAAGCTGACTATCTCGATGCCTTAAACCAGGTTCCACGACTTTCGAGAGATACCCTTAAAGCGGCAATGAAGTTTTTTGCCGATTTCTCAACGATCTTATCTACCCTCGGTCTTCACCAGATCAGGATTCAACGCAGCTTAACTGAAAAAGATAAACTCCTGGCCGAAATCTCGAAAAGCGAAGAACGTTTCCGCCTTTTGGTCGAAAATTCGACCGACATGATTACCGTCACCAACATCGACGGAACCGCGAGAAGTATTTCCCCGGCAATTCATAAACTGCTGGGCTACCAACCCGAAGAACGATTGGGGGAAAGTTTTTTTTCGACCATCCATCCTGATGATTTACCGGCAATGAACGAGGTATTCTTAAAATTACTCGAAAAACCAGGAAACACGGTAAATTGCGAAATCCGCATGCTGCACAAAGATGGTAACTATCGGGTAATTGAGGCCTTTGCACAAAATTTTTTAAATGATGGAATTATCGATGGAATTGTAACAAATGCCAGAGATATTACTGCCCGTAAGCATTTTGAAGAAGCGCTTAAAAAATCGGAACAGCATTACCGGAATTTCTTCGAACTCGACATCACCGGCGACTATCTTTCAACCCCTGAAGGCAGGCTGGTTGATTGTAACCCGACGTTTGTTTCGATGCTGGGATATAACAGTAAAGAAGAATTGCTGTCGACAAACATGGATGCGATCTACCCGCAGCCAGGCGACCGTGATTCATTTCTCAAGCAACTTACCGAACAAAAAGTACTGAATAATTCGAGTTGTGATTTGCGGCGAAAAGATGGAGAAATCGTCAACTGCATCGAAAATGTTTTCGGCATATTCGACGAAAGCGGCCAGCTCATAAAGTTTCAGGGCTACATGATAAATATCACCGCGCGCAAAAAAACCGAAGAAGCCTTGCGTGCCAGTGAAGAATTATTTAAAAAACTCCTGTTAACAGTTCCCGAAGTAATCTTGAAAACCAACACCGACGGAACTATCGTTTTTATCAGCGAACACAGGCTTCCATCGATCGATTCGATCCCAAAAGAGTTTTTCATTGGCAAAAATATGCTCGACTTTATCGCCGGAAAAGATCAGGCCAGGGCCATCGAAAGCACCATCAAAATGTTCGAAAAACCGCTTGGAATTCAGGAATATTGCATGGTATTTCCGGGTAATATTGAAGTGTACTGCGAAGTTAATGGTGACATCATTTTAGATTCCAGCGCACAACCGGTCGGGATGGTTTATGTTTTACGGGACATCACAAAACGCAAAAAAGTTGAAGAAGAACTGAAGCTTAAATCACTGGTTCTGGATCAGATAAAAGACCATGTTACCATCACCGACATTAACGGCATAATTTCATACGTTAACCAGGCTCAGTTGAAATTACTCCATCGCGAAAGAGATGAAATTATCGGCAAACCAACTGATATCTTTGGTGAGGATCCCGGGCAAGGGGCAACCCAAAAAGAAATCATCAAAAAAACACTTTCAGAAGGTAGTTTACGAAGTGAAGTTGTCAATTATTCGGCAGATGGCTCAACTCATTTTATGGATTGCCGGACGCAGGTTATTCGCGATAATAGGGGAAATGCCGTTGCTTTAAGTGGTATTGCCACCGACATTACCGAACGAAAAAAAATAGAACTTGCTCTACACGAGAGCGAAGAAAGGCTCCGCCTGGCACACAAAGCTACCAGAGAAGTTGTTTGGGACTGGGATATTGTTAATGACCTCCAAAAATGGAATGAGGCAGGAGCAACGGTATTTGGCTGGACCGAAATCATTGAAAAGCCTCAGACTGCTAAATGGTGGATTGACCATATTCATGCTGACGACAAGGAACGTGTTAATCGGAAATTCATTTCTATTCTTGAAAACCCTGCCCGCGAATACTGGGATGACGAATACCGGTTTCTTAAAACAAACGGTGACTATGCCCGGGTTGCCGACCGTGGCTATATCCTCCGCAATAACAAGGGTGCAGCCATTCGCATGGTTGGTGCAATGATGGATATTACCGAGCGTAATAAAGCCCAGGAAGCATTGATTATGAGCGAAGCACGCTTCAAATCATTATTTCAAAACCTTAAGAATAGTTTTAGCTTGTACGAGGTTATCACCGACAATAACGGCATTCCGTGCGATTATCGTTTTCTGGCTGTAAATCCTGAGTATGAAAGAAATATTGGGATTAATGAACCTGAACTCATCGGGAAAACCCTGCTTGAAGTTTTCCCACTAACGGAGCAGGTCTGGCTCGAAAAATTCAGAAACGTCTGCCAGACTGGTGTTGCTTCAAATATGGAAAACTATAGCCGTGAGACAAACAAGTTTATCGAGCTGATTGTTTACAGACCTCAAAAAGGACAAATGGCATTAATAGGTTCCGACATTACCGGGCGCAGGCTGGCCAATGATGCCATTCGCGAAAGCGAGGCCCGCCTCAAAGAAGCCCAGGAAATTGCTCATATCGGCAATTGGTCGTACGATGTTGTTGCCGATAAGGTTGATTGGTCGGATGAGATTTTTAAAATGGCTGGTGTTGAACCTCATGAGGTAAACGAAGGCTTTTTCAGGAGCCTTATTCACCCTGACGATCTGGAAAGATTTGATGCAACGACCAGCAATACATCTCAAAGTAATAATTTTAATGAAATCGAACTTCGCATTATTCGCCCTGACGGTAGCATTCGCTGGATTGCCGACCGGTGGAAAAGCATTTTCGATATTAACGGAAAGGAAATCAAGCGCATTGGTGTAAGCCAGGATATCACAAACCGCAAAATCGCCGATGAGGCATTGCGTAAAAGCGAAGCACAGTTTAAGCGTCTTTTCGATAATGCTGCTGATCCCATTTTTATAGCCAATGCCAGGACCGGAATAATTTTAGATGCTAACCAGGCTGCCATCAGGTTAATGAAAATGCCCCTCGAAAAAATTACAGGACTGCATCAATCTCAGTTGCACCCTGCCGATAAACAAGAATTCTACAGGAATCTTTTTGAAAACCAGCGGGATCAGACGCAACAAATCGAAGCCATTTCTCCTGTTGAGGGTTATGTTTTGCGCTCCGACGGCACCGAAGTACCCGTCGAAATTTTGGCTTCGTTAGTACTGTTTAAAGGCACAGCATGCCAGATGGGAACCTTCCGCGACATCACCGAGCGCAAACGCAACGAAGATATTATCCGCAAAAACGAAGACCGCTTCAGACTGATGGTAAAAAATTCATCCGATGTCATCGTTTTAATTGAGAAGGATGGAACGCAACGTTATATTAGCCCGGCCATCGAAAAAATTTCGGGTTTTGCTGCCGACGAACTTATCGGCAAAAATATTTCAGAAGTCATCCATCCCGAAGATTTTGTATCCATACATGAAGTTATGCAGGATGGCCTTTTGCATCCCGAAAAGATTATACCGGTCGAATACAGGCACATCCATAAAACCAGGGGATGGGTTCAAATGGAAGCCATCAGCCAGAATTTCCTGAACGAACCCGACATCAACGCCATCATAGCCAGTGTCAGGGATATCTCCGAACGCAAAAAATCGGAATTATTCCACCGTATCCAGTATAATATTGCCCATGCCGTTGCCACTTTTAAAAGCCTGAAGGATCTCTTTGAAGTTGTCAAAACCGAGCTCAATCAATTAATTGATACCACCAATTTCTTTATAGCCTTTTACAACAATGAAAAACGGACTTTAAGAAATGTTATCTGGAGCGATAAACAAGAATATTTCGACGAGTGGTCGGCAGACAATTCACTTTCGGGTATTGTTGTTTTAGATGGAAAATCCCTCTTTCTTTCCAAAAATGATGCCTGCGAACTTGCCAGATCGCGCAACATTAGCCTGGTTGGAACTCCTGCCGAATTCTGGATGGGCGTACCCCTGACAATTCAAAACAAAACAATTGGCGTTATGGTAATTCAAAGTTACGACAGCAGTTATCATATCGATAACGATAGTTGTGAGGTGCTCGAAATTATTGCCAACCAGATTAGTCTCTACATCGAAAAAATTAAAGATGAAGAAGAACTCATCATCGCCAAAGAACGAGCCGAAGAAAGCGACCGGCTCAAAACTGCTTTCTTAAACAATATGTCGCACGAAATACGCACACCATTAAATGGCATCATGGGGTTTACCGAATTGCTCTGCGAACCCAATGTTACCCTGGAAAAACGCAACTACTTCGCCAGCATCGTTAACCGCAACGGAAATCAGCTTATCTCAATTATCGACGACATCATCAACATTGCTACCATTGAGGCCGGACAGGAAAAATTGCACGAATCCGCCGCCAATATAAATGTTATCCTGGACGATTTGTATGAGTTGTTTAAACAGAAAATCAACCTGAACAAAATTGCGTTTCATCACCCTTCTGCAATCGCCAGCCACCTAACCAGGGTCATTGTCGACGAAACCAAACTTACTCAGGTACTGGCCAATTTAATCGGAAATGCAATAAAATTTACCGAAAAAGGCACCATCGGATTTGGCTGTGAATTGATCAACGACACCCTTAAATTTTGGGTGAGCGACACCGGAATCGGTATTCCTGATGAGTTTCACGCGCTGATTTTCGATCGTTTCAGGCAGGTAAGACCCGAATCGACAAAACTTTACGGCGGCAATGGCCTTGGATTAGCCATTTCGAAAGCCTATATCGAACTCATGGGCGGCAATTTATGGGTAGAATCAACTACCGGAAGCGGTTCTTGTTTTTATTTTACCATTCCTTTCAAACCCGCAACACCTCTGGTAAAAACAAATCTCCCCATCGTTGTAAACCATCCTATAGAACAAAATGAACCAACACGGACAATCCTCCTTGCTGAAGACGAATGGAGCAATTATGTGTTGATGGAAACCTTCCTCAACAGCGGCAATTTTATCGTAATCCATGTTAATACTGGTTTGGCTGCCATTGAGGAACTCAGAAAAAATCCCGGGATTGACCTTGTTTTGATGGACATAAAAATGCCGGAAATGAATGGTTATGAGGCTACAAAAATCATGAAAGCCGAAAAACCTGAACTTCCGGTTATTGCCATTACCGCCTATGCCCTGGCGGGCGACCGCGAAAAAGCTGTTGCTGCAGGATGCGATGATTATATTGCCAAACCCATCAAAAAAGCAGATTTGCTTGCCCTGGTTGATAAACATTTAAAGTTGACAATGAAATGATAAAATAATTCAGGTACTTGAATGTTTTGATTAAAATAATGGAAACTCCCGGATTAATTCAAAAAAAAACAGCTCTGTCTGTTTATAATACTGGTTCATCCATCAGTTGGAGGACATAATAAATGAGCATTTCAGTGACTTGAGTAATGATTTATGAGGATAATCGTTTAAAAATAAAATAGTTTTCCCGGTTGGCAACCGGCCAAAACCATCATCAAAATACACTTGTAATTTTAACAAACTGTTCATGAAAAATTCAACAAAACCAAATATTCTGATCGTTGACGATGTTGAGGATAATCTGGCCTTGATCGAAAACATCCTGGAAGAATTCGATGTTAATCTCATTATGGCACAATCGGGAACTGAGGCTATCGAAAAAATACATGATACCGAAATTGCCCTGGCTCTGATTGATATCAGGATGCCTGGCATGAGCGGTGTAGAACTGGCCAACCTGCTCCAGCATGATGAAACCAGGGATACTTTTCCGATAATTTTTATCACTGCCCAGGTTAAAGATGAACTTGAACTCGAGAAATGTTACGAATCGGGTGCCGTCGATTTTATCCTGAAACCTGTGAACAAACGGATTTTAACAAGTAAGGTTAAGATTTTTCTTGAATTATTCCTTCAAAAACAGCAAATCGTCAAGCAAAACATCGAACTTGAAAACACAACAAATGAGCTGGCTTTGCTTAATCAAAGGCTTATCGAAAACGGCCAGTTTATATACTCCCTGTTACAAACAATCCCTTTTGGAATGACTATCGTTGACCAGGAAGGTACGGTGCTTTTTATTAACGAAAACTTCCAAAAAACCATCGGAAAAGAAGCCATTGGCAAAAAATGCTGGGAATTGTATAAAGACAACAAAATTCAATGTGCCGATTGCCCGCTGATTAATGGTATTGGATTAGGAGAAACAACCATCAAGGAAATCAATGATGCGTTGGATGACAGGATTCTTGAAATCCATTACACCGGCATGCTTTTTAAAGGACAAAGAGCAACGCTTCAGGTGATTGAGGATATTACCGCCCGTAAAAAAACTGAAAGAGCATTGAGTTATGCACTGCAACAATTACAGTTTCATATCGAGAATACACCACTCGCAGTCATAAAATTCGATAACCAATATCGGATTTCTGAATGGTCGTATAAAGCAGCCCAACTGTTTGGGTGGAGCAGCGAAGAGGTATTAGGCAAAAAAGTTAATGAACTAAATTGGGTGTACAATGAAGATATTAAGGACATTGAATTACTTAGTGCACATATGCACCAGGGGAGCAAAACCAGTAATACCAGTTTAAACCGCAACTACCGCAAGGATGGCTCTGTAATTACCTGTGAATGGTACAACTCCGCTTTGCTTGATGCCAATAACAACCTGGTTTCGGTGCACTCGCTGATACAAGATGTTACCGAACGAAAAAAAGCTGAAGAGGCCCTGCGGGTAAGCGAAAATCTTTATCGCTCCTTATTCGGCAATATGTTAAATGGATTTGCTTATTGCCAGATGCATTATGATGATGACCATAATCCCATCGACTTTACCTATCTTGCCGTAAACGATGCCTTTGGAACCCAGACCGGGCTGTATGATGTTGTTGGAAAAAGAGTGTCGGTAGTTATTCCGGGAATTTATAATACCGACCCAAAATTATTTGAATTTTATGGAAGTGTGGCCAAAGGCGGGTCACCCAAAAACTTCGAATTTTACCTGACATCATTAAACATGTGGCTTTCTATTTCGGTTTACTGCCCCGGAATTGGCTATTTTGTAGCTATTTTCGAGGTTATCACCGAACGTAAACTTCTGGAAAACGCACTCAGGGAAAGCGAAGATAATTATCGAACCTTTTTTGATACCATGGGCGATATGATCCTGGTTGCAAATATGAGTGGTAATATTATCTTCACCAACAAAGCATTAAAACGAAAACTGGGTTATAGCTCCGAAGAACTTTCAGAAATGAATGCTATTGATCTGAACCCGTCAGATATTCACCAGGAAGCACGCGAAATTTTTGATGCCATGTTCAAAGGTGAGCGCGAAACCTGCCCACTGCCTTTGGCTACAAAAAGCGGAAAACTCATCCCCGTCGAAAGTCGTCTTTGGTTTGGACGATGGAACGGAAATGATTGCATTTTCGGAATCAGCAAAGACATAAGTGCAGAGCAGGAAGCCAAGCAGCGATTCGAAAGTATTTTCCGTAACAGCCCTACACCAATGGCATTATCAAAAATACCCGAGCAAACCTTCATCGATGTTAACGTTGCTTTTTTGAGAACCCTGGGATATTCAGATGATGAAATTATCGGAAAAACTGCTGTCGAACTTGGATTGTTTCCACAAATGGAAGAACAAATCAAAATTGCCGAAAAACTAATATCCGATGGGTACCTCACCAATGCCGAACTTCTGGTTAACGCCAAAAATGGCAGAATTATCCATGGCCTTTTCTCGGGAGAAGTGATAAGCATCAACGGCCGGAAATATTTCCTTACTGCAATGATCGACATTACCGGGCGCAAACTTGCGGAAGTGGCTCTCATGGAGAGTGAGAAAAAATATCGTCAGTTGGTTGAGCTGGCTCACGAAGGCATCTGGACCATCAACACCGAATCGATAACCACTTACGTTAATCCGCGTATGGCCGAAATCCTGGGATATACTGTCGAAGAAATGCTGGGTAGTTCTTTATTCTCTTTTATGGATGAACAGGGAATTGCATTGGCAAAATCGAATGTTGAACGACGAAAACAAGGCATCAGAGAGCAACACGAGTTCGAATTTATCCGTAAAGATGGAAAACGGATTTACACCAGCATCGAAACAACACCAATCAATGGTGAAACCGGGAATTATCTGGGTGCTTTAGCTTTGGTTGCCGACATTACCGAACGCAAAGTTGCTGAGGATAAATTGAAGGAAAGCGAGGAAGTAGCACGGTCGCTCATCAATGCGATTATGGAATCGGCTGCTTTAGTAGACTCCAATGGCATTGTTCTGGCTCATAACGAAATAGCCGCTCAACGTTTAGGATTGGGCAAAAACGAATTACTCGGAAAATGCGTTTACGAAGTACTGCCTCCCGAAGTTAGTGCCAACCGAAAAGTAATGATTGAGCAGGTATTCCGCACCGGAAAACCTTTGCTTTTTGAAGATAAACGAGGTACCCGGATTTATACAAACAGCCTTTACCCTATTCACGATTCCAGCGGAAAAGTAGCCCGAATTGCTATCTATGGAAACGACATCACCGAAATTAAGCAAAATGAGAAAAAATTACTCGAAAGCGAAAAAATGCTTACGAGTATTATCGAAAACCTCCCCATCATGCTCTTCGTAAAAAATGCTGAAACCCTTCGTTTTGTGAAACTTAACAAGTCCGGCGAAGAACTTTTGGGCTATACCCGCGATGAAATGATTGGAAAATCGGATTATGACTTTTTTTCAAAAGAAGAAGCCGAATTTTTTATTCTAAACGACCTGGAAGTACTGGAGACAAAAAGGCTTAAAGAAATAGCCGAAGAAAAAATTCTGACCAAATACAATGGCGAAAGAATTCTCAGCACAAAAAAAATACCCATTTTGAATGACGAAGGAAATGCCGAATTTCTACTTGGAATTTCCGAAGACATTACCTCCCGAAAAGAAACCGAAAATGCCCTCAGGGAATCTGAGAAAATGTATCGCACCCTGCTCAACGCATCACCCGAAGGCATCATTATCATGGCTATGACCGGACATATCACCGAAATTTCCAATATTACCCTCGAAATTTTTGGCTACGAAAACAAACAGGAATTTCTCGGAAAACAACTCCTGCATTTTCTACCCGAAGAAGAACAGCATAAACTGAATGATATTCTTACCAGGACTCAATTGGAAGGATTGGTGCAAAATGTTGAATTTGTGCTAACACGCAAAAATCAGTCACAGTTCATCTGCGAACTCAGCACCACCCTCATCCAGGAAATCGACGGAAAGCCCAAAGCCTACATGGCCATCATCCGTGACATTTCGCAGCGTAAAAAAATGGAACAACAGCTTATCCGCACCGAACGTATGGTCAGCCTTGGCGAGATGGCCTCAGGTATGGCTCACGAAATAAACCAGCCTTTACTTTCGATAACCTTGAGCATCGAAAATATGCTGCATAAAATCGAAAAGAGTAATGCTGTAGATGACATCTATTTTAAAACAAAATCCGAAAAAATATTTGAAGACATCCAGCGAATCGGCTACATCATCGACCACGTCAGAGCATTTTCACGCGATCACGACGATTACATCGTCACCTCCTTCAACATCAACGAAAGCATTAAAAATGCCATCTCGATGATTTCGGAACAATTTAAACATCATGGAATTAAACTGACAAGTAAACTGGAAAAAAATGTTCATCCAATCAATGGAAACACTTATAAATTTGAACAGGTAATCCTGAATTTACTCAACAATGCAAAAGACGCACTCGAAGAAAAAGCCAGGTTGACAAACGAAGATTTTGAAAAGACCATCAGAATCAGATCATATTGCGATGATAGTAATAATTTTGTGGAGGTAAAAGATAATGGAATCGGCATAAAAACTGAAGATATCGACCGGATTATGTTCCCGTTTTACACCACCAAAGAAGTGGGCAAAGGAACCGGCCTGGGGCTGTCAATTTCATTTGGCATCATTAAAGAACTGAACGGGAATATTGACATCGAAAGTCAGTTATTAGGCGGAACCACCTTCAGGATTTCTATTCCTAAACCAGTTCCAAAAGAACAACGGCAAAACTAACCTATAACAACACTTGTTTATGAACAAACTAAATGTACTCATTATTGATGATGAGAAACGTTTTACCGAAGAACTCACAGAATTCCTCCAGGAATCAGGTTTCCATGCATTTGAGGCAAACACTGGTACTGAAGGCTATTCGATTTTGAAAAAACAAACCATCGATCTGCTGGTTCTCGATGTCCGTTTACCAGGGGTTAACGGGCTTGATATTTTAAAAGACGTGAAGGTAAAATATCCAAATATGGAGGTGATTATTGTTTCGGCCCACGGCGATATGGACACCGTAATTAAGGCCATGCGTCTGGGTGCGATCGATTACCTGCGAAAACCTTTCCGGCACATCGACATCAGAATTGCCATCGAACGAACCCAGAAATTTCTTTTACTTCAGCGGGAAATCAAGATTCTGGAGGAGAAAAACTCATTGATTTCGAAAAATCTGGAACAGCGCATCGAACGGCATTTTATCGGTGTAAGCCCGCAGATAAAAGAAATTCTGGAAATGGCGCTCACCACCGCAAAATACCCTGACACCAATGTGCTCATTACCGGTGAAAGTGGAACCGGCAAAGAAAATATCGCACGCATCATCCATTTTGCCAGCAAACGAAAAGACAATATTTTTTGTGCCGTCAACAGCAGTGCCATTACAGAATCACTTTTGGAAAGCGAGTTTTTTGGCCACAAGAAAGGCTCATTTACCGGCGCTATTACTGACAAAAAAGGTTTTTTCGAGATCAGCAATCAGGGAACTTTGTTTCTGGATGAAATTGCCGACATGCCCATGAATTTGCAGGCCAAGATGTTGCGGGCTATCGAAGAAAAATCCATAACACGTGTGGGAGAAACACATCCGGTGGCAACCGATTTCAGGATTATTTCGGCAACCAACCACGACCTCGACAAGTTGGAGGAAGAAAAACGGTTTCGCCTCGACCTCATCCATCGCCTCAATACGCTGCACATCCATATTCCGCCACTTCGCGAGCGCACCGAAGACATC
>CAJATL010000303.1 GCA_903944895.1 uncultured Bacteroidota bacterium
ACTCTAAAATCAAACTCTTCAGAGCTAATTTGAGAGGCGTTACTGATACCCCTTTTTTCCTCTTTAGATTAAACAAACTTTTCGCTTAATCCCCACAAAATTAACGTGAGCCCAAAAAACACTAAAGCATACATCAATTCTAACACACCAGGTTACAAACCAAAAATTGCACATTTTCAAAAACAAACGCTTCATTTCACTACTAAAAAAGCCTCAACCACATAAAAAACAACAAGTATTTGCGCTGATGAGCTCAAGCATGTTCAAAAATGGATTCAATTGCCGTTTGAAAGGGACGCAATCCCTGATTCCCCGAAGCCTTTCACTATCAGAAAATTTATTGAAGGGATGGCGGCCCTATAAAGAAAAAGCCTCCGGAGTTTATTGTAAAACTCCGGAGGCTTTCTTAAACCTAACAGATCTTGGAGACCTGGTAGGTTTTGCCATAAATTACTGTATCACCAACCTTTTAACGACCACATTTTCGGCAGTTTCAATCCTCAGAATGTATATTCCGGCTTGTAAGTCCTGAACATCCAGCTGGGTTTGATTTCCGGTTAAGACAAAGGTTTTTACCAGTTTACCATCGGCGGTCATCAGGGTTCCGAACCCTTGAAGGGTTCCGAACCCTTTCGTTGCAATATTCACCATATCCTTTGCAGGATTTGGATAAATATCAACACTTACACCATTTCCCGTTTCACCAATTCCGGTGGATGATTCTTTGAAGTTGATAATCGCTGATTGTCCGTTGGAAGCAAATAATCCATCCGAATTGGGGAAGCTGGTATTGTATTCAGCGATAACTTCTGTTTCGCTATTAGTGGACGAATTATAGCTTCTGAACGAAATGGGTTCGGCTTGTTCTGCGCCATCTTTGGCATCGGTAAAAGCATCGTTTCCATAAACGCTTAACAGGTAGTTATCCCCGCTCCCATCAACTTCGGCAAAGCCGATGCAGTTTCCAAAACTATCAAAAGCATCAATGAAATCAGCATTTTCAAGCTTTTTCACTGCTTCATTTCTAATGGAAATAAAATGAACATCTCCGGTACGAACCAGTGCCCACGGGCCATTCATTTCAGGTTCGGTGTTATCCAAAATTACTCCGGTTTTCAAACCTGAATAGGCAGGATACGTCAGGGTTACCGCCTTGTTAAAACTGGCAACATAGCCTTTTCCGGGTTCAAGAGTGGTCAGGCTGAAAATCTCTCCCTGTGGCCAGTACAAAGCGTTCGTTTTAACATCATACATGAAGAAGATGTCATTCAGCGGATCCACAAAAACCGAAGTTATCGGGCATGCAACATTGGTGAGCACCGGGATTATATGATAACCCTGGCTTAACGAAAGGCTGCGGCTTGCGAGCGTATCGCCACTTACAGTAAATTCCTGTGCGTTGTTCATCTTCACTTTATAACCCTGCTCCACATTCCAGTTGCCGATGGTGTTATAGTTTTGCGATGGCCAGTAAACACCGTTTTCGCTGAGCATAATTACCAGATTATTGTTATCGGTGATTTCGTCCATCATCACTGGCAAAGCAGGATTTTGAGGAGTCAGATA
>CAJATL010000304.1 GCA_903944895.1 uncultured Bacteroidota bacterium
ATTCAATTTGTTCCACAATGTTTTGGCTAAAGCCAATTAATGTATTTTCGTTTTTATCGAATGGGCTAAAGCCACATTCCTATTCAATTTGTTCCACAATGTTTTGGCTAAAGCCTATTAATGTATTTTCATTTTTATCGAATGGGCTAAAGCCTCATTCCTATTCAATTTGTTCACAATGTTTTGGCTAAAGCCAATTAATGTATTTTCGTTTTTATCGAATGGGCTAAAGCCACATTCCTATTCAATCAGGTTTAAATTGTAATTTGAGATGCATGCGGGTTTGAACTGCCTCCAGATTTATCTGGAGGGAAAAAGAATTGCAAATCCCAAATTGGCTTTAGCCAAAATCCTTGTGTCTTTCAAATCCATATTTTGTAATAAATTCATCATACTCATCCTGAAATGTTTTCTTTTGGTGATGCTTTTCCTGAAACCTGATGTATTCCCTTACCTTATCTATCACTGATTCAGAAACAGATACAGCAAAATATTCATCCTGCCATTCAAATTTCTCTTTGGTCAGACTATTTTTATTAATCCAGAATGAAGATTCTCCTTTAATCAATTGCATAATTTTTTGAATGGTTTGGTCAACACCCAAGGATATTAAACAATGGCAATGATCAGAATATCCATTAATAAAATCAACGAAAATCCCTTTCGTCATAGCATTTTCGCGAATGTGATTCCAGACTTTCAGCCTTAAATCCGCGGAATTTAAAAAGGCAAGATGATTCCTGGTACTCCACACAAAATGGATATAAACCTTTACAAATGGCATTTCACGATAAGTTTTTAAGTTCCTGAATAATTTTAAACGACTTTTCAAATGAATGTTCGAGCTGAGCCAGAATTGCTTTCCGGTCGTACACCACTTCTTCAACCACTTTATTTGGGTTTTTAATATCCAGATCGTACCTACGTTCGATAATTGTTTTGATGGAAACCTTCCAGCTTACTTCGCTTTCCTGCCGGTTAGCCCACCAGGCTTTAATGGTGTCGAACTCTTCGATGCGGATGGGTTTTGTTTTGTTGTAAGCTTTGGCTCCTTCGGGCAGGGTATGTTCGTAAAACCAGATTTCTTTGGTGGGATTGCCCTTCTGGAAGAACAACAAATTGGTATTGACCGTGGCATAGGGTGCAAAAACCGATTGCGGCAGCCGGATGATGGTGTGAAGGTTACAGTCGTCCAGAAGTTTCTGGCGTACACGCTGTTTCACGCCTTCGCCGGTTAAACTGCCGTCGGGCAAAACAATGCCTGCCCGACCTCTGTCATTGAGTAGTTGGATGAACAAAATCAAAAACAGGTCGGCGCTCTCTTTGGTGCGGTAATTCAGCGGGAAATTGGTTTCCATACCATCGCCAACCACTCCGCCAAAAGGAGGATTGGTAACGATAATATCAACCCGGTCGGCCTGCTTTATCGAAGTATATTCACGGCTCAGCGAATCGCCATTTTCGATCTGCGGCACTTCGATGTCGTGGATAATCAGATTTATCACACTCAGCATAAAAGGCAAGGGTTTTAGCTCGGTGCCGGTGATGGTTTCCTGTAAAATCCGGAGGTCGGCCACATTTTTAACCTGCTTGCGCAGATGTTCGATGGCACACACCAGAAAACCGCCGGTGCCATTGGCGGGGTCTTTAAGTTTTTCGCCCAATTGCGGATTTACCATATCCACGATAAACTGCGTAACAGCGCGGGGTGTGTAAAATTCGCCGGTATCTTTTTTGGTGGCAAGGCCTTGCAAAATATCTTCGTAAATGGCATTAAAAATATGGTGCTCCTTGCTGCTGTTAAAATCAATTTCGTTGAGCTTGTTGATGGCCTGCCTGAAAGTTGTTCCGCTCTTCATGTAGTTGTTGGTGCCATCGAAAATGTTGCGGATGATAACGCCCAGACGGTTATCGGCGGTTACCGGCAAATCTTTCAGTTGCGGGAACAGTTTGTTGTTTACAAAGTTGATGAGTTCATCGCCCGTCATTCCTTCGTCGTTTTCGGCCCAGTTGCGCCATTGCAATTCGTTTGGAATTGCCGATTTATAATTGGGTTCGAGGATTTCTTTTTCTTTGTCTTTATCGTCGAAAAGCTTCAGGAAAATCATCCAGCCCAATTGTTCGATGCGCTGGGCATCGCCGCTCAAACCGGGGTCTTTACGGAAAATATCTCTGATAGATTTTATTACGCCGCCTATGTTGCTCATTTCTTTTTTCTCTTTTTTGTATTTTGTTCTAAGTTTTTAATGCTGGCATCAAAATCATCCGAAATAACATCGTTTTCAGCGATGGTTCTTAGTCTGAATTTATCATATTCTTCCTCAGCAAAACTAATGGCTAATTCGTGCGAGATTTTTCCTGCATTGGTCAGAATTTCTCTGTCGTTGATGGTTAAAAAACCGTGCAGCTTTTCAATCCAGTCTGTCATATACATGGGAATCCGCCTCATTGCCTGTCCCTGGGCAAAAACAAGGTATTGTTCAACCAAATTATTGAGGGCGGAAAGTTCTTCTTCATTCAGATAATTTTTTGCAATGGCGACATCCTGTTTTCTTGGTTTAACGCCTCTCCAACTTGTCAAACCCATGAATGGTTTGGCGCTATCGGCTCTGTCTTTGATAATTTCGGCGGCAGTTTGCCCGGTAATTGCCCAATGCATTTTGTTTTGTACAGTTTTAAAAAAAGAAATGCTGGTTTCCAGGGTTGGATCATAATCTACGCTGGTTGCATAAATGTCGGTAATTTTCTGATAAAACCTTTTTTCAGAAGTCCGGATGTCCTGAATTCTTCTGAGCAATTCGTCAAAATAATCGAAAGGAACATCAGGATTTTTAAGCCGTTCGTCATCCAGCACAAAACCTTTAACAATATATTCCTTAATCCTTTGCGTAGCCCAAATGCGAAAACTGGTAGCAACGTGTGATTTAACACGATAGCCCACAGAAATTATCGCATCGAGGTTGTAGAATCTCTGTTTCCGCTCAACCATTCTGGAGCCTTCTTTTTGAACTTGTAAGAAATCCTTACAAGTTGGGTTTTCGTCCAGTTCGCCTTCTTCAAAGATATTTTTCAGGTGAATGGTAATGTTTTGGGAAGTGGTTTGAAACAGTTCAGCCATTGATTTTTGCGTAAGCCAAACAGTTTCATTTTCCAGCCGCACTTCCAGCTTTGTTTGCCCGCTTTCGGTTTTATAGATTATGATTTGTGAATTGCTCATTGTGTAGTTTTGTTTGCGTTTTTGATTTGTTGCATTTTGCCAAAGGTAAACTCTTTGTATTCGTTGATTAATTGAAATACATCAATAGATTGTTTCCGCCATTTACCTTTTGAAAAAATAAAGCAATAAGTCAGTGTATCAGCACCGTCCGCTGAATTATTTAAACCCACTAAAAGCTGGTCTTTCGATTTAAATTCGATGGGAATATCAAAGGCATCAGGTTCATTGAGCCTCTTACTCAAAGTCAGGCTATTCATTTTGTAGTTGGGGTCGGTAAACTCGGAAGGAAGCATGGGTTCACCTATTAAAAATTCATTTTTCCCTTTATCGGCACGATACAAAGCCCAATAATTTTTTAATGCTTCAACTGACCCGCTATTGCAGGTACAAAATGTAATTTTATCTGAAATAACACACATACCTAAGCTACTTTATAAAGTTCGTTTTCCAATTCTTTTATTGCTTCGATGTACTTTGCACGGCTGCCAAAAAACCCGTTTACAATCTCGATGGTAGAGCCGAAATCGCTCAATGGCTTTACCTGCAGAACTTCCATGCTTTCGATATTTTCGATACCCTCGTCGGCGTATTTATCCAACAAGGCTTCCAGAACCTTTCGGGCTTGTTCGCCGTATTTGTTGAAATAGTTCCGTTTCTTTACATTGCTGGCTCTCTCTTTTCGGGTTAAAGGTGGTGAGTCGAAAGCTACATGGCAAATCAAATCGAATAAATCAACCTGTTTGTCAACGGCTTCGTACAATGCTTCCACCATAACACCCTGTTCCTGCAATTCGGCAATGATCGCTTCTTTGCGTTCGGTGGTGTTCCATTTGTTCAGAAAATCGTCCAGCGAAGCAAATTTTCCTTTAATGATTTCTTTGGTGTGGTCTTTTAAGCTTGTTGTGATGGGTTTGCCATGCTGGTCGAAATACAATTCACGGCTTATCAACACAGCTACATCAACGCCGTTTACGTAAATCTTATGCCTGGGTTCACTTACCCTTGAATCGGGAGTACTTGGTTCGGGGTAACGAATTTTTGTTGGAACAATGATAATTTCCTCGCCTGTTTCGCTATCAACGATCGGTTCTTCGGTGGTTTCTTCTTCATCAATAATATCGCCTAAATCTGTTTCCTCTGTTACCGGCTTTATTCTGATCGGTTCACCATCAAAGGCAGGATCGGCAAATAAGTCGGTTGCGTTTCTGAAATCCAGAATAGTAAAATAAAGTTTACCGTATTCTTCATTAATCCGGGTTCCCCGCCCGATGATTTGTTTGAACTTGGTCATCGAATTGATGTTTGAATCCAGCACTATTACTTTGCAGGTTTGCGCATCAATACCGGTGGTCATCAATTCGGAATTGGTTGCAATGACAGGATATTTTTCTTCGGGATTGATAAAGTTGTCCAACTCCCGTTTGCCCTCATCATTATCACCTGTAATTTGCATGATGTACTTGTAATTTTCGGCAACCAAATCGGCATTATGCCGCGCAAGGGCAGTTCTCATTCTTTCGGCGTGATCAATGTCGGAACAAAAAACAATTGTTTTTGCAAAGCGGTCGTAGCCTTTCAGAAATTCGGTAAGTTTTTTAGCGACGGTGTCTGAACGTTCATCGATAATCAGTGTCCGTTCAAAATCCCTCCGGTTGTAAATTCTGTCTTCAACCGGGTTTCCATCCTTATCCAATTTTCCATCCGTCGGGCGCCAGCCTTCCAGGTCGATGTTTAATCCAACCCTGATAACACGGTAAGGCGCAAGAAACCCATCATCAATGCCCTGCTTGAGGGAATACGTGTAAATGGGTTCCTTAAAATATTCGATGTTGCTGATGGTGTCTGTTTCCCGGGGAGTTGCAGTAAGACCGATTTGTGTTGCATTACCGAAATACTCTAAAATTTCTCTCCAGGCACTGTCTTCTCTGGCACTTCCACGATGGCACTCATCCACAACAATCAGATCAAAAAAATTCGGTGTAAACTGTTTATAAACGTTGGCTGCGTCATCGTTGCCCGAAAGTCCCTGGTACAAGGCTAAATAAATTTCAAAGCTTTTATCAATCTGCCTGTGTTTCACCACAGTCATTTTATCTTTAAAATGTTTAAAGTCGCCACGTTTAGTCTGGTCAATCAAAGCGTTTCGGTCGGCTAAAAAGAGAATGCGTTTTTTTGTTCCGCTTTTCCAAAGCCGGTGTATGATCTGGAAAGCGGTGTAGGTTTTTCCTGTTCCTGTTGCCATCACCAGCAGAATCCGATTTTGCCCGCCGGCGATGGCTTCGACTGTTCTGTTTATCGCAATTTGCTGGTAGTATCTTGGTTTTCTTCCGCTGCCATCGAAGTAATAATCCTGTGAAGCGATTTTTTCAGCCTGGGGCGTAGTGATGCCTTTGTACTTTAAGTATTTCTCCCAAAGTTGTTCCGGGTTGGGGAATTCGTCTATTCCGATTTCGGTTTCAATATTTTCGTCGCTTGCTGTTCTGTCGTGAAAAAGGAAGCCGTCGCCGTTACTGCTGAAAACACAAGGGATATCCAATACCCGAGCGTAGTCCAGGGCTTGCTGAATTCCTGCCCGTACCGAATAATTATTGTCTTTGGCTTCGATAATTGCAACAGGAATGTTCGATTTGTAGTAAAGAATATAGTCTGCGCGTTTTCTGGTTCCTCTTGCCGTAAGTTTGCCACGAACATAAATTCTACCATCCGTAAACGATACCTCTTCAAGTATCTGCAATTGCTTATCCCAGCCAGCCTTTTCCAAAGCCGGTGTAATAAACTTGGTGCAAATATCCCGTTCAGATAGTGTCTTCTTCTCAATCATTTTATAGCTTTAAGATAATCGCCTTTTAAGCTTGTCCTTTTGATGAAAACAAATTAACCTGAAAAAAAAGCCACAAGAAACTTTGTTACTTGTGGCTTTTTTTAGTTTGTTCTATCTACTTCGCTTTATCATTCTAACTAACTCTCCAATCCATAAAACAAGAGATGTAGAGCCTATTATAATAAACCATTCATTTAAAGTTAAGGGTACTGTTCGGAATACTTTACCCCCAAGTTCCACAATTAAAATCTGACCAATCAAAATTACAGAACCTACAATCAGAAAACCTACACTTCTGAATAAGCCATTAAATGCTGATTTTCCGCTAAAAAATGCTTTTGCATTAAACATATTCCAAAATTGCAGCATTACAAAGAAAGTGAAAAACACCGTTAATTCCTTTGTACTTAAGCCAGCATCATTGGTTCCAAAATAATCGGTTTTTGTAAAATAATACAGCAAGCCTAACAAAAGAACAACAAATAGCAATCCCACGCCAAAGATGGCTTGTGCCATTTCTTTGTTTACAATAAAGGAATTCCTGTCGCGAGGCTTATCATTCATAACTTTTGGATCAGGTGGAAGTGATGCCAACGCACCAGCGGCAAATGTATCCATTATCAAATTTACCCAGAGTAACTGGGTGACCGTAAGCGGAAGTTTGCCCCAGAAAATTGCTCCGACAAAGTCAATAATTAAAGCAGCCACATTTATAGTCAATTGAAAAACTATAAAACGTTGAATGTTCCTAAAAACTGATCTTCCCCAAAGTACTGCATTCGTTATACTCGAAAACGAATCATCAATTAAAGTAATATCGCTTGCTTCTTTGGCCACTGAAGTACCCGAACCCATCGAAAGCCCAACGTGAGCATGATTTAAAGCTGGTGCATCATTTGTGCCGTCGCCCGTAACAGCAACCACTGAGCCAGATTTTTGCAAGAGCTGAACAAGACGTTGTTTATCACCAGGCCTTGCCCGACACATAATTTTCAAATCTTTCAATAAAAAAGAAGCCTCTTTATCATTCAATTTCTCAAAATCTGGACCTGAAATTATGCTTTCCGGTTTATCGTTATTTTTAACAATTCCTATTTGACGTCCAATTTCCAATGCTGTTCCGAATGTATCACCAGTGACAATTTTAACATCAATTCCAGCAAGGTGACATTTTTTTACGGCATCCGGAACATCAACTCTAACTGGGTCAGAAATTGCAACGATTCCTAAAAAGGTAAGATTTGTGTTAACCAGACTGCCATTTAAAAACCGGTCATTTTCATCGTTTATTATCTCATAAGCAAAACCAAGTGTTCGCATGGCCTGATTCTGATATTGAGTTAGTAAGGATTCGATTTCATGAGACGCATCCTCCACAAGTGCTAAACCCTGTAACGAAAGCACATTGCTGCATTTTGACAATACAATCTCGGAGGCGCCTTTAACAAATAAAACACGTTTATTGATTAATGGTGAATCAACCAGCGTTGCCATGAATTTTCGCTCAGTCGAAAAAGTAAGTTGCTCAATAACAGTAGTGTTTTCGCGTAATTCCAAATAATTTAAACCATTTGAGTGAAGCCAAAGCAACAATGCAGCTTCGGTTGGATTTCCGAGAGAATGTATTTTTGAAGAATTAGAAAAATCCAGGTGAGCTGTTGAATTAACAGCAATACCCTCCGAAATCAGGTGGCTTATCTGGTTATCAGCAAAAGGATTCCCATTCAAATTAAAAAAATCTGCTTTATGAACCTTCATCTGGTTCTGTGTGAGCGTACCGGTTTTATCAGTGCAAATTACTGTTGTTGCACCCATAGTTTCGCAGGCATGCATTTTACGAACCAGATTGTTTGATTTCAACATTTTACGCATACTCAGTGCAAGACTTAAGGTAACACTCATAGGAAGCCCTTCGGGAACGGCTACCACAATTAGTGTAACGGATATCATAAAATATTGGAGTATATGTCCGGCTGTTTCAATCGAAACCCAGGATTCGACTAATAAAGGATTTACACCAAAAGGGACTCCTAATAATGTATAAACCACGAAAAAGGCTAAACTGATACCTATCCATTTTATCCAGCTTCCTTCATCAACACTCTTTGGCAATTCCTTTTCCTTGCCAGCAAGTTCAAAACCATCATAAATAATTGGAAGCCAAACTTTGATGAGTGCAATGAGTGAGGTTAGGATAACGCCGCTGATTAACCCAAACTGAGTAATTGTATATGGAACATCTCCTAAAATTGCATCTTTTAGAAACCTGGCAATAAATGTAAAAGCTGCCAGCCCCAATCCAATTACACCAATTAATTTTGCCAGCTTATCCAATTGCTGATTAAGTGGTGTTTCTTCACCACTCATTTCGGTTGACTTTTCGGCAACCTGGCCAAACTCTGTAGCATCACCAACTTTTAATACCTCGGCTACACAATGACCATCCATAATTTTTGTTCCCCGCATTACCCAGTTGGATGGATATGTTGCTCCTTTTTGGAAATTCTCAGGATCGGTGGTTTTATCAATGATAAGTTCTCCTGTTAAACAGGATTCATCAATCTGTAATGAAACGGCATTTTTTAATAAAGCATCCGCCGGCACTTCCTCGCCTGCGCCTAAAAGTATGATATCACCTACAACAATGTCTTTTTTTGGAATCTCGCAAACATTGTTATTTCTGATAACCTTGCACATGGTATCATCGTTAACCTGGTTCAGGATGTCAAATTTCTTATTGGCATCCATTTCAAACCAGAAAGCCACCCCTGTAGCCAATAAAATTGCACAAAAAATTCCAATTGTTTCGGCAAACTCCCAATGGACAAATGAAATTCCGAGTGATAAAAATGCTGCTACCAGTAAAATTCTTATGATTGGGTCTTCAAATTTCTCCAAAAACAATTTCCAAAGTGACTCTCTTTTTGGTGGTGTCAGCAGATTTGCACCATGTTTATTTCGGCTCGCGATAACCTGTTCATCAGTCAAGCCGGCGTAATGCTTTTTGTGTTCCATAATTACTTTGATAAATCAATTATTGATTGAGGTATTTTTTTGGCTTTGGCTTTTAGATTATTAAGCAACGAAACTTCAATTTCATCGAGTTTACCATCACCCTGGATTTTTTCAATCAACCATTTTGCTTCATCTCCATCAATTTCTCCGGGAGAAGTTTCATCTTCGAGCAAAAAACTTGTAATAGCTTCGATAAATAATTTTGCCCACGAAGGATGATTTTCTTTCCCCGAAACAGCATTGTTTAATTCGAATAGGAACTCTGCTTCCTCTTTGTCGATAATACCATCGGCATAAAGTACTTCACGAAGTTGTTTTACTTCTTGTTCATCAATAACACCATCGGCGAGAATTGATTTTTTTAATTCTTTTAGCTTGCTCATTATTATTACTATTTATTTAAGTTTAGAAATTAAAGTCCATTCAATAATTCTAATAAAATACTATCAAACATTAATTTGTGTCCTGATCAAAAATATATTCCATCAATTTTGGAAAAGCCATTCTAAAAATCAACCTTGTGTTTAACTTATCCAACACCAAAAATAGGATAGAGTCAAAGCGAAAAAAAACTAAAAAAATAACCTTACTAAATCCACCTCATTTAATAATTCAAATTCAACTTAATATTCAATTGAGGCGATTATTCCAAATTTATCATGGGAGGAGGAGGAAGTACTCTTCCCTTTATTTCGTTTTTCACTATTTTTGAATCTATTAAATTGCCATTTTCAAATTTCAAAAAAACATCTTCTTCATAAATTGAAGTGAATCCTGTACTACCAGGAAATAAAAACTTGCCGGTTTGTAATCTTATGATGCCACTAAACCAATCAGCAAAAATAATCTCTTGATCAACAAAAAAAGTTTTTATTGATAAACTTACTATTTGTGTTGGACTAAGCTCTATTTGATCTGATGACTTATCAGTTTTGTTTGGAACTCTTATTTTTCGATAAAACTCTTTAGCTCTTTCAATTTCTTCCGGAAATTGTTTTAAATCTCCAATAAATGCCTGTCCTTGAAAATCAATAAAATACAGTTTATTATCTTTTATTTCCCATTTACCCAAATATCCTCTCAAACACCCGGTACTAAAGCTTCTCAATTTAATTTTAATATTCTTCTTCAATAAAAATTGTGCAAATGGATCACTGGCCATTAGATGCTCTTCGCCTTTATAAATAAGTATTTCATGTACTTGTGCACTCATAAATATTAAATTTTTCAAGACATTTTTAAAGTAACTAATTTGTTTCCATTATTTTCTTTTGAACTTAAACATTAAAATTCAAAACACCGCTTAAGAATCCAAATACCCCGTATGCAATAATCAGAATTCCAATCAACAAACATGATACTTTTATGAACTTAAAAGATGTCCTGTTTCTGATGCTCCTTTTAAGTAACGATGGTAAAACCATCCAAATAAATAATCCGAGGATTATCTTAATAATTGAACCTGTCATTTATATTTATTTTAAGAAAAGCACCTGGTAAATCAATAATACCAGGTGCTCTCACATTCATTTTTATTCGTTTAATACAAACTCTGCTCTACGATTTTCTGCTTTGGTTGCATATTTTGTTGAAATCCCTTTACCTTGAGATTTCATTCGACCTAAATCTATGCCTTTTTTCTGAAGATAATCAAGAATTGATTTTGCCCGCAATTCAGAAAGATCTTTATTGTAATCCGCATCGCCTATGTCATCAGTAAAAGCTGTAATTGAAATTTTCATTGATGGATTTTGTTTTAGAGCTTCAACTAATTTATCAAGCTCAGGATTGGCCTGCGAATAATCAGAAGCACCGAATGGGAACTGATACACCTGATATGACACATCTTTCTTGTATGGAATATTTGCAATAACCGGAGCCTCTTGCTTAGGGATATTCTCCCCTTCATTTTTTGCTGTATTAGCCGGAGACTCCTGTGATGGTATAGTTGCTGCCGCTGCTGGTACTTGAGGTTGTGATTGTTCAACTAATTTTTGGTTAGAGTTACCTTCAGAATTTGAAGTAGTATTGTTATCGGATGAAATTTGATTACTTGATGTTGGTTGTTCTGTTCCGGCATTTTGTTGATTAGTAGATTCTCCTGGTTTTGTGACAAACCAAATAAGTGCAGCCAGACATATTATTCCTAAAATTGAAAAAAGAATAATTTTATTATGGTTAGTTGGAGTTAATTTTTCCTCTTCTTTAACTTGAGCTGTAGGTTGAGACGACTTAGAAAGGTCGAATTTTTTTTTAGATTCACCATTCCGGATAGAATCATTGCCTTTTGTGCTAGATTCATCTGATTTAGAGAGATTAAACCTGGGTTTTTCTTCTCCACTTTTTTTATTTAATTCAATAGCCATATTTTTATATATTAATTATTGGTTAAGTATACATATCAACTAAAACTCCTAAACTACCATTTGAAGATCTTCCCATGGCTTCAAATTCCCAAGAGTCTCCAGATCTGTAAAGTCTGCCAAATTCAAGAGCATCTTCCGTAGTAAATTTTTCCTTAAGATTATATTTAAGTAGTTCTTCTTCATTGTCTTGATTGTATATCCTAATGTAGCAATTGCTTACCTGACCAAAATTTAAATTAAGGGTACGGCGATCTTTTGCAGCGTCATTTGGATATTTACAAATAGTGGCTGTAAAAATAATTTGTTCAACCAGAGAGCTTACCCGAGGCAAATCGACAAACAATGTTTCATCATCGCCATCTTCACTATTGCCGCCGGTTTGGTCATCGCCTGATGATCGAATTGCACCATCAGGAGAAATCTGATTTCCATAAAATACGAAATAGCCGTCAGCTGGTACTTTAAAATTGCTACCAAGCATGAATGCACTGGCATCCAGGTCAAACGTTGGCCCACCAGGTGTATCATTTGGATCCCATCCTAGTCCAACTCCAATATGAGTAAGTCCTGGACTCGCTTTTTGTAGGTTGAACCTACCTCCTTTGTCAAGATTTATTGCCATAATAGTAGATTTAATTAAATTAATTATTACTTGTTAGTTCTATAATACTTATCGTAGTTTTTAAATTATCTTATTTAAAAAATATTGAAGGCATATTCCAAATATATTTTTATGTTTTATGATAACCATTTCATTTTCTTATAATTCTTTGCGATCAACTAATGTTTTTTAGTTCTTATGAGCGTTTTTTGTTTGGATAAAGAATGCTTTTTTTTGGAAATCTCTTTTTTTGAATCTTTCTTTTGATTGGTGATTTTATTTGTTTTTTGTTTTGATTCAATAATTAAATGATTTTCTGCTAAGTCATCAATACCTGGAACTATTACAACAATAGAAGCTGTTTTAATATTTTCAATTAATCTTATGATATCATTGTTATTCATTCTTATACACCCCTCTGATGCCCTTGTGCCAATAGAGTTTACATCATGAGTTCCATGAATCCCAATCCCTTTTTGCCCCGGAACATCAAGGCGAATAAAATATGGGCCATAAGCACCAATAATCTCTCCTAATGAATCATTTTTAAAATCATGCGACCAAGTTGATGCATCTTCAAAACCAGCGATTCTAAATATCCCTTCAGGGGTTTTCAAATCTCCAATCATTGTTTTATTTCCGGGGTTTTTTCCGTATGCTATCTTTGATTTTTGAAGTAGCTCTCCTTTAAAGTTATAATGAGATAGCGTAAAATCAGCTTTATTTATAACTATGAAAGATGAATTTTCAATTTGTCTCAATTGATTGAAATACCAGAATGAAGCCGGAATCAAGCTGAGATACGGAATAATAATAATAGCCCAGAATAAAAACTCTCTTTTCTTAATTCTCATTTCATTAACGTGTATATTCTATTAAGGGTATGTTATTTCCTACTCTTAAGGTACTTTTAATGGATTTAATATAGCCTTCATCAGGTGCTTCAGTTTCAAAAACGAGGTTTGGAACTCCAGTTTCAGAAAAAGAAAACAGCAATAATTTTCGTTTGTTTGACACTATATTCTTGATGATACAAGCAAAATCAGTAAATTTTGAAATGGGATCAGTAAATCTTGGGAATGCAATAGTATTTGGATTGATATCTTTTCCTCTTGAGAAAACCTGCCAGATTTCATTATTCTTTAACTTACCATAAATTTCCTGTTGAATCTGAGGGTCAATTTTACCAATAATATTTCTATTTACAGAATCCTGAAAGTATGCGAGTAATGCTTTTCTACATTTAGCTGTTGAAATTGCTTCTTTTGATTCTACATCTCCAAATATTCCATTTAGCTCATAGAAATCTCTTTTGTTTAGTATGAATTGCGTAGAAACATATCCTTTTATTTCATTAGCTTTTACATAAGCCCACTCGCCATATTCAGGATTTTGTGTATAAACGAGCAGTTCTGCACCATAATTTAGTTTTTTAATAAAATTATAATCTACCCCAGCCATTTGTGATGAGCGCAGAATCAAGTTATCAACATAAGTGTAATACCTTTTTGCATTTTTATCTTCGAGATAGGTTTTTAACCAGAAAAAATAAAATAATAATCCTGCTGCGATAAATAAAAGTAAAGCAGCAACAATGGCTTGTTTCAAAGGAAATAATGAAGGAGGAGATGCAGTTTTAACTTTACTCCCATCATTTGATGGGAGGATCAAATCTTTTGGGTTGCTTTTAGGTTCATCTAATCTTTCTAAATTATCGACTTCCAAAGTAGGTATGGATGATTTTGAGAGATTAAACCTCGGTGTATCTTTCCCTTTTTTATTTATATTAATAGCCATTAATGCTGAAGATTGAAAAGTTAAGTATACATATCAACTAAAATCCCTAAACTACCATTGGAAGGTCTTCCCATGGCTTCAAATTCCCAAGAGTCTCCAGATCTATACAATCTGCCAAATTCAAGAGCATCTTCCGTAGTAAATTTTTCCTTCAGGTTAAATTTAAGTAGTTCTTCTTCAGTGTCCTGATTGTATATCCGAATGTAGCAATTGCTTACCTGACCAAAATTCAAATTAAGGGTACGGCGATCTTTTGCAGCGTCATTTGGATATTTACAAATTGTTGCTGTAAAAATAATTTGTTCAACCAAAGAGCTTACCAGAGGCAAATCGACAAACAATGTTTCATCATCGCCTTCTTCGCTATTGCCGCCTGATTGATCATCACCAGAAGATCGAATTGCCCCATCAGGCGAAACCTGATTTCCATAAAATACGAAATACCCATCAGCTGGTACTTTGAAATTTTCAGCTACCATGAACGCACTGGCATCCAGATCGAATGCAGGACCGCCAAGTGTATCATTTGGATCCCAGCCAAGTCCAACTCCAATATGAGTAAGGCCTGGACTTGCTTTTTGCAGGTTAAACCTACCTCCTTTGTCAAGATTTATTGCCATAACAAAAGTTTTTAATTAATTATTATGAATATATATCTACTAATGCTTCTAGCCCGCCCGGATATCCAACCGGATAAGCTTCAAATTCCCATCCATTAGAAGTATTCAATAACCTACCTAAAATAAAAGCAGTTTCGCTTGAGGCTACCTCTGCTAAAAAATAAGTTGCAATCAAATTTCCTGAATTCTGTTCATAAATTCTTATGTAAGCGTTATTAATCATACTAAAATTCTGCCTGCGTTCCTCTGCTTCATTTATTGAACAACAGAAAACAATCTGTTGAATTGCAGAATTAATTTTTGAAGTATCTACAATTATTGTTTCATCATCTCCATCTCCGGCACCGGAACGATTATCTCCGCTATAAATTACGGATCCGTCAGGAGACTTAGGATTATTGTAGAAAACAAAATATTCATCACTCACCAACTTGTTGTTGAAACCAACAAGAAAAGCACTTGCATCTAAATCAATGGGTTGCGAAGATGAATTAGTATCTGGATCCCAACCGAGTCCAACAACAAAAACTTTACCCCCTTGTGGGGTTTCTTTTTTAAGGTTGATCTTAGAACCTTTTTTTAAATCTATTGCCATAATAATTAAGATAAAGTAGTTAATATTTTGAATTAAGTATATATTTCAACTAATGTTTCAAGCCCGCCAGGATATCCAACCGGATAAGCTTCAAATTCCCATCCATCAGAAGTATTCAATAACCTTCCTAAAATAAACGCCGTTTCGTTTGAAGCTACCTCTGCTAAAAAATAAGTTGCAATCACATTTCCTGAATTCTGTTCATAAATTCTTATGTATGCGTTATTGACCATACTAAAATTCTGCCTGCGTTCCTCTGCTTCATTTATTGAACAAGAGAAAACAATCTGTTGAATTGCAGAATTAATTTTTGATGTATCTACAAGTAAAGTTTCATCATCACCTTCTCCTGCCCCGGAGCGGTTATCTCCCCCATATGCGACAGAACCATCAGGAGAAATTGGATTATTGTAAAAAACAAAATACTCATCACGAATTATTTTGTTATTCACTCCGACCAGAAAGGCACTTGCATCCAAATCAAATGCTTGCGAGGAAGCATTGGGATTTGGATCCCAACCCAGCCCAACAATAAAAATCTTACTCCCAAGGGGAGCTGCTTTTTTAAGGTTAATCTTTGAACCTTTTTTTAAATCTATTGCCATATTTCTTTTATTTAAATTAGTTCATTTACTTTCTTTTAGGTGGCGAAGTCGGTAATTTTGCATTCGACACTGTTTTTGGTGGCGGTGGTGGTGGTGGCGAAGGCGGTAATTTTGCTTTCGACACAGTTTTTGGTGGTGGTGGCGGTGGTGGCGGCGTTTTTGCCGTCGGGTTTGGTGGTGGCGGTGGTGGTGGCGTTTTTGCTATTGGTTTTGGCGGCGCTGGCGGTGGCAAAATTGGAATTGATTTCAAAACTCCTTTCGGTTGCGGCCAAGACGGCATATGAGGCACCGATACATCTGGTTTTGGTGTTAGTGGCATTGATTGTTGCGGTATCTGATGTAGTAAAGTTGATGTCTCGTTTTTTTTTAACAAGTATCCAGATTGAGCAACTTTATAAAAAATCAATTTCATGGTATCCAAGCAATGAGCAGCATCAACTCTGATTACTCTTGGGTAAGTACTTAATAATTTATTTTCAAAGAATGAGGTATTTATTTCCCTTCCGATTAGTGTTATCACTGTATTCTTAATACTAACTCCATTTGTTTCCAGCAATGAATTAATACCCTGAATAAGAATCCCATCCTTAGTAATAAAGTTTATTCGGTCATTCAATTTACGCTTCTTGACTTCAAAGAAGTACGATTTTCCATCAGAAAGCATAGCATTACCTTTTATTATTGCAATATTCTCATCTAATAAACCAGCTGCATAAGGCTGAATTTCTGCAAGCTCAACTTCCTTATTAATTGCTAAATATGGATGTAATGCAACAATATCTTCTAGAATTTCTTCTGCAAGAATTCTTACTCTGGGATCTGCTCCCAATCCAATTAATTTAGAAAATCCTGTTATTGGTTCTGTTAAAGACCTATATAATTCAAGATACAAATTATTATCAATACCCGTAAGTAAAAGTACAGAATTATTGGCAGTTATTAGACCCCCATTGGTAAGTACCTTCATCAAAGCTTCCTGATAAACTATAGTTCCAACATTATCGTAACCAGCTTCTTTAAAAAGGCTTTCTATTAGTGCTTTTTCTTTATCCTCGATATCGGTGTCAAAAATAAAACGAATAGGAAAAGTTTGGCGATATGATTCAATTGATTCACTTTTGTATAATACGGTATTTATAAAGTGTGATAAATATTGCTCAATCCCATAATAAAGTAACTGCTTTACGGGTCTTTGAATCCCATAAATAGTAAAATGTTTTGCGGGATCTGTAACTATATCAAAATAATCACCATAAGAATTAGGATCGTGGGAATAAAATCGATCTTTAGCCATTGTGCCAAAAATATAATCATTTCCACAAACATAAAAATACAAAGGAACTTCATTTGATTCCTTTATTGACAATGGCGCATATATACTTCCTTCTGTTTGATACCAGAAAGAAACCTTATGCTTTGAAATTTTAACAAGTACACAGAAGTTCATTAATATTTAAGATTTTTTAATGGCTTTCAATAAGTGTTTTTCAAAAAACTTCATGCCTTCTAAAATTATAATTGGCGCTACATAATCAAATTTTTTCTGTTCATTTTTTCTTTTTCGGGCTTCAATGTATTCTGTGTCTCCTTTTATAAAGTTTTCGATATTCATGTCTTGAAAACCGGTCATAAAATCAGTCTGACTCATTTTTAAACCAAACCATGCTGATGATACTTTATAAAACAAATCAGCAAAGTCCATAAATTTGGGACAAGGTGCTTTGCCCGTAGGTGGTAAACAAATAAATTGGTCTCCCAAACAATCCATCATTTCAGGGGTTATGGAATTTACAGAATCTAAATATTTAAATTCTCCGGCATGAGTTACAACACAAAAATTATCTTCTCCTAAAACTTCGATAGCATTTTTATTTTTAGGTACTAATATTTTTGTTTGATTAGTAGGGATTGCCAATCCCTTAGAAACCTCATATTTAACATCGGCATTATTCTCCGCTTTTTGACTATTAATATCAATAATCTTAAGTGGATTTATTGAAATTGGTGAAATTGTTGTTCTTGCTACAGACTCCCCTCCGATCCCTCTTAAAAACATTTGGGTATAATAATCATTAGCTGCTTTTGAATTAACTGCACTAAACCAATCAAATATCCTTGCTCCTTTGCCGGCAAAAGCAATTTTAATTTTTGGTGCTAGAGCTTTAACTGCTGGAGGAGCATCTTCTGATTTTATAATTTCTGCCCTGAGTTTATGTGTTAACTGTCCTGCATAATACATAATCAGACCTGTAACATATAAGTTAACACTCATCATTTCCTTACAATCGGCAGCAATTAATCGATAAAAATCATCAAAATCTATAGCATCTAATCTATCAACTACTTGTTCGAAAAAATAGGGTGCAGTATTTTCACTATATTTATTGCTACCAGCATTCAATCCTTCAATTTTAAATTTTTTCTTTTCGCACATTTTCAATAAAACCGATTTGAAATTCGGCGAAAATTTTGTGGCTTCGGCAACGCGTTGAGCAGCAAATCGAATTGAGTTTTGTTTGATCATTGCTTTGCCTGTATTTCCATCAGCATCTGCCATTTGGCATAAGGCCGTAATATCAGTAGTGCTGCCTCCAATATCAAAACACAGTATTAATTCTCCTGGATTAATAGTGTAACCTCCATTCGGTCTAGTTAAATAATTTGCAACAGCGCATGCTTCTGTTAAAGACTCATCATCGGCTAATTGTTTAAATTCGAAACGAATGGGTCCGGTTTCGGTTCCTATTTCAATTGCAGTCTTTTTATTCTTAATTACACCAACATCACCCCAACCTGATGCAACTGGTTCCTGAGTTGGTTCCTTTGTTGCTCCCCAACTGCTTTCGCCGCTACTAATACTTCCCCAGCCTGAATTATTCGTTTGAGAAGAATCGTTGTCATTAACCCAACTGTTTCCTAAAGAAGTATCACCAATATCATTTAGATCTGAGGGTGGGTATATAATTATTGTCCCATCACTTACAATTGGGGAAACATCTTTAAGAGAATCCCAAATACCTTGATAAGAGGTTAATAAATCCTTACCCATTGAGGATGGATATGACCATTTTAATGTTTTAGGCACATGATTTTCAATAAATAGCTGAGCGTATACATGCAAAAGTAAGGAACTCAGATAAGCTGCCTTGTGACTTTTATCAATTGGTTGATTAGACCATTTCATATTGTATACTAATTCAGCTTTTCCAACCCTTGTGTAGCCTAAAGTATAACGATTATTTTGTGCATTTTCGATAGGCAAATTCTTCTCAAAGCAAAGGAAGCCTCCTTTAACAGCTTGAGCTGCCAATGAATCAGGTGAAATATTATTCTCGTTTACCAATCTCCTCGGATCATGTACTGTTAATACAGACTTGATTGAATTGGTAATTATCTCATCATTTTGAAAAAAGAAAATCTCATCTTCAACTGCAGGTCTTTCATCGTTATTTTTATTATCATCTGAGAGCAAGGAAACTCTTCGGTTCTTTAGGACGATATTATCACGAACTGCATTATTCCCATCAGAATAATACGCAACAGATGAATTGGTGCTTCCAAAATCAAACCCCAGCTTTGCGTGTATCAGATTTTTTGTTACTGAAAGCATATTATTAGGCAATATTGGATTATTACCTGAACCATCATATCGAATAATACCGAAACCACAATCTAAGCCATTGAAAGCAAACCTAATTCCCTTAAATGGCTGGTTGCTTTCGTATATTTCATATTTATATTTATTATCTGCAATTGCTGAGTTGGAATTTATATGCAATTGAACTTTTATAGTGCTATATTTATCAGGAAGTATGGTTGCTTTTCCTTTTTCAGCCAGATAAATTGGAACTCCTGATTCATCTAAAACAATACGGAAAAATTCGTCATTTACATCCCCAATAAATGGAGTGGCTTGAAAATTTACATCATTATGAGGAATTTCAGAATAAAGGAAATAACGATTCCATTGTTTTGAAATAAAATTAGGCCATAATAAAATATCTTTCCCTTTGATTGATTCAGGATTGATATTATAGATTAATTGTTTAGTTATAGGTTCGCCACCATGTAACGTAAATAAGTTTAATGTAACGATTAACTTTTCGCCATCTTTGTGGCTTGGATCATATATCGCTGAAAGTCTTGATTTTACATTCGAATTTTCATTAAATCCAACTAAAGCATCAAGTTGTGATCCAAACAAATTTAAAGCAATTGGAGTTAATGGAAGTGTAAAATATGTATAACTATTTGGCTCACCAAGGGTTTCTGCTTCTAATAAAAGTATAGGCTTTGTCTTTAAAAAATTTTTCTTATCTGCATTCGTAAACCTAATCTGAGCAACTTCAGTAGATACAGGTAATAATAAATCTTTAGGATCGAATGGGATACTGCCTGGCTGACTTGCATCGGTAGATATTTGACCATCCACACCATATAATTCAGTGGAGTAGTTAAACAATAAGCTAAATGGGTATTCAAACATTGAACCTACTTCAGGAGGCGTTTGGTTTTCTAATTTTGGATATCTTTTTGCCTCTTGATACTGAACCATCTCAGCCATCCAATCTTGAATACAACTTGAAATATTGCCATAATTTTTAGGTCGTAAGGAATCACTTAATCCCTCATAATTGTGTTCAAACCTATTTATATTGAGAAGAATATGCTTTGCATAACCATAAATTTTAGCAACTTCAGTAGGTTTTAGATCAGCATTTTTATCTTGAAACGGATCAATGAATTTTCCACTTTTTATAAATGGAAGTTTTTCTTTGATATTGTAAGATACAGATGTAAATAAAAAACTATCAGGAGATGTTCCGCCAACTACTTCTTTGTTAAATTTAATAACATTTATAAATGGAATTTGATCTCTGTCCGGCAAAGTAAGATTACACCAAAGTTTTTTCCTTTCAAATAACACATTTCCAAAAGCACCAGTTGGCTCATAAATATTTGATGTGTCAATAATATTTTTGCCATCAGAATAAGTCAAATGGACAGGAACAATTTCCAAATCTTTATAATTTAAGGCAATACAACTGACAAAACCCTTCCATTCATTTATTAAAGCTTTATAGAAAAGCATAAGACCTGTTGCCTCAGCTTTAAGGTCAGTAACATTGTCAAGTGCATTCCTAAACATGTCTGCTCTGGCAAAAACTGTAGGCATTCCTGAAACAATTGAACCAATATCAACTGAAGTATTACCATCTTTGTCGATTGCAATTTCTGGAATAATAATATTTTTAGTAAAAACCTCAAGTTGAGGTATTTTATCCCATTCGAATTTGACACCACTTGGTTCATCTTTTGATTGAACTTTGATTGCAAGTGCTTTGATTTTATTATCTGCCATCTTTAGTTGGTATTAAAAATTTTGAGACTTGGTAATTGCATTGTAAATATGAGCAAGAAATTTTTCTTTTGTTGTATTAACCTTCTGCTCATCTTTTGGATCTGATTCAATAAGCTCTTTAATGAATTTGTCATATCTGCCTGACATTAATCCACCAGACGGCCAATGGTACTTTTTATCTAAAAACAATGCACCAACATCAAGTTTTTTTAATTCGGGTTTAGTATCTGGAAAGGCTTTGCTATCAAACATAAATGTTCCTGGCGATACTGTATTTCTAATTTGGTACAACCACCCCGGCACAAATTTGTCTTTATCAAATGTGTATGCAAATTCCATAAAATATTTGTTAATATCATGGCATTCTTCATCGTAAGCCCCCCACAACGAAACGCAGTGAATAATACCAACCATAATTTGCCGGTTTTCTTTTATTGATGCGGGTTTGAGCATGATTTTGCCGATTTGCCGATTTATGAAACGAACTGCGTAACCCTTGCATTTACCTTACATAATTTGCCTGCTTATGAGCATAAACCTGTACCTAACTTACATTG